>CAVLAA010000041.1:0-16251 GCA_963660835.1 bacterium
AGCATATACTTCACTTCTTTCTCAATAGGATGCCAGTAACCACAGGTTACAAATTTGGAAAGATAGCAATTATGTAATACAGAGGGGTATCAGATTTGATACCCTTCTTTCTCTAAGAAAAGGAAGATAAAGGCTATGGCAGAGGATAAGAATAAATACATCTTATCGATTAATGGCATGAGCAAATCATTCGGCAGGAACAAGGTCCTAAAGCACATTAGCATGAATGTAAAGCCCGGATCTATTATGGGACTCATGGGTGAAAACGGTGCCGGAAAATCGACAATGATGAAATGTCTCTTCGGAACCTATCAGAAGGATGAAGGGACAATTATATTAGATGGACGAGAGGTTAACTTTTCAGGACCTAAGGATGCACTGGAAAATGGTGTTGCAATGGTTCATCAGGAATTAAACCAGTGCCTTGAGCGAAGCGTTGTAGACAATATGTTTCTCGGAAGATATCCTAAAAATTCATTCGGTGTAGTAGATGAAGGAAGAATGAAAAAGGAAACCTCCGAATTATTTAGAAAATTGGGAATTACAGTAAGCCTTACACAGCCGATGAAAAATATGTCGGTATCGCAGCGACAGATGTGTGAAATCGCAAAGGCTATTTCGTATCATTCAAAGGTAATCGTACTTGATGAGCCGACATCCTCACTTACCGCACCTGAGGTTGAAAAGCTTTTTCAAATGATGAGGCAGCTGAAATCACAGGGTATTTCGCTCATATATATTTCTCATAAAATGGATGAGGTTTTCAATATATGTGATGAGGTTTCGGTACTTCGAGACGGAAATCTTGTAATGACAAAGGCAGCTAAGGATACAAATATGAATGAGCTTATAGCTGCAATGGTTGGACGTTCACTCGAAAACAGATTTCCTCCGGTAGATAATGAACCGGGTGAGGTTGTTTTATCTGTGCAGGATCTTTCAACCAAATATGCACCAAAACTATCCAATATATCCTTTGATATAAGAAAAGGAGAGATATTTGGATTTTACGGGCTTGTAGGAGCAGGAAGAACAGAGCTTCTTGAAACTATTTTCGGAATACGAACAAGAGCAGAGGGCAATATAGTCTACAATGGAAAAATAATGAATTTTTCATCTCCTAAGGATGCTATGGCGCATGGTTTTGCTCTTATAACAGAAGAAAGAAAAGCAAATGGCCTTTTCCTAAAGGCAGATCTTACATTTAATACTACAATTGCAAACTTAAAGCGTTATAAAAACGGTATTGCATTGTCTCATGACAGAATGGTTCGTTCTACAACAGAAAAGATCAGGATCATGCGTACGAAATGTATGGGAGCTGATGATATGATCTCAAATCTTTCCGGAGGAAACCAGCAAAAGGTTATCTTCGGAAAATGGCTTGACAGAGCACCAAATGTATTCATGATGGATGATCCGACAAGAGGAATCGATGTTGGTGCGAAATATGAAATCTACGAACTTATAATCAATATGGCTAAGCAGGGAAAAACAATAATAGTTGTCTCATCTGAGATGCCGGAGATCTTAGGAATTACAAACAGGATCGGTGTTATGTCGAACGGAAGATTAGCAGGCATAGTAAATACAAAAGAGACAAACCAGGAAGAATTGTTGAGACTCAGTGCTAAGTATTTGTAGGGGAGGAGTGTTAATATGGCAGATAACGGCGTAATTCATTCGACTGAAAGAGAAAAGCTTTTACAGCCGATTGATGAATATGTTGGAAAAATACAAACTCAGATCGATGCACTGCGTGTCGATGGGTCTGATAAAGTAAATGATCTGAAGAATCAGATAGCAATCACAAAAGAGGATAAAAATCTTTCTAAAGAGCAAAAGAACAAAATTATCGAGAACAGCAGATTGCAGCTGCAAAAAGCAAAGGAAGTTGAGGCGGCAAATAAGCCGGAAGTATCCAGACTTATAGCTGATGCGGAGGGATATCTTAATCAGCATTATAATTCGGATTACTATGATAAGATCGTAAAGAGCTGTGAAGCAGCAAAGGCCGCTGAAAATGATAATTACATAAAGGCTAAAACAAAAATTGAAGCCGAGCATGCAGAAAAGCTTGCAAAGCTTAAGGATGCCGAAGAAATAAAAATAGAGAAAAATCTGGTTAAGAACAGACTTTACGATGCACAGATGATGCATGAATCAAAGCTGCAGCGTATTAAGGATATAAAGCATGAAGCTTTCATGCACAAATATCATTTGATAGATCTTTTGAGAATGTCAAAATTTACATTTTCACAGAAGCGTGCGCAGAGCAGGGAAAATTATAAATATACATTCAATATGTCACAGTTTCTTTACAAAAACGGATTGTATATCGTAATCATTCTTATTTTTATCGGATTATGTATTATAACTCCGGTTGTAAAGAATACTCAGCTTCTTACACTTACCAATGTACTTAACATCCTTCAGCAGGCTTCACCAAGAATGTTCCTTGCACTTGGCGTTGCAGGACTGATCCTCTTAACAGGTACAGATCTTTCTGTTGGACGTATGGTAGGTATGGGTATGGTTACTGCTACCATCATAATGCATAACGGAATCAATACAGGAAGTGTATTTGGATATGTATTTGATTTTTCAGGACTGCCTGTAGTCGGAAAAGCAATATTAGCTTTAGTAGTCTGTGTAATACTTACAACAGCATTTGCGATGCTTGCCGGATTCTTTATGGCAAAGTTTAAGATGCATCCGTTTATTTCAACTATGGCTAACATGCTTATCATTTTTGGTCTTGTAACATATGCTACAAAGGGTGTTTCATTTGGTGCGATCGACTCTGCAATACCGGATACATTTATTCCTCAGATAGGAAAATTCCCAACTATAATACTTTGGGCAGTAGCAGCTATAGCAATTGTATGGTTTATTTGGAATAAAACAATATTCGGAAAGAACCTTTATGCAGTAGGCGGAAATCCAGAGGCTGCAGCAGTATCAGGTATTTCTGTTTTCAAGGTAACTCTCGGAGCATTTATACTTGCCGGAATTCTTTATGGATGCGGTGCATGGCTGGAATGTAACCGAATGGTTGGTTCAGGTAGTGCTGCATACGGACAAGGCTGGGATATGGATGCTATCGCTGCCTGTGTAGTAGGTGGAGTTTCATTTACAGGTGGTATCGGAAAGATATCCGGTGTTGTAACAGGTGTTTTGATATTTACAGCTCTTACATATTCGCTTACAATACTAGGTATAGACACAAACCTTCAGTTCATATTCGAAGGTATAATCATTCTTGCAGCAGTTACACTTGACTGTCTGAAGTATGTACAGAAAAAGTAATAAATAGTTATATGTTTACGCAGGTAAACATGAAGTTTATGGTCGCCCTGCTCACCATCTTTTGATGAAAGGGGCGGCCATAATAAGTTACAGGAATTTTCGGTTATAGCAAAGGAAATGCTATGGAGCTATATAAGGTTATATTAGTTGATGATGAAGCAGATGTAATAGAGTCGATCCGGCAGAAGATCAAATGGAATGATCTTGGGTTTGAAGTTGTCGGAAGCGCTACAAACGGAGTTAAAGCACTGGAAATAGCAGAAACTCTCCAGCCTGATGTTGTTTTGACAGATATAAAAATGCCGTATATGGATGGTTTGGAGCTGTCGAAGCAGTTAAATAACGAATATCCAAATATTCACATAATGATATGTACAGGCTTCGATGAATTTGAATATGCAAAAGAGGCAGTACATCTTGAAATTAATGAATATATTTTGAAACCAATAAGCGCAGCAGAGTTGACAAGCTGTCTTACTCGCCTTAAAGAAACACTTGATAAGGAAAGAGAAGAAAAATTAAATGTTAAAAAGCTGAAGAGCTATTTTGAGGATGTTCTGCCGGCACTTAGGGCTAATTTGTTTGTCTCATTAATAGAAGGAAGAAGCACGAGAGAGGAATACGACAAATTTACAAAGGCCTATAAAGTAGACATAAGCGGTCCTCTTTTTTGCTGTGTGGAATTTCATACATCGGAAACAAATGTGCCTGACGGGATGGATTCATTACTTTTATCTATGTCTGTTGAGAGAGAGATAAAGGAAAGAATTGTAAAGAATATAAGGTGTCAGGAGTTTATATATCTTGGAAATACAGTACTTATAGTTGAGCTTGAAAGTGAGAAAAAGCTGTCAGAGCTTACGGATCTATGCAACAAATTCTGCAAATGGGCATATAGAGTTATGGGTGCTGTTGTTACGGCAGGAATAGGAAGAGTCTGCGATGATCTGTTTAATATAAATTCATCGTACAGCGGAGCAAGAGAGGCTATATCCTACAGGGTTTTATATGGAACGAAAAGAGCAATAAATATCGGAGAGATCGTTTTCAAGGAGGAAGGAGACGGAAAGGCTTTTCGAAATGAAAACAACGGAATGCATGATTTGTTTAAGGCGATCCATATAGGCAATATTGATAAAATAGAGGAAGCAGCAAAAAAAGAAGTCAGGAAATTATATGAAAACGCAGAGACAATAAATCAATATAATCTTGAGATTATGGAGATGATAGGATCATTTTACAGATTTTGTGCGAATAATTTTATAGATTTTAATGAGCTTTCCGGGATAAAAAAGCCATATGAGGTTGTTCCTGAAATGGACGAAAGTGCACTTACAATATGGGTTACATATACATCGGCAGCCATCGGTGAAAAAATGAAACGAATGAGAAATAATACATCAAGACGGTTTGTTGCCAATGCAGAAAATATTGTAAAGGAACGATACATGGAGGCTGATTTTTCGCTTGATACTATCTGCCGGGCATTGGGAGTATCAAATTCATATTTTTCATCAGAATTCAAAAAGGCTACAGGAAAATCATTTATTAAATACCTTACAGACTATCGCATGGATATTGCGGCAAAAATGATGGTATATACAAATGCAAAAAGCTCTGAAATAGCAGAAAAGGTCGGATATCTCGATGCAAATTATTTCAGCTATGTATTTAAAAAGAAATTCAAGGTCTCACCATCAAAATACAGAGCTGAGATGAAAAATAATTAAAACAGTTAGAGGAAGACACAAGGATTGAAGGACATTAAAAGCAGACTAAATGAATTTATAAGAGAAAAAATAAAGAATCCTCTGATTCAAGCCCCAATTACTAAGGGCAGATTTATAGGAAGAGGGATTCAGTCGCTTATTATGTTTGTTCTTACAGCATTAACTGTATTTATGATAATTGTAATGAGCTTTTTGCTCTATTACAGATATAAGCTTGCAAGTGAACAGACTGCAATATCAAATACGCAGGAGACTATAGAAAGTATTGCTGATAGGATAAATTCTGATCTGTTGGATATACGTAATATTTCAAATGCGGCGAATTATAACATAATCCAGGAATATGATATATCCAGTCAGGAATTTAGCAATCAGATAAGCCTTTTGTATGAAATAAATACCGAAGCTATTCAGAGTATAGCACTGTATCGAAACAATGGAGAGCTCATCGCATCGGAACCTTTTGCTATGGAAAAGGGAAAAATAAATATAACCGATCAGGATTGGTTTATAAATGCCTCAAATGATATTGAAAACCTGCATTTTTCAACACCGCATATTCAGGAGCTGTTTGTAGACGGTACATATAAATATAACAAGGTTATTTCTCTTAGCAGATCGGTAGATATCAATGATGGAGATAAGCCTGGAAGCGGAGTGCTTCTTGTGGATATGAAATATTCTGTTATCAAGGATATTCTTGACAGATTAAACCAGGATTCAAACGGTATATATTATTATATTTGCAGCAGAGATGGAGAGATGATATACCATCCGAGATATACAGAGCTAAGGCGAGGCTTGTATGAGGAAAAAAGCATAGCAGCCGCAGGATATGTTGACGGGACATATAAGATAAGAAATGGCAGCTATAATGAAAATGTAGCAGTCGGCAGCATAGCTTATACAGGATGGAAGCTGATAGGAGTCATACCGGAAAATGTCCAGGTCAGCAGCTTAAACAGCTTCAGATTATATATCCTTGTTACTATATTGATCCTAATCATGCTTTTGCTGATCGTTAACAGGCTTATTTCCAGCAGGATATCAAAGCCTATTCAAAAGCTTAATGAATCTGTTAAGACGTACGAAGCCGGAGGCGAGAAGAATATTTACATCGGAGGCTCATCTGAAATCCGCCATCTTGGTTATTCTGTTCAAAAATCCTATAAGGAAATAGAAGACCTCATGGAGGAGATCATAAAGCAGCAGAATGAGCGAAGAAAAAGTGAGCTGGCCGCTTTGCAAAGTCAGATAAATCCACATTTTCTGTATAATACATTGGAATCAATAATGTGGATGGTAGAAATGAAAAAAAACGATGATGCGGTATTTATGATATCCGAGCTTGCAAAGCTGCTTAGGATAAGTCTTTCAAAGGGACATACGATCATTTCTATTGCTGATGAGCTTCAGCATAGCAAAAGCTATCTGAACATACAGAGAACCAGATATAAAGAGCGTTTTAAGACAGAATTTATCATAGAAGCGGGAATAGAAGAATATTGTATCGTGAAACTTATCATACAGCCGCTGCTTGAAAATGCTATTTACTATGGCGTTGGAAACATGGATCCGGATGATGACGGAAAAATCACAGTCAGAGGCGAAATGGTAGATAATGATATCTATATAACAATAGAAGATAACGGACTTGGAATGAATGAAAAAACCTTAGAAGGCATACTGACAGACAATGAAAAGACATCAAAACATGGATCCGGTGTAGGAGTTGTAAATGTTCATAACAGAATAAGACTTATGTTTGGTGAAAAATACGGACTTTCCGTTTACAGTGAAATTGATGAGGGGACAAAGGTAGTTATATGCATTCCGGCAATTCGTTATACAAAGGAAAATTGTGAAAAATTAGAAAGACAGTCATATGAGCAATGGAGGGCAGTTAATGAAAAAAAATAAAATTGTCCTGATCGTTGTTGAAGTTATAATTCTGATCCTTGTGATATTTTTGATAAACAAAATATTCGATCAAAGTGTTCATGAAAAAAAAATCGCGGTAATCATCCCAAATTCCGGAGATGCTAAATGGGATTCATTGATAGCAGGCATGAAGGATGCAGCAGATGCCAATGGGATCCATATGATAATCTGCAATACAGATGAAATTAAAAATGCTGATACAGAAGCAGACCTTATAAATGAGCAGCAGTTTAATGATATAGATGCATATATTATTTGGCCGGCGCAGGGAAGAAATACAAAGCAAATGCTGATAGATGAATGTAAAAACGCACCATTTGTGTTAATTACTGAGGACATATATCAGGAAGGACAGGAAAGTATATCAGGATTTCCGGTTATTAAGTCAGACAATAAGGAAATGGGACAGCTTCTTGCAGAAAAAATGATCGAAAATGACAGTGATGGCTTAAATAATAAAAAAATAGGATTTATTACAAATGACGTTGATACAGAGCAAGGCATGAATTTTAAAAGAGGCTTTATAAAGGCGTTATGGAACACAAATAGCGATATAGCATGGACATACAGGTATAATAATACAGATGATTTATCAGAGATCATAAAAAGCAAGGAAACGGTTGATTATATAGTTGTTTCTGATTCGGATATTTTGGATGAGCTTGGTGAAAAATCTGATGATATTCATGATATAAGTAAGATTTATGGGATCGGAAGCAGTATGAAGTCGATCAGTCTGCTTGATTATAAAAAGGTTGATTGTCTTGTTATTCCTGATAATTATGCAATAGGCTATGAAAGTGTAAACGAGCTTTCAAATAAGCTGAATAATGTGCTTTATGATCTTGAGAGCAAGAACTTTAAGGCAAGTGTTGTAAGCAGCGGGGATTTATCATCCGAAAATATAGAAAGGCTACTGTATGCTTATGAATAAAAAAGGAAAAACATTTATTACAGTTTTTTTAGCATTTGCAATATTGCCTTTTGCAGCCTGTCAAGAAGCTGATGGATCGGCAGAGAGCTTTTTGAGAGTGGGTATCGTAAAATATACGCAGGATGATCCGTTTATCAATGCTATGGCTGAAAAGCTCAAAAGCAATTTGAAGGATATGGAGACAAAGGATATAAAAATTGTTGCCTCGGTAAAAAATGGCAATGATGATCAAAGAGATCAGGATAAAGTAGTCGAGGAAGTAGTTGAGGCAGGCTGTGATATTTTGTGCATAAATCTGGTCGATAGGACCGCACCGTCAAACATAATAAGGATTGCCAAGCAAAATGATATTCCTGTGATCTTTTTCAACAGAGAGCCTGTAAGGGAGGATCTTTTGCAGTGGGATAAGCTGTATTATGTCGGATGTGATGCAGAACAGTCAGGGATCATACAAGGTAAAATGGCAGCTGACTTTATCAAAAGTCATCCTGAGGTGGATAAAAATAATGACGGTAAGATCCAGTATGTTTTGATCGAGGGAGAAGCAGGTCATCAGGATACTATCAGCAGAACGGACTTTTCGGTAAAGACCATTATGAATAATGATATTGAACTTGAAAAGCTGAGCTATCAGTTTGCTGATTGGAACAGAGGTCAGGCGGAAAATAGAATGAGCAAGCTTATAGAGCAATATAAGGACAGTATCGAACTGATCATTTCAAATAATGATGAAATGGCTTTAGGTGCGATCGAAGCATATACAAAGGCCGGATACGAAGATGACGAGCTGCCGGCTATATTTGGGATCGATGGATTAAATGATGCTTTAGAGGCTATTAAATCCGGGAAAATGCAGGGAACCGTTTACAATGACAAAGAGGATCTGGCAAGGGAAATGGCTGAGCTTGCCTTGGATATATTTAAAGACAGTGGTGAGACTGTAAATCAGCTCGCAGATGGAAGATATTATACAGCAGAGTATAAAAAGGTTGACAGCAGCAATGTGGATGAGTATTTGAGCATACAATCGGGGTGATAGAGATGTGCGATCAATGGAAAGATGAGTTTTATAAAGAAACAGATGCAATAAAAAGACAGGAATTATTAACAAGATATACAGAAGGCAAACAAAACAAAGAAGAGCTTTTCAGAGAAAGACTGTGGGTTGCGAGATATGGAAAGAGAAGACCTGTGAAGGATAATTTTATAGGCAGCCTGATGCAGCTCAAGGGGCTTATCGACAGCAGTACAATGGATATCGGTGGAAGACGAAAAAGAGAAGCAGCCAGGATCATAAATGATCTATGTATGGCGAATTACATAGAATATACAAAAGAGGAGCAGGAGATTCTTGTTTTGGAGCTGGCAAATGCTTTTCAAAAATATATTGAGGTTAGCAGAGAAGGACGCGGATTTACATCGGTATTGTTTGGAATGGGACAGCTTTCGGATGAAAGTGTAGCAAAAAAAATTGCAGAGCAAATAAGCACGATTGCATTCGCAGCACCTCATGCACTGCATATGGACAGAGAATTCAAACCATTGCAGGAAGCTGCACTTATAGCATTTAGAAGCACATACCCAAACAGAGAGCATTTTTTGAAAAAATAGTGGGGAGGTAATGCCTGTGGAAAAAATAAGTGATGTATGCAAACTACTAAAAAGCGGGGAGCTTGATGAGAAATTAAGGGATATAGGATATCCGGATATCGATGCTTCAAAAAAGCGTATTGAGAATGTTATAGAGAAATTTAAAAGCTGCTTTGGCACAGCAGATGATACGTTGATTTCCGTATGCTCAGCACCGGGAAGAACAGAAATCGGCGGAAATCATACAGATCATCAAAGGGGACATGTTTTGGCAGCTGCCGTAACGATGGATTTTTTGGCTTGTGCATCATTTAATAATACAAATGTAGTCAGATTTCAGTCTGAAGGCTGGCCGATGACTGAGATAGAGCTTACATGTATGGAGCCTGTAGATGAAGAAAAGGAAACAACTGCAGCACTTCTAAGAGGTGTGTTTTCAAGGCTTAAAGCAAGGGGCTATGATTTAAAAGGATGCGATATATATGCAGTGTCAGATGTGCTTCCGGGATCGGGACTTTCGTCTTCAGCGGCATGTGAGGTCCTTATAGGAGTTATAGGAAATCATTTATTCTGCAACGATGAGCTTGATGCGGTTACAATTGCTCAGATAAGCCAGTATGCTGAAAATAATTATTTCGGAAAGCCAAGCGGTCTTATGGATCAGATGGCTTCATCGGTTGGTTCAGCTGTTTCTATAGATTTCAAGGATTCAAATTCTCCTAAGATCAGGCCTATAGAGGCTGACATATCTGCAATGGACTTAGCTCTGTGCATTATAGATTCAGGAGCAAGCCATGCGGCGCTCACAAATGAATATGCATCGATTCCAAATGAAATGCGCAGTGTTGCAAAATATTTTGGAAAGGAAGTTTTGAGTGAGGTAGAAGAAGGGGATGTGCTTGGATCACTCAAGGAAATACGTGAATCTGTCGGAGACAGGGCAGTTCTTAGAGCACTTCATTATTATGCAGATGATAAAAGAGCTATACAGGAGGCGGATGCTCTTCAAAATAAAGATAAGGAGAGATTTTTGCAGCTCATCCGTGAATCAGGAAAATCCTCGTGGGAGCTTTTGCAGAATATTACACCAACAGGAGGTGTTAAAGAGCAGGCAATGGCTATTGCGATCACGGCAGTTGAGAAGCTCTTAAATGAAAGAGGAGCATGCAGAGTTCATGGCGGAGGCTTTGCAGGTACTGTACAGGCTTTTGTTCCGAAAGATAGTCTTGAAGATTTTAAGAAAAATATAGAAAAACTGCTGGGAAATGGATGCTGCCATGTACTTGATATAAGAAAAGTAGGCGGAGCAGTTTTAATTGCATAGGATACATATGTTAAGCAGATCATGAAAGGAGTACGTTACAATGGCAATTTTAGTTTTAGGGGGAGCCGGATATATTGGCTCACATACGGTATATGAGCTTATTGAAGCAGGTAAAGAGGTAATAGTTGCCGATAATCTTCAGACAGGCTTTCGTGCCTCAGTACATCCGAAGGCAAAATTTTATAAGCTTGATATAAGAGACAAGAGCGCTCTTGATACCTTGTTTCAGGCAGAAAAGATAGATGGTGTAATACATTTTGCAGCATCATCCCAGGTCGGAGAATCGATGAATGATCCGTTAAAATATTATGACAATAATCTATATGGCACTATGGTTCTTCTTAAGAGCATGGTAGAGCATGGAATCGACAAGATTGTATTTTCATCAACAGCAGCGACATATGGCGAACCGGAGAAGGTACCGATACTTGAAAGTGACAGAACAAACCCGACAAATTGTTATGGACAGACAAAGCTTGCTATGGAGCAGATGATGAGCTGGACAGAGCGTGCACATGGTTTAAAGTATGTTGCACTGCGTTATTTTAATGCATGCGGAGCAAGGCTTCAAGGAGAGATAGGAGAGGCTCATTCACCTGAAACACATCTTATTCCGATCATATTGCAGGTTCCGCTCAAAAAGAGAAGATCAGTAAGTATTTTTGGCGATGATTATCCTACAAAGGATGGCACATGCGTTCGTGATTACATTCATGTAACTGATTTGGCACAGGCACATATACTGGCGCTTGATTATCTTATGGCAGGAGGCAGGAGCGATGTGTTCAATCTCGGAAACGGAGTCGGATTTACCGTAAAAGAGGTAATAGATGTTGCAAGAAAGGTAACCGGTGATGATATAAATGTTGAGATCGCACCAAGGCGCGCAGGAGATCCCGCTATGCTGATCGCATCATCACAAAAGGCAGTGAGCATATTGGGCTGGAAGCCAAAATTTGACAGTCTCGAAACAATAGTTTCTTCTGCGTGGAATTGGCACAGAAACCATCCAAATGGCTATGAGGAGGCATGATTATGACCAGAGACGAAGCTATAACAGGCCTTGTAGAATATGCAAAAAGCAATGGACTGATTCATGATGAGGAAAAGACATGGGCTGCAAACACATTACTTGATGTATTAAAGCTTGATTCCTTTGAATATAAAGTCCCGACAGAAGAAAAAGATCTTTCGGAAATTTTGGATATACTTATAGATGATGCATATGAAAGAGGTGTAATAGAGGAAAATTCAATAGTGTACAGAGATCTTTTTGATACAAGGATAATGGGCGCTTTAACCCCAAGACCTGCCTGTGTCAGAGAGAAGTTTGCAAGACTTTATAACAAATCTCCAAAGGAAGCTACCGACTGGTATTACAAGTTCAGCCAGGATACCAATTATATAAGAAAAGACAGAATAAAGAAGGATATGCGCTGGAAAACGAATACAGAATATGGTGAGATGGATATAACTATAAATCTGTCCAAGCCGGAAAAGGATCCAAAAGCAATCGCAGCTGCAAGGAATAAACCGGCATCATCATATCCGAAGTGTATGCTTTGTATAGAAAATGAGGGATATCCGGGCAGGATTAATTTCCCGGCACGTCAGAATCACAGAATCATTCCGCTAACAATAAACGGATCAAATTGGTATCTTCAGTATTCGCCATATGTTTATTACAATGAGCATTGCATTTGCTTCAATGAACAGCATACTCCGATGAAGATCGACAGGGCGTGCTTTGCTAAGCTTTTGGATTTTGTCAGCAAGTTTCCACATTATTTTGTTGGATCTAACGCTGATCTTCCGATAGTAGGCGGTTCGATTTTAGCACATGATCATTTTCAGGGCGGACACTATGAGTTTGCAATGGAACGAGCTAAGATAGAAACTCACATAACATTTTCGGGATATGATGATATAGAGGCCGGAATTGTTAAATGGCCAATGTCTGTAATCCGTCTTTCATCAGACAGGCCTGACAGGATGATCGAGCTTGCAGCCAGGATATTAAAATGCTGGAGAAGCTATACAGATGAATCAGCTATGATCTTTGCCGAAACAGATAATGAGCCGCATAATACGATCACTCCGATCGCAAGAAGACGAGGCGAAAAATTTGAATTAGATCTGGTGCTTCGAAATAATATCACAACGAAGGAGCATCCGCTTGGGCTATATCATCCGCATGCAGAGTTGCATCATATAAAAAAAGAAAATATAGGTCTTATTGAGGTAATGGGTCTGGCTGTTCTTCCTGCAAGATTAAAGAATGAACTGGCTGCGGTGGCACATAAGCTTGTTAATGGTGAGGATCTGACTGCTGACCCAATGACAAGTGCACATGCAGAATGGGCAATGAAGATTGCAAATGAAAATAATATTACAAAAGATAATGTAATGGATATATTAAAGCATGAGACAGGTTTAGTATTTGCAAAGGTACTTGAGCAGGCCGGAGTATATGCAAGAACTGAAGAAGGCAAAAAAGCTTTTTTAAGATTTATTGAAAGTGTATAGTAAACAGCAAAAAAATAAAGGCTATCAAAAGATAGCCTTTTAATATGCAATTAAGCACGTTCTACTGCACCGCTTCTGAGGCAGGAAGTACAAACATACATTTTCTTTGCACCGCCCTCAGTCTTAACCTTTACAGACTTGATGTTTGGCTTCCACATTTTGTTTGATCTTCTATGTGAATGGCTGACAGCATTTCCGAAATAAACGCCTTTACCACAAACTGCACATTTTGCCATTTTGTTGCACCTCCTTGTAGATTTTCGTGTTGTTATAAATAATCAAATCACAACTTGTGTTATTCTAACAGATGTTTTGTGTAAATGCAAGAGTTTTTTCTTTGTTTTTTTAATTTCATTGGATTTTTCACATTGTTGATAAAACACCATCAAAATGGTATATTTATAAGTTGAAAATAAAGTTTTAAAGTAAACTTACATGGCTTCATTTAGCCATAATAAGGAGATTCAATAAATGGAAAAAGCTTATTTGGTATTGGGAAATAAACAGGTGTTTGAGGGCTACAGGATAGGCTCGAAAAGAGATTCTGTAGGAGAGCTTGTATTCACAACAGGCATGGTTGGATATCCCGAAACGCTTACTGACCCAAGCTATGCAGGTCAAATTGTCATACAGACATTCCCACTTATAGGAAATTATGGAATCATTGAAGAGGATTTTGAAGGAAAATGTGCTGTAAACGGATATATAGTTAGACAGATATGCGACGAGCCTTCAAATTTCAGATGTCAATATACGCTTGAGAAATTTCTGGAAGCTAATGATGTTCCCGGAATCTGCGGAATAGATACACGAGCTCTTACAAGAATATTGAGAGAAGAAGGCGTAATGAATGCATATATAGCTTCATCAGTTGATGAGGCAGATATGGTAAAAATACATGCTGCAATCGACGGATATTCTGTAAAAGGCGTTGTGGGTAAGGTCAGCTGTAAGGAGAAGGAAACATTCTCTGCAAGAGAAGATACTCTTTACAGGGTAGTTCTGATAGATTACGGGGCAAAGAAAAATATAATAAGATCGCTTCAGGATCTGGATTGTGAAGTGATAGTTGTTCCGCAGGACACTCCGGCAGAAGATATTTTAAAGCTTGATCCAGATGGAATAATGCTTTCAAACGGACCGGGAGACCCTGAGGAAAATACATATTGTATAGAACAGATCAGAAAACTTATAGGAAAAATCCCGATATTCGGCATTTGCCTTGGACATCAACTCATGGCTCTTGCTATGGGAGGAAAAACCATTAAGCTTAAATACGGGCATAGAGGAGCCAATCAGCCTGTAAGAGAGGCAAAGGGTAAAAGAACATTCATCACAAGTCAGAATCATGGATATGCAGTTGTATCTGAAAGCCTTAAGGGTATAGGTGAAGAGATATTTTACAATGCAAACGATATGAGCTGTGAGGGAATGGAATATCCCGGAAAGAAATGCTATACGGTTCAGTTTCATCCTGAGGCCTGCGGCGGCCCTAAGGATACCGGATTTTTATTTAAACGGTTCATTGATATGATGGAGGAAGAGAAGAATGCCTAAAGATAAAAATATCAGAAAAGTGCTCGTTATAGGATCCGGCCCCATTATAATCGGACAGGCAGCAGAATTTGACTATGCCGGTGCTCAGGCATGCCGTGTTTTGAAGGATGAAGGGATAAATGTAGTACTTGTAAATTCAAACCCGGCAACCATAATGACAGATAAAGCAATGGCAGACGAGATATATCTTGAACCGCTTAATGTTGAGACTGTTGAACGTATAATAGAAAAAGAAAGACCTGACGGGATCCTTGCAGGGCTTGGCGGACAAACCGGACTTACTATCGCTATGCAGCTCTATAAGGCAGGCACGCTTGAAAAATACAATGTTAAGCTTTTAGGCTCAGATATAGAAGCTATAGATAAAGCAGAAGACAGGGAACTGTTCAGAGATACAATGAAGCAGATAGGTCAGCCGGTTGTACCATCTGAGATAGCAACAACAGTCGAAGAGGCATTAAAGGCTGCAGACGATATAGGATATCCGGTCATTGTAAGACCTGCATTTACACTTGGAGGCTCAGGCGGAGGAATTGCAGATACCAAAGAAGAACTCAGTATTATTGCAAGAACCGGACTTGACATGTCTCCGATCACTCAGGTCCTTATAGAAAAAAGCATTGCAGGCTGGAAGGAAATCGAATTTGAGACAATAAGAGATTCACTTGGCAATGTTATAGCTGTATGTTCAATGGAAAATATAGATCCTGTCGGTGTGCATACAGGAGACAGTATCGTAGTGGCACCTGCACTTACACTTGCAGACAAGGAATATCAGATGCTGCGTTCAGCATCACTTGATATGATTACTGCATTAAATATAGTAGGAGGATGCAACTGTCAGTTTGCACTTGATCCTGAAAGCTTTGAATATGCGGTCATAGAGGTCAATCCGAGAGTTTCGCGTTCATCAGCTCTTGCAAGTAAGGCAACAGGCTATCCTATAGCAAAAATCTCAACGAAGATCGCACTCGGATATACCTTGGATGAGATAAAAAATGACATTACAGGAAAGACCTGTGCATGCTTTGAACCTACTCTTGACTATGTAGTAGTTAAATTCCCTAAGTGGCCGTTTGACAAATTTGCAGGCAGCAGCAGGAAGCTTGGAACTCAGATGAAGGCTACCGGCGAGGTTATGGCTATTGCAAACGGCTTTGAAGCAGCAATGCTAAAGGCTGTAAGAGGAGCAGAAATCGGACTTGAAACGCTTAATGCAGCACCTCTTGATGATAAAACGATAATAGAAAGACTTCATGAACAAAATGACCATAGGATATTTACGGTTTTTGAAGCTTTAAAAAATGATATTTCCGTAGAACAGATACATGATATTACAA
>CAVLAA010000042.1:0-7333 GCA_963660835.1 bacterium
GCTTAGGAAGCGGAAGGTCTAGAGCCATAAGGAATATAGGCCAGTATATTGTATGGAATCTTACAATGTCCTTTCCTATAAGATGAAGGTCTGCAGGCCAGTTTTTGTTAAACATCTCTGATGAATTGCCGTCACAGTCATATCCTATACCGGTTATATAGTTTGTAAGAGCATCAAGCCAAACATATACAACATGCTTAGGATCAAAATCAACAGGAATACCCCATGAAAATGTAGTTCTTGATACACAAAGATCCTGTAGACCCGGCTTAAGGAAATTGTTCATCATTTCATTTTTCCTTGATACCGGCTGGATAAATTCCGGATGCTCATTTATATGATCGATCAGTCTGTCGGCATATTTGCTCATACGGAAGAAATATGCTTCCTCCTTTGCCTGTGTAACCTCTCTGCCGCAGTCAGGGCATTTTCCGTCAACAAGCTGTGCCTTTGTATAAAAAGACTCACAAGGTGTACAATAAAGGCCTTCATAGCAGTCCTTATAGATATCACCCTGATCGTAAAGCTTTTTAAAGATTTTCTTTACCTGCTCTTCATGGTAATCATCAGTCGTTCTTATAAACTTATCATATGAGGTATTCATGAGATCCCAGATATTCTTGATCTCTCCTGCTACCTCATCTACAAACTGCTTTGGTTCAATTCCTTTTTCTTCTGCCTTGAGCTGTATTTTCTGTCCATGCTCGTCGGTTCCGGTCTGGAAGAAAACATCATATCCCTGCATTCGCTTAAATCTGACAATGCTGTCAGCTAAAACAATTTCATAAGTATTTCCGATATGCGGCTTGCCTGATGCATATGCAATAGCCGTTGTTAAATAATATTTCTTCCTGATCTTTTCCATTATAACCTCTCTATCTGTTTGTTATATATTGCGAAGCCTCTGTAAAATCCTGTTCAAGTGCTCATTATTCAGCGAAAAAAAGCTCTTCTATCTTGTCTTCGTTGAGCTTAGAGCCTATAACGCAGAGTCTTCCTGTGAATTCCGGCTCGCCATCTCTTATATCCGCCTCACCAGGTACCATATCAAAGTAAATCCATGTACCGTCATCACAAGGAACTATACCCTTTGCTCTTAAGATAATGCCGTACTCATCCTCATTACTGAGTTTTTCAACAATATTATGTATTTTTTCCTTTGAGTATTTGCGGGATGTCTCACGTCCCCAGCTTGTAAATACTTCATCTGCATGATGATGGTCATGATGATGATCATGTCCGCAGCAGCATTCTCCGTCATGATGGTGGTGGTGCTCATGCTCCTCATGGTCATGATGGTGATGCTCGTGTTCATGGTCATGGTCGTGTCCGCAGCAGCACTCTCCGTCATGATGATGGTGGTGTTCATGTTCTTCATGATCATGATCATGATGATGCTCGTGTTCATGGTCATGGTCGTGTCCGCAGCAGCATTCTCCGTCATGGTGATGATGGTGTTCATGCTCCTCATGGTCATGATGGTGATGCTCATGTTCTACTTCTTCGAGAGTCTCCTTCTCAAAATCAACGCCGCCTTTTTCCATAACATCAACAAGCTTTCCTGCATCAAGCTGCTCAACAGGTGTTGTTACTATAGTTGCATTTTTGTTATGCTCACGGATAAGCGCTACAGCTTCATCAACCTTAGCCTGTGTTGCCTTTGCAAGATCAGTTCTTGTAAGGATTATTGTTCCTGCTGCTTCGATCTGATCTTCATAAAACTCTCCGAAGTTCTTGAGATATATCTTGCACTTTGTAACATCAACAACTGCCGTAGCACAGTTGATCTTTACATCCTTTCCTTCTATATCCTCTGCCTTCTGAACAGCCTTTATAACATCTGAAAGCTTGCCGACACCTGAAGGCTCGATTATAACTCTGTCAGGTGAATACTTAGTGCATACTTCCTTAAGAGCCTCTCCGAAATCTCCCACAAGTGAACAGCATATACAGCCCGAGTTCATTTCCTTGATCTCTATGCCTGTTGATTTGAGAAATCCGCTGTCAATTCCTATCTCACCGAATTCATTCTCGATAAGTATTACCTTCTCGTTCTGAAATCTTTCCTTTAAAAGCTTTGCTATAAGCGTCGTCTTTCCTGCTCCCAGGAATCCTGAGATAATGTCAATTTTAATCATTATTTATTAC
Organism: bacterium; assembly: GCA_963660835.1. Classification (GTDB taxonomy): domain Bacteria; phylum Bacillota; class Clostridia; order Lachnospirales; family Lachnospiraceae; genus Alectryocaccobium. The sequence goes on from CAVLAA010000042.1 coordinate 2,149, forward strand.
ATCTTCTTTCTTTTATATGATTTGCTCTAATGCTGCCGGAAATAAATATATCTCCGTTCACATAGAATAATTAACTACAGCCTTTTCAAAATGCTGATAATCCTTCGGATCATCCCAATCGCCGCCCCATGTATATCCTCTTTCAATAAAAAGCTGATAGCACAGGTCATTATGATTTATCATATGTCTTTTTGAGGCATCAGATGCATCTCTATCCAGATAAAGCTCTGCATCTCTGTCTTCATATGTCCATTCTCCGTTTTCGTCAAGCCATATATAAGGATTATTTATGGGATTTATATCTACAGCAACTCCCATAGCGTGATATGAAAGAACATCCGGATTATCCGTTATAGTCCTGAAATTAAATGCAGATGTATTGTTTGCATCTATCGAGCTTCTGTCGTCTGCATCAAAATCATCAATAAGATACATGCTTGCTATCTGATAGTCATTTTGAAATAATATCGTAAATATCTCAAGCAGTTCATCTGCAAGTGCCTTATTTACCATCAGTTCACCAACATGTATCTTCCCATCAAAGCCCCTATGAAGAAGTTTTAAATAACGAAGATCCTCTCTTGGAACTGTGCAATAGGTTTTGTAGGATTTATTATCTCCGTATATCCTCTCAAATATATCATCAGATATCTCATAGCTCTTGAAATACTTACTAAGATTCTCCAGATCAAGTTCATCCTCACTAAGGATCTCCCCTGCATCTTTCGAATCAAGATCTTTAAGCTGCTCCACGCTTTTAGTCGGCGTCGGCGTTGCTTCTGCTGTCGGCGTATTTGTAACTGTTGGCGTTGCAGACGGTGTTTTTTTTGCAGTCTTTGTAGGTGCTGCTGTCACTTTGTCATTTGTTTTTTTTGCTGTATCATCTTTATTCTTTATATCTGCCAGCTTTGATAATGCAAATAAAGCTATTGCAAATATCAGCCCTATTACAGCTGCCATGAATACAAGCCTGATACGAAAATTCTTTTTTAAATCATTGTTCATTATTTACCATATATTCCAACTTCTGAAATACATGTATCATCCCATGCTGTGCCCTTGTATACACTGTCAATTACTACATATATTTCTGAGCAATTAACGTCATTGGATAACTGAACACAATATTCGGTCATTCCATCCGGAATAGTAACATCAAAGCTCTTATCTCCGCACCAAATAGTTATTTCCTTAGGTCTGTTATTCTCAGTGTAATTTTTTTGGTCTCTCCAATTGCCCATCTTAAATGTAATATATTTTACATCATAATTTTTGCTGAGCTTATAATACAGATATTCTCCGACACCATCGCCGTCTACACCTTCCTGCCATGATGTTGCAGCATCATTATCAAGTGTAACGCTTGCTGTATTGTCATAGCCTTCCTGCTCTATATTTGATGTTGCATCTGCTTTAAGTACAGATACTATCGAATATCCGCTTTTATTTACCGAGCTGCTTTTTTCAACCGTTGCTACCGTCTCTTCTGATACTTCTTCAGTAGGTGTCGGTGTCAAGGCTGATGGCTGTGTCGGTGCAGGTGTTGCTGTTACATCCGGAGTAATTGTTGCTTTATTATCCTGATTTAGCTGATCCTTAAGTGAATCTGATATCTTCTGCGTACTGCTCTGTGCCGTAGCTGTATTGTTAGTATTCATAAAATACTGTATTCCAAAGAAACCGCCTATACCGGCAACAGCAATGATTGCTGCAACAACTATACCTGTTATAATTGTTTTTCTATTCTGCTCCCGCTGCCTCTGTTCTCTTAATGCTTCTCTTTTCTGGATACGGATACGGCGCTCTCTCTCAAGCTGTTCCTGTTCCTGATAGTAATCATTCTCTGTATTAAGTGTGTTCATCTCATCTGTATCCGGCTCATACGATACAGGCTTGATAAGCTGCGTACCGCACGCTTCGCAAAAAAGTGAGTCGTCATTGTTTTCGAATCCGCAGTTTCTGCACTTCATAATAGTTTAACTCCTTAATTAATTGTAGAAATCAAATTTCGATATTCGTCAAGCAGCTGGTCATTACTAAATTTGATCATAGAATCATTTATGCTCCAGTTCCCCAGATTCATCTGCAAAAAGTCGAATACTTTTCCAATGTTGTCAAGACGTGTAATCTTTTCTGTCTCAGCTTTTTCGATCTCGCTTTCAGGATAATAAAAGCTTACTCCTATATTCTCAAGCATCATCTTTTTATAAAGATTTTTCTGGAAGCTGCTTACGCCCAAGCCGTCAAGCGCAGCCATTATATTTTCTTCCTTAGCCATATCGATAAGCTTCAGACCTTCTGTGCTTATCTCCTGCTTTTTTGTTTCGATCAAAGCTCTGCTGTTAAGAAACTCCGGAAGATCTGCCGACAGATTATCTATTCCCAAAAGAGATGTAAGCGCATCATCATTCATAATATTTTCAAAGTTTTTAAGCTCCTCAAGATATGAATTGATATAAGTCTTCATCGCATCCTCTACGGCCATATAATCGCCTGTGCAGCGCAGAGACATATCGACCTCATCATTGTTTATATCCATAGTTTTTATTGTTGAAGCTTCTTCTGACAGGATGCTGACCTGACTGTTAATATTCAAGAATACAAATGCTCCTGCAGCAACTGCTGCAATTATAACCACTATTATACAAATGATCTTTTTCACAAGATTACTCCTCACATATAAATTGCTGTTATACAAACCACTGAGTAATTCTACTACAAACAGCACAAAAAAAGAAGTTATTATTTTATCCTAAATTAATGCGTGCCCAATCAGCATCCTTTAATATTGCCCTTCCTACTCCAATAAGATCTGCTTTATTTCCCTCAAGGAGTGCTTCAGCCTCGCTTGCTGTTGTTACTCCTCCGGTAACGAGTACAGGTATTGATACTGCTTCCTTTACAGCCTTTGACATATCTGAAAAATATCCCGGCTCATTATTATCTGCCCTTTGATATCTGCACATTCCTCCTGTAAGGTCTATAAGGTCAATTCCTTCTCTTTCAAATATCTTAGCAGCATTTACAGCATCCTCGATCGTACTTCCGCCTTCTGTATAATCGCATCCGCCAAGTCTTATAAATATAGGAAAATCCTCTCCCAATTCTTTTCTTATCTTTCTGTAAACCTCTACCTGAAATCTGGTTCTGTTTTCAATGCTCTGAGGTCCGTATTCATCATCTCTCTTATTTGTTAACGGTGAAAAGAACTGATTTAACAAATATCCATGTGCTGAATGGATTTCTACAGCGTCATAGCCGGCTTTTTTTGCTCTTTGTGCAGCCCTTACAAATTCATCCTGTATCTTAAGGATCTCATCCTTTGAAAGCTCCTTTGGGATACAACTTGAAAGTCCCGGTTTTTTTCCCGGATTTTCAACAGCGCTTGCACTTACAAGCTCCATTCCCGTAGCTTCTATTGATGTAGCACTGCCTGCATGATTAAGCTGTGCAGCAACCACATTACAGCCTTCATGAATAGCTGCTGTAAGCCTTGAAAGCCCTTCTACAGCTTCATCATCTGCAATAGAATTCTGTCCCTTGCCTGCCTTACCCTGCTTGGTTATATATGCATGCTCAGTGATGACCATGCCGAGATATCCGCCTGCTGTTCTTTCCTTATAATATTCACACAGAGCATCTGTTACATATCCGTCATCCGTAGACTTAGCTGTTGCCATAGGCGGCATTACAATCCTGCTTTTCAGCTCAATGTTCTTAATTTTTAAGCTTTCTTTAATTAATGACATAAAACAAACCTCCTTATGCTTATATAATGATCGAGTAGGCTGACTCCTACTCGCTATGCAATCCATGAGCACCTCGCCGTGAGGCTCAATTGACATTGGCCTTCATATAGAAACTTGTGCAAGCACAGTTTCTGCATAAAGGCTTATTGTACAAAATGCGGACGGCAGAAAACCTGCCGTCCGTACGTGTTCAAATCTTCTATGATCTGTATATTACAAATATTTCTTTAAAGCGTCAACCTTATCTGTTTTCTCCCAAGGAAGATCAATGTCATGACGTCCGAAATGACCGTAAGCAGCTGTCTGCTTATAGATCGGTCTTCTGAGGTCAAGCATCTTGATGATTCCTGCCGGACGAAGGTCGAAATTCTCACGAGCGATCTTTGTAAGCTCTTCATCAGAAAGCTTACCTGTACCAAATGTATCAATCTGTACTGATGTAGGCTCAGCAACACCGATTGCATATGAAAGCTGAAGCTCACATCTGTCAGCCAGACCTGCTGCAACGATGTTCTTTGCAACATAACGTGCTGCATATGCTGCTGAACGGTCAACCTTTGTGCAGTCCTTTCCTGAGAAAGCACCGCCGCCGTGACGAGCATATCCACCGTAGGTGTCTACGATGATCTTACGTCCTGTAAGTCCTGAATCTCCGTTAGGTCCGCCGATAACGAAACGTCCTGTAGGATTGATATATATCTTTGTCTCTGCATCAACCATCTCTGCAGGAAGAACAGGATCAAGGACATATTTCTTGATATCTGCATGGATCTGCTCCTGAGATACTTCAGGTCCGTGCTGTGTAGAAATAACTACAGCATCAAGTCTTACAGGCTTGTTGTTTTCATCATACTGAACTGTAACCTGGCTCTTTCCGTCCGGTCTTAAATAAGCAAGAGTTCCGTTTTTACGAACCTCTGTAAGCTTTCTTGTAAGCTTATGAGCAAGAGCGATAGGATATGGCATAAGCTCCTCTGTCTCATTGCAGGCATATCCGAACATCATTCCCTGATCTCCGGCTCCTGTATCAAGATCATCCTTGAGCTCACCTTCCTTAGCCTCTAATGCTTTATCAACACCCATAGCTATATCTGCAGACTGCTTGTCAAGTGCAACAAGTACACCGCATGTATCGCAGTCAAATCCTTTTTTGCCGCGATCATATCCGATCTCTCTGATCGTCTCTCTAACGATCTTCTGATAATCTACAACAGCCTTAGTAGTGATCTCACCCATAACAACTGCAAATCCTGTTGTTATAGCTGTCTCACAGGCAACACGGCTCATCGGATCCTGTTCGTAAAGAGCATCAAGAATAGCATCTGAAATCTGGTCACAGATTTTATCAGGATGTCCTTCTGTAACTGACTCGGACGTAAATAATCTTTTTTCCATTATAGTCTCCTTATATTTGAAATGTTGTTGAGGTCAAAATG
>CAVLAA010000042.1:7343-16135 GCA_963660835.1 bacterium
AAATGTATTTGCCCCAAATAGTAGTTTATTAAGCAATAACAAGAAAATTTAAACAAAACAAAGTCCGCGCAAGGCGGACTCAATATTTCAAGTAATATTAAATCCCCTTATTGTTCGAATTATTCGCTCAGGTTGGCACCTTACCGTTTGGTGGGTTGCCGTGGTTTCTCAGGTCCTATGTACCTCCGCCACTCCGAATAAGAGAAACAAATATTTTGCTTAAGCTGTTATTAAATTACGCTTCAACTTTAATATAGTCAATACTAAATATATACTCTTAGGACACAATTTTAAAAGTGTCTAAATGCTTTTATACAACTTCGAGCTTGAATTTCTGTATTTCACGCTCGCTTGATACCTTTTCTATCCTTGCACCAAGACCGGCAAGCTTCTTTTCAAAATCTTCATATCCTCTTTGGATATATACTATATCATCAACAACAGTTATGCCGTCTGCAGCAAGGCCTGCTATAACAAGTGCGGCTCCTGCTCTTAAGTCAGGTGCTGTAACGCGTGCACCTGTCAGCATATCTACTCCGTCTATAATAGCTGTATTTCCTTCTACTTTAACATTGGCTCCCATACGCATAAGCTCATCGGCATACTTGAAACGGTTTTCAAATATGCTTTCTGTAACAATGCTTGTACCTTCCGCTAAAGTAAGTACAGCTGCAAGCTGCGGCTGCATATCTGTAGGAAATCCCGGATATGGCTGTGTTTTGATCTGAGTCTTTCCAAGTCTTCCGCTTGCACAGACTCTTACGGCATCACCCAATTCATCGACACGACAGCCTATTTCCTTTAATTTGGCTGATGTAGCTTCAAGATGCTTCGGTACTACATTTTTTATGATCGCATCTCCGCCTGTAGCAGCTACTGCAGCCATATAAGTGCCGGCTTCTATCATATCAGGAACTACAGAGTAAACTGTCTTATGAAGCTTTTCTACGCCCTTGATACGGATAACCTCTGTTCCTGCGCCCTTTATATTGGCTCCCATGCTATTAAGGAAGTTCGCTGCATCAACAACGTGCGGCTCCTTTGCTGCATTTTCAATGATCGTATTGCCTTCTGCGAGCGCTGCAGCCATCATAATATTGATAGTTGCACCTACTGATGCCATATCAAGGAATATATGCGCTCCACGAAGATTCATTGCTTCTGCTATAATGCAGCCATGTGTTATATTTACTGTCGCACCAAGTGCTCTAAAGCCTTTAAGATGCTGATCTATAGGTCTGCTTCCTATATTGCAGCCGCCCGGAAGCGGCACCTCAGCCTTTTTATATTTTCCAAGAAGAGCACCAAGCAGATAATATGATGCTCTTATTTTTTTTATAAAATCATAGTCTACGCTTACGGAGGATATCTGCTCTCCGCTTATGCGTACGCTATGACGATCTATCCTGTCTACAGTCGCTCCTATAAAGGTTAATGCTCCGAGTAATGCATTTATATCACTTACATCGGGAACATTTTCGACAACGACTGTATCGTCCGTCATGATCGCAGATGTCAGGATCGCAAGTGCAGAATTCTTTGCACCGCTTATCTCGACTTCTCCAGATAAAGGATTTCCTCCCTTAATCACGTACTGCTCCATGTTACCTCCTGCACCGCAATTCTATAAACATTTCTAATGCACAATATCGAACCTACTATACATCATTTTGATGCTTTTGTAAATAATATTCTATTTTAACGCACAGCCTTATACTTTTTAAGCTTTTAAAGCAGTTAAAATGAGCCGGCAGCATTTCGCATACCGACTCATTCTATGGTTATTTAAATAAGAAGATTTTAATCTAAATTAGCATGTTCCCTGTGCGATCATAGCATCAACAACCTTTTCAAAGCCTGCGATGTTAGCACCTGCAACATAATCACCTTCAACACCGTACTTCTTAGCTGTATCAACAACATTGTGTACGATATTTTCCATGATTCCTTTAAGTTTTGCATCTACTTCTTCGAATGTCCAGCTAAGTCTCTCGCTGTTCTGAGACATCTCAAGAGCTGAAGTAGCAACACCACCTGCATTAGCTGCTTTTCCAGGTCCGAAGATAACTTTGTTCTCCTGAAGATATTTTGTTGCTTCAAGAGTTGTAGGCATATTAGCGCCCTCACATACAGCAACACATCCGTTTGCTACGAGTGCTTTAGCATCCTCAAGATGAAGCTCATTCTGAGTTGCACATGGAAGAGCGATATCAACCTTGATATTCCAAACTCCTCTTCCTTCATGATACTCTGAATCAGGACGATATTTCTTGTACTCTGTAAGACGAGCACGGTTAACCTCTTTGATCTCCTTAAGGGCTGCAACATCGATTCCCTGTGGATCATAAACCCATCCTGTAGAATCAGAGCATGTAACAACCTTTGCTCCTAACTGATGTGCTTTCTCAATTGCATATATTGCAACGTTTCCTGAACCTGAAACAGCAATTGTCTTTCCTTTAAGATCGATTCCGTTAAGCTTAAGAAGCTCATCTGTGAAATATAAAAGTCCATAGCCTGTAGCTTCTGTTCTTGCGAGTGATCCTCCGAATGAAAGTCCCTTTCCTGTAAGAACTCCTTCATAAAGGCTTGTGATACGTTTGTACTGTCCGTACATAAATCCGATCTCACGTCCGCCTGTTCCGATATCTCCTGCAGGAACGTCAATATCTTTTCCGATATACTTGTAAAGCTCTGACATAAATGCCTGGCAGAAAGCCATAACCTCTCTGTCTGATTTTCCCTTAGGATCAAAATCAGAACCACCCTTAGCACCACCTATCGGAAGTCCTGTAAGAGAGTTTTTGAAGATCTGCTCAAATCCAAGGAATTTAAGGATTCCGTCATAAACTGAAGGATGAAGTCTGAGTCCTCCCTTGTACGGTCCAATCGCATTGTTAAACTGAATACGATATCCTGTATTAACCTGAGTCTGTCCGTTGTCATCTGTCCATGCAACTCTAAATTTGATCTGTCTGTCAGGCTCTGTTATTCTCTCGAGAATAGCAAGCTTTCTGTACTTTTCTTCGTTCTGCTCGATTACAGGTCTTAATGACTCAAGAACCTCTTTTACCGCCTGGTGAAACTCCGGCTGAGCAGGGTTTTTCTCAACTACACGATTGATAACTTCATCAACGTATGACATTTTTATGGCCTCCTGTTTATTTTGCGCTTTTTCAAAACGGATTTTAACACGATATTTCCCTCTTTGCAAGTTTTTTTTAAAAACTTGCAAAATTTTGGTATTTTATGCACAATGCAAATCTTTTTAACGCATAAATGACTTTGTGCAATTGCACTTATGAATTTATTCAAATAAATCTTTCATTTTGCAATTTCCTTTCTCTTCTATTGCAAATTATGATATTATTAGAGACGAAAGGTTATCATTATTACTAAGGAGAAAAAACATGTCAGAAGAAATCACAACTATGGATGAGCTTTCGGATGCTATCGATTCATCTTTTGAAACCTTCAGAGATGCCGATGCCGAAGGCTGGGACAAATGTCAGCAGTATTTAGAAGATAAAACTATTTTAGATGTAACAGTAGACGGTATTGCGATAAAAGGCGGTGTCATCGCAATGCTTGAAGGAATAAGAGGCTTTATACCTGCATCTCACCTTTCACTTACTCATGTCGATGATGTAAATGAATATCTCGGCAAGTCATTAAAGGTTCAGGTAATAGAGATCGATGAAACAAACAAACGACTGATACTTTCGGCAAGAGCAGTTTTAAGAGCAGCTGCCGAGGAAGCCAAAAAAGAAAAGATTAGCTCTATAAAGGTCGGAACTGTTTTAGAAGGAACTGTAGATACCGTTAAAAATTACGGAGCATTTGTGAAACTTGATGATGATATTTCAGGCCTCGTTCATGTATCACAAATATCAAACAAGCGTGTTGCAGATCCTTCAAAGGTACTCAAAAAAGGAGATGTCGTAAATGTCAAGGTTATCGGCATAAAGGACGGCAAAGTAAGCTTATCAATGAAAGCTCTTGAAGAGGATAAGGAAGCCGCAGAGGCTGAGGAGATCAGAAACATAAAGATCCCTGAATCAGAAAATATCTCATCTAGTCTCGGCGATCTTCTAAAAGGTATCAAGCTTTAAGCTTTTGATAATTTTTTCCGTGGGGTTGACACTCCGGATTTATAGTGCTAGAGTTTTTAACTATAATAAAGGTAATGAACAACGGCGTTCTGCTATATGGCAGAGCGCTGTTTTTTTATTACCCACAAAGGAGGCATATTATGAAAGAGCTGATCGGGCATACCTCAAACATCAATGAGCTTCTTGCAAGATACGGTGTTAAATTCGGTATATATAAAAATAATACCTTTAAAGAACAGCTTTTCCCATTTGACTCTGTTCCAAGAGTCATTACCCATGATGAATTCACCTATTTGGAAAGCGGCTTAAAGCAACGTGTCAAGGCGCTGAATTTGTTTTTAAAGGATATTTACAGTGATAAAAAAATAGTAAGTGACGGTGTTGTTCCTGAGGAGTTTGTCTTTGCCTCAAGCGGATATATGGCAGAATGTGAGGGAGTTACACCGATAAAGGATATATACTCTCATATCTCAGGTATCGATCTTGTAAAAGGAAAGAACGGCACCTGGTACATACTTGAGGACAATTTAAGAGTTCCGTCAGGTGCTTCATATCCCATGATCGCACGAGAGCTCTGCAGACGCTGTTCTCCTGATACCTTTAAATCAACTAAATTAGAAGACAATAGAAACTATGCCGAGATTTTAAAAAGAACAATGGATCATGTAAATGTCGGCGGTTTAAATGTAATAATGACACCCGGAAGATATAATGCGGCATATTTTGAACATTCATATCTTGCCGAAAAAACAGGCGCATATCTCGTAAACGGTTCAGAGCTTATAGTAGATGACGATAAGCTTTATTATATAACCGCAAACGGTGACAAGGAGCGTGTCGGCGCCGTTTACAGAAGGATTTCCGATGAATATCTAGATCCTATGAATTTTAATCCTGCTTCTCTTATCGGAATACCTCATATATATGATGTTTTCCGCAAAGGAAACGTAGCACTTTTAAATGCACCGGGAAACGGCATTGCCGACGACAAGGGAATATACTACTTTGTTCCGAAAATGATCAAATATTATCTGGGTGAAGAACCTATCCTTAGCAATGCTCCTACATATCTTCCGTTTTATGATGAAGATATGAAATATGTTCTCGAGCATTTTGATGAGCTTGTATTAAAGGACGTTGCTGAAGCCGGCGGCTATGGTGTTGTATTCGGAAGCTCCATGACAAAACAGCAAAAGCAGGATTTTATCGAACTTCTCAAAAAAGAACCTAGAAGATTTATTGCCCAGGAGGTTATCGATTTTCAGGATCTTGACATCATGGACAAAGGATTTATGGTTCCCAGAAAGGCTGATCTTAGGGCTTTTGTCCTTACAAGCGATGAGCCTGTTGTATGGAAGAGCGGTCTTACAAGATTTTCGAGGAATCCGGATTCCTTCATAGTTAATTCTTCACAGGGAGGAGGTTTTAAAGATACATGGGTATTATCTCAATAGAACAGGCCGACAGGCTGTACTGGATGGGCCGTTATACTGAAAGAGCCTATTCAACTATAAGACTTTATTTTAAAAGCTTCGATTCTTTGATCGATAAAAGCGAGGACAGCTATATAACCTTCTGCAATTCCGTAGATATTCCAAACATCTATGAATCAAAGGAGGATTTTCTTAAACGCTATCCATTTGATATAAATAACCCTGACTCTATAGTCAGCAATCTTACAAGAGCATACGACAATGCGATCGTTCTTCGCGACAGTATTTCGACAGAGGCTCTTTCATATATCCAACTTGCGATTTATGAAATAAACAGAGCAGCATCAAGCAGTGCTCCGCTTTTTGAACTGCAGCATGTAATAGATGAGCTTCTTGCTTTTTGGGGTATTGTAGATGATGAGATCGACAGCGAACAGATAAGAAATATCATAAAAGCCGGAAAGCGTATAGAAAGGATCGATCTGTATGCACGCCTTGGCGTAGGACGAACCGAGCTTCTTAGGGAAGTCCACAGAATGAATCCACGTGTAACGAGAAGTGGTATTTCATATAATGAAGATAAATTAAAACGTGTAAATGAACTGGCAGAAAATGAAGAAATAGATTATTATGGTATCGTATCAAATGTAGAACAAATCTTTTAAGAGGTACGATTTATGCATTTGCACTTCGATTATCAAATGAAGCTGTTTTATTCTGCTCCGGTAAACGTGTGTAATTATACAATCAAATGTATTCCTAAAAATACAATACGTCAGAAGCTTATTCAACGGACTATAGAATTTATTCCTGAAACAAAATATTCCTTAGGCGAGGATTCATACGGAAATCAAATGCTTTACGGCAGGATCGATAAGCCGCATGATCTTCTGGTATTCAGGATAACAGGCAAGGTTGAAACTTCTCCTATAGAATATGAAGATATCGCAAGCAGTAACCGAATCGGAATGTACAAATATCCCCTCGGAAAGTGTATCCCTAAAGAATCTCTTCTTGCATATTTTAAAAGCCTTAAGCTTTCTGACTGCGGCAATGCTCTTGACATCTGCCATCTAGTAATGCAAAGGCTTTATGCCGATTTTTCATATGTTCCTGCCAAAACAAATGCAGGCACAGATGCCGAAGAAGCCTGGAGGCTTAAAATGGGAGTCTGCCAGGACTATGCACATATATATATTACTCTGCTTCGTCTTTTTGGCATCCCTGCACGCTATGTATGCGGATTTCTTACAGGCGAAGGCGCAAGTCATGCATGGGTTGAGGCATTGCATAACGGAAGATGGTATGGTCTTGATCCGACTAACAATTGCTCTGTCAATGAAGGCTATATAAAGCTTGGAGACGGACGCGATGCTACCGAATGTGCCATAAACCGCGGCATAATGATAGGTGGCGGCACTCAGACGCAGGAAATAACAGCGATGGTTACACAGCAATGAATGTAATCATCGCTGTACTTATTTTGGGATTGCACGCAGCAATCCGACATCAGCCCAATCAAAAAACTTTTGACTTCGGCATTATAAATATTAAGAAAGTTTGAAATAAAGAAATGATAGAAACAATTTGCTCTGTTCGTCTTCCTGTTGACGAAACTCTGGAAATAAAAAAGAACAGGATAATTCCCGATAACCCATCAAATGAGCCTTTAAAAAGAATAAGCATTGTCACCGGAATACATGGTGATGAGCTTGAAGGACAGTATGTCTGCTTTGAGCTTCAGCGAAGGATCGCAGCCCAAAAGGAAATGCTGACTGGTATTGTTGATATTTACCCGGCAATGAATCCGCTTGGAATAGATTCGATAACAAGAGGAATTCCTGCCTTCGACCTTGATATGAACCGATTATTTCCGGGCAATATAGACGGAAATATGACAGAATATCTCGCAGCAGGCATTATAGATGATGTAAAGGGCTCCGATTGCGTCCTTGATATCCACGCAAGCAACATATATTTGACTGAAATACCTCAAATAAGAATAAATGAGCTTCATACCGAGACTCTTCTTCCTCTTGCAAAAGAGGCAAATGTTGATTTTATATGGATACATGGTGCAAGCACTGTGCTTGAATCTACCTTTGCATATAGTCTTAACAGCATAGGCACACCGGTTCTTGTTCTTGAAATGGGCGTCGGAATGAGGATCACTGCGTCATATGGTGACCAGATAGTAAATGGCATATTCAACCTTATGCATAAGCTTGGAATATGGAAGGGAAATGTACTTGCTCCAAGAAAGCCTATCATCTCAAGTGATCCTGATGATGTAAGCTACCTAAACGCACGTGTCAGCGGAGTATTTATCCCTGCTGTAAAGCACTGGTTCAAACTTAACACGGGCGACCTGATAGGTCAGATAGTCAATCCTCTTACCGGCGAGGTACTTGATGAAGTAAAAGCACCCGTAGACGGCATCCTCTTTACTATACGTGATTACCCTGTTGTAGACGAGGGATCACTTGTCGGCAGACTTTTAAGAAAAGAGGTATATGCAAATGAATAAGAAGATCATTTATGAAATGACAGGTCTTTACCGTGACAATTTTCGCATTACCGGATATGAATTCGGTGAAGGCGAAAAGACTGTATGCATAGTCGGAAGTACCAGAGGAAATGAAATACAACAGATATATTGCTGCTCAAAGCTTATAAAAAAATTCAAGCAGCTCGAATCCGAAGGAAGGATCAAAAAAGGCAATAAGATTCTTATAATACCGTGTATCAACCCTTCCTCAATGAATATACAAAAACGCTTCTGGCCTACCGATAATACGGATATAAACCGTATGTTCCCCGGATATGACCTCGGCGAGACCACTCAGCGTATTGCCGATGGCGTATTCAAGGAAATAAATGATTACCGTTTTGGTATACAGTTTACTTCATTTTATATGCCCGGAAATTTTGTACCTCATATCCGAATGATGGATGAAGGATTCTCAAAGGTTGAAACCGCAGTTCAATTCGGACTGCCTTATGTAGTAATAAGAAAGGTCCGCCCATATGACACTGCTACTCTTAATTACAATTGGCAGGTATGGAACACTCAGGCCTTTTCGCTTTATACAACATCAACAGCTCAGATAGATCAAAGCGGTGCAGGACAGGCTGTCCTTTCAATAATGAATTTCCTTTCGGCGCAGGGGATAATCAAATACAGCTTTCCGCGGCTTGATGAGTCTGTAGTTATCATTTTTATCACAAATTTGTCTCAATATGCCAT
>CAVLAA010000043.1:0-15557 GCA_963660835.1 bacterium
TCACAAGAATATCAACTGTACCAAGCTTATCTACTATCTCGCTTACAGCCGCTTTTATCTCTTCCGGCTTTGTTACATCGCATTTCACAGGAAGTGCCTTTACTCCTAAGGCTTCTATTTCCTTTGCAACGCTATCAAGCTTTTCTTTTCTGCGTGCAAGAATAGCTACATCTGCTCCCTGTCTTGCAAGAGCAAGAGCAAATTGTCTTCCGAGTCCCGCTGATGCACCTGTTACAACTGCTACATTACCGCTTAAATCAAACATACTTTTCCTCCTATTTGTCTTATAGACTTTTTCCGTTTTTCGATATGTTAATTATATATCAATCTCACAGTGCCTTCATCGTAAGAAAGTCAAATAAAGCTTGTATCTTTTCGTCATTTGGCACAATCGTTTCTTTTATTTTGAATCTTTATTGTTTATAATAGTTAAGAGTTTTATTATTCAAGTGTTAAAAGCTTCATTGTGTACTGTATTATTTAAGGAGTTTTCATGGATAACAAAATAGATTTTTTAAGTCTCTATGAAGGGATTTACAGGATTATGCCGTCCGGAAATCTGCAGGATTTAATGGATATCTGCTATGAAGTAACTCATATACCGATTTTAATTGTAGATATAACATATAATGTTCTCGGGATTTCTCCAAATAAGCCTACCGGAGACTATCTTTGGGACTATCTGCTTCAACACAGAGGCTATGAATCCGATAAAATAGAAATTATGCTGAAAGACGGAATAATCAAATCCGTAGATACGAATAAAGCTCCATATATTATTGACTGGGGTTCTCAGGAAGGGCATCCCAAAATACAGGGCATTGTAAGAATTAACGATAATGTAGAAGCCTATGTTACTATGAACTGCAGTGCTTCTGCCGTAACCGATGACCTGCTAAAGGCTATGGATATCATACAATCCGTATGTACATACTTTTTTAAAGGACGAGAAAGCGAAGGAAACATGAGCCACACCTATCAAAAGGTATTTATGACAGAGCTCATGAATGACAAGATCAAAAGCTCTAATCAGCTTGCCCGATGGTTTTCTGATATGAGCTTTCAGCCAAAGCCGCCTTATCTTATCACAGCTATTTCCGCATATGAAGGCAATGGACGTCTTGTACTTTCGCTGATAAAAAAATCCATTCAGGTCATCCAACATAACAAGCTTATGCTCATACGAAATAATGTCCTTTATATTCTGTATTTCGGATATGACGGCAAGCTTCCATCATCAAAAAGCTTTAATGATATCCTGAACCGCTATGACGGACATTGCGGGATCAGTATGACATTTGACGATCTTCTGCAGTTTTCCTGCTATCGTGAGCAGGCTTATACGGCACTTACTGTCGGCGAGGCCATGCATGCTCCCGGCAGATTGTATTCTTATCAGGATTTTATGCTTCCGGCACTGTTCATAGACAAAGTAAAAAATTTACCAAAGGAGAATTATATTCCAAGAATTTTATTTGATATAAAAAGATATGACGATGAAAATTCCACTGAATTTCTTCTTACCATGCGTACATATATACTATGTCTGCATAATACAACCGATACAGCTTCTAAGCTTCATATCCACAGAAACACTTTGCTGTACCGCTTAAATAAAATCGAGGAGCTTTTCAGCATTTCCCTTAAGGATCCGGATCTTTGTTTTCATTTTCTTACTGCATTTTATATGCTTGAACTGGAAAACAAATTATCGTCGTGAAAAGTTTTCATGCGGTATAAGTATAGAACAATGCTTTCGGACGGATGAATTGTCTTTCTTATAAAAATTCATACAAGTACGATTTTCAAATTACTGCTTATCAAAAAAAATGCTGCAGCAATTATTTGCTGCAGCATTACATTTTATAAATATTAATCGAAGCGACGGGATTCGAACCCACGACCTCTGCGTCCCGAACGCAGCGCTCTACCAAACTGAGCCACGCTTCGAAATTAAATTTTCGTTAGTGTACAAAACTCACAAGTTCTTTTGCAAGCACTTATGAGTTCCAAAATAAATAATATAATGCGCCTTCAGGGACTCGAACCCTGGACAAATAGATTAAGAGTCTACTGCTCTACCAACTGAGCTAAAGGCGCTTGTCTTAAGCACGTTTGTTATTATAACGTGCTGTAAAACAAAATGCAAGCATTTTTTTATTTTTTTTGGAAACTTTTTTAGAAGAATTTTGCAACATCCTCAACGGCTTTACGTTTTGGCATTTTTGCTTCCGAAAGTGCATATCCAATCGAGATAACAGAAACAACTATTTCATTCTCCGGTATCTCAAGAGCCTCTTTAAGTCCCTTTGCATCTCTTATACCCATTACGAGACTTCCGATTCCTAACTCTTCTGCCTTTAAAATCATATTTTCTGTTGCAAGGCCAAGATCATATATTCCCCATTCATTGTGGTCAAGCTCTGTAGTAGCTGAGCCGTCTCTTTCATATCCTGAACGGTTTTCAACTATTGTTGCTATGATTATAGCAGATGCACCCTTTGTATTATTTGCATTGAACTCAGGAAGATTAGTTCTTACCTTATCCATGCCTTCTTCTGTTATTGCTATATGATATCTTGAAACCTGTGAGTTTTTCCATGACGGTGCAAGGATTGCAGCCTTGACCATCTCCTCTATAGCTTCCTTTGAGACCTTTTTATTCTCGTCATATCCTCTGATGCTTCTTCTGTTTTCTATTACGCTCTGAAACTCCATTTTTATGTCCTCCGTGTGCTGCTTATTGCCGATGCAACCTTATTAATATTACAAAGCAATCATACCACCCTGCCATATTGCTGTAAACTGCGCAAACAATCTTTACACCCAAAATATTCCAGGATATTTTATTTTTCCTCTGCTATATATACTCCAAAATTCAGACACATAAGACTTCTTCCGGTTTTAGTCCTGAATATTTTCTCTGCAACATTTCTTATAACTTCTTCCTTCATATTATCCTCGAACGCATTAACGAGAAAATCCGCCTCAACCAATATCCTGTAATCGATCCCGTCTATATTGCTATATGTATGATGATGTCCTATAAGATAACAGATCCTTTCTGTATCTTCATTTGAATAGCCGTTTCTCTCAAGTATTGCTCTTGCATAGGCAGGTCCTTCCTCCTCCTGCATTTTTCCGTTGCAGTATCCGTATTTTTTCTCACACGGTATTATACCTATATCATGAAGCACTGCAGCTGCTTCAAGAACATGCAATTCTTTTTCAGAAAGCTTCTCTCCAACACCGATCAAATGCGCATATTCATATACCTTCATAAGATGTTGGATTCTTGCCGGATCGGTTTTATCAAATTCCATCATTTCAAATAACAATTTATCTGTAGCCGTCATTCATATCACCCCTTTAATAAATGCACAAAAATAGTTATAATTATGATACCATTTATTACTAAATTTATGAAAGGAAATTCCATGAAAATACTTCATATAGGAAAAAAAGGCAATCCCGAGCGCTTTTCCAAGCCCGATTCGCCAATTAAAAATTTTGATATCATCAACATGCCAGCCGGTCTTTCAGCTGATGAATACCTAAGCAAGAGCTTCGAATGTGAACATATAATAGCTGACGCCATTGCCGATGTTCCTGCAAATCTCATAAATGCAATGCCATTTTTAAAGTCTATACATTCTGAGGGCGTTGCATACAACAAGATAGACTTAAATGCTGCAAAGAAAAACAATGTCATTGTCTGTCACAGTGTTGCTATGAATGCATCTGCTGTAGCAGAGCAGACTATCCTTCTTATGGACGGATTGATCAAAAACATTCTTATAAATGACAATGCTGTCCGTATCGGAAATCAGATAACCGTCAAAGAAGCATATATGCAGAACGGAAATTTATATGAGCTTTCTGACTGCAGTGTCGGTCTTGTCGGATTCGGAAATATCGCCAAGGCTACCGCAAGGCTTTTAAATGCATACGGCGCAGAACATATATACTATTATAAAAGAAATAAGCTCTCAGACGAGGAGGAACGATCTTTTAACGTAGAATATAAACCTCTTTCAAAGCTTCTTAATCTTTCGGACATTGTCAGCCTGCATCTGCCGGTAACACCTGACAGCGAAAAAATCGCAAACGAAAGCTTCTTTTCTCAAATGAAGGATGGCTCTTATTTTGTCAACACCGCAAGAGGCGAACTTGTAGATGATAAAGCACTGGCTGCTGCCTTGATCAGCGGACACATCAAAATGGCAGGTCTTGATACAATGAACAACGAGCCTGTAAGCAAGGATAACTATCTTCTGACAATACCTGAAATCAAAGACAAGCTTCTGCTTTCTCCGCATATCGGAGGCATAACAGCCTCAAGCTTCAAACGAAGCTACGCAATGATATGGGAAGATATCGAAACTGTACGAAAAGGTGATATCCCAAAAAGAGCTGTCACATTATAGATAATATAAATGGACTGAAACATTATTATAACCCAATAATGCTGCAGTCCATTTTCTGTGTACTAAAATCACGTCATTCAAATCACTTTTCTACTATTTCAAAATTATTATTGTCAGCTTCTCCTAAGGATTTAAGAATTTCAATATCCTTTAAAGCAACTGATTCACTGCGATATTTCTTTGCTTCTGCCTGATCGAATGTATTTTCGAAGTGTCCCTTTGTTTTTAACACCTTTTTAACAAATCCTGATTCAAGGCTATATTTGTTAGTCCATTTTAAATTGTACATCGGTTCGATCTCCTTTTTCTGTTCTCGTGCCTTCAGTATACCTTATTTATGTGCTTTTAACAATAACAGAGTCAAAAATTACAAATAAATCACAATATTTATACCCTATTATAATTTCAATTACTATTCATTTTTTTCTTTTTTCGACTCTTCTTCGAATTTTGCGCGCATTGTCGGATTATTTTTGGTAAGTTTCTTTATCGTAAGGTCATCTGCTTTATCATTTGCAAGCCTTAACTGTCTGTCAGATGCAAGAAGCGCATCCTTTATCTTCTGCAGATGCTGCATTGACTTGTCAATCTCGTCGATAGCTTCCTTGAAGCGTTTGCTGGCCTGTTCATAGTTATAAGAAAATTTTGATTTGAATTCATCAAGAGATGCTTCGAAGTTTGCAATATCAATGTTTTTACTTTGAATTTCCACTAACTGTTTTTTATAATCAAGCGAATTAAGAGCCGCATTTCGCAAAAGCGTGATCATAGGTATGAAGAACTGCGGTCTTATTACATACATTTTAGGATATTTGTGTGACACATCAACTATCCCCGAATTATATAGCTCATTATCCGACTCAAGCATTGATACAAGCACTGCATATTCACATTTCTTTTCATTTCTATCCTTATCGAGCTCCTTCAGGAAATCTTCATTCTTATGCTTGGTTGCAGTCTCATCTGCTTCATTTTTCATTTCAAACATTATCGAAATAAATTCAATGCCATCATCCGATGTTTCCCTGTATATATAATCACCCTTGCTGCCGCTTCTTGCATCATTATCCTTACCGAAATATGCATTTCTAAAGCCTGTTGCACGAAGCTTTTCAAATTCGAGCTCACAATGCTTCTCAAGACTTTCTCCGATCATCTTTGTTGACTGCTTCAGCTTGAAATCCCTGTATTGCTCTATTACCTCATCCTTCATTGCAAGTTCTTTCTCATGCTGCTTTATAGCTGCGTTGCTTTGAAGCTCATAATTCTTCTTATTGAGTATAAGCTCGCTGCTTAACATGTTTATCTCTTTTTCTTTATCCTGAAGAGCCATCTTGATCTCAAGCTCAGCACTTTTCTTTTGCTCCTCAAGCTTGCTGGTAAGGAGCTGTATCTTATTTTCCTTTTCGGATATGATCATTTTTTCCTTTGCCAAAGCCAGCTCGATCCTGGCTTCAAGCTGGGCCTTCATATTTTCTTCACTTTGCCTAACTTGCTTTTCAAACTCTTTATCACGAACCTGCTTTACAATATCCGCATATCCGTACTCATCAACCTTGAATACCTCTCCGCATTTAGGGCATTTTATTTCATTCATTGTATATCACCGCCACTTTGATATCTTTTTAACATTTTGTTCATAATTTATTATTTTAATGTTCTTTTTTTCAACACCCTTGTTTCACATTTTCCGGGTACTATAGAACCATCGAAAGAACCAATTACTCTTTTTCATAATCGGTTAAAACCGAACTTCTTCCTTTTCATGATAAGACCAGCCGTTGCGGTTGGCCTTATTTTTTTGTTCACTAACAATATTTTTCAACTTCATCAACAATAAGCCTTGTTCCCTCCACATGGAACTTTACTTCATGATCAGCATATAAAAAGCCGTAGCTTCTATCCTGATTCTTTTTGTATGCCGGTCTCGGATCCTGCTCCAGGAGCTTTATCAGTACATTTCTTTGCTCAAAATCAAAGCACTTTACAAGCTCTTCATCGCATATAACATCAAGCAGCTGTTTTTCATGCTTATCTGTAAAACCGCCGCAGGCATCATTTCTTGCATCCCACTTCGGAATATACGGCTTGATATCAAATACCGGTGTACCATCCATCATATCGATACCCGACACACAGATGGTCATATTTCCATTAGCACTGCGGTAAATATTTTCGATCTTCACTACAGACATTGCAAGATTGTTCGGCCTAAATGATGATCTTGTCGCAAATACTCCAACTCTTGTATTGCCTCCTAATATCGGCGGTCTTACTGTCGGCGACCATTTTCTGCCTGTATTCATAGAAAACTGCCATATTACCCATAAATAAGTATATTCCTCGAGCCCTCTAAATGCCTCCGGCTCACTGTATTCTCTTTCAAATACAATTTTACCCTTCAGCTCCTTAACCGCTCCGCTCTGCCTCGGAACAGCAAATTTACTTTTTAAATCGCACTCAATATGCGCTATCTTTGATATCTCCGCCATTTTCCCCCGTCTTCGTTGAATAAATTATACCCCTTAAAGAACCGAACCAGCAACTCTTTAAGGGGCTTTTTGCGCTTTATTATTTAAGTGACTTTATTTCAATATATCGATATTTTTATTCGTAATCTACCCAAACAGATCCGTTATCAGCCGAACGAACACAGGCGTCAAGCCAATGTATGCCGTTTGCTCCTGCCTTTGCATCCGGATACCATTTGTCGTATTCTCTGCCTTCCATCTTTGCTTCCATAGCCTGAGCAAATCTGCTGTAAAGGTTGCTCCATGCCTCGAACAATCCTTCGGCATGTCCTCCTCCGATACGGTCATCTACCAGTGCCTCCGGATAAAGATATCCTGCTCCTCTTTCAAGTGTACGAACGGGCTCTCCCTCGATCTCATATGACATCTGGTTAGGTCTTTCGTCATCCCATTCGATAGATGCTTTTGAGCCTACAATACGTATTTTGTGATAATGGCGTGCTCCGCAGTTGATCGAGCTTGCCCAGCAATAAATCTGTGCATTTTCCTGAACCGATTTGCTCTCTTTAAGATTCATTACAACAAATGCATTGTCCTCAAGCTCTCTTCCTTCTACAAATGACTGTCTTGTACACATAAGATTCTTTATCTTCATATCAGGAATTATAGTTTCTACTATAAATAAAGGATGTGTTCCTACATCGCCTAAGATAAATGTAGGTCCTGCCTTCTTTGGATCAAAACGCCACTTGGCAGCCGGATTTACATCCTCTATCTTCCAGTTATATCCACCATATGCAAATGACATATTGATAACTCTTATCTCGCCAAGGTCTCCTCTGGCAACCATCTCTCTTGCCTGATCTATCATCTGATGTCCTGAATATCCATATGTAACACCTACAACAAGATTATTCTTTTCGGCAAGAGCAACAAGCTCATCTGCTTCCTCAGGAGTAAAGCAAAGCGGCTTCTCACATACTACATGAAGTCCGGCATTAAGCGCTGCTTTTGTAACCTCATAATGAAGACTGTTCGGTGTTGCGATAGATACTGCCTGGATTCCATCTTCTCTTTTTGCTTCCTCGGCAAACATTGTCTTGTAATCAGGATAACATCTTTCAGGATCTACATGCAGTTCAATGCCAAACTCCTTACCTCGCTTTGGATCAATATCAAAGGCTCCGGCAACCAATTTAAAATTATTGTCTCTAAGTGCAGCTGAACGATGTATATAGCCTATCTGACTTTTGAAACCGCCTCCGACCATTGCCCAGCGAATCGGCTCTTTAACTCTTCTTTCACCGTAATACATGCTTCATTCCTCCTTTAAAACATCTATATGTCAAACCCTTACTTACAGCGGGCTTATACTGCTCAATATACAATACTCTTTTCGAAATAGCAAACATTTTCTTGAGCATTTTTCACATATTTTTTATTTTATTTCATGGTTACTTGTAACATTTTGCTATGTTTTACTTATTTTTTATATAATATTGTGTTGTTTTATTATCCCTCCATCTAAAAAGCTCGTATAAATAAGTACAAAACAAAAACAACAGACAACAGTTATAAAATTATAAATATCATGAAGGAGGCAATATATTATGACAGCAGCAAAAGCAGTATTACAGGAAGATCTCTTAAACAAGGTAAATGGCGGTGTGTACTTTGATGAAGCAAACATGCTGATAGGAGATTCCAAAGACGGACCTCTGTATAAATTTGTAAGCTCTGAAGCTATGACCGCAAGTGCCAATATTATACTTGCAGAAGCCATGTCCGATTTTTTGTATCCTGCCATTCCGGATGTACTCCGTTCGGAATCCGGCGAGAAACTAGCTATGATCGATGTGCTGCTCCAAAAAGGATACATTGTTCCGTATAATCAATAAATCCTCTATAGCTTAAATCAAATACTTAAACTATTTCAAATATATTTTTAGAACCTAAAAGCGACCCTTAATACAGGATCGCTTTTATTATTATCTTCAGATGCAAGTTTTATTTATACTCAAACGGCGTTATTCCAAATTTTTCTTTGAATTTCCTGGAAAAATAGCTAAGACTCGAAAAGCCTGTTTCTTCAGCTATTTCATAAAGCTTTTTATCGGTATTTTTCAGCAGCTCCTCTGCCCGATCAAGTCTGTAATTATTTAGGAACAATGAAAAATTAACTCCTGTTTCCGCTTTAAAAAGCCTGGAAAAATACTCCGGATTAAGTCCAACCTCGTCAGCTATCTCCGGAAGCCCTTCTATTGTTGCATAATTGCTGTAAATATATTTAAGAGCCTTTTTTACTGCAGATGATGTAGTTTTATACATATCAAGACTGTCAATATTTTTTTCATAGGCTTCTATTATTGTACATTCCATCTCGACTATCTTTTCAGCCTTTGCTATTTTATTGATAACTGCTGTACTGTCTGAAATATTATGAATGTCCACTGTCTCCTTAAGCGAATCATAAATCCTCTGGCACATACTTTTTACCATTGAAATATCAAGCGCCGGATGTTTATATAAAAGCTGAAACCATTCATGGACAAGTCCGCTTACAGCATCGTAATTATTTTTATCTTTTGTCTCTATTATTTTTATATAATTTTCTATTATCTGCTTATCAATAGACCTGTATCTTTTTATATGCTCTTTAAGATTATCCAGATAAAATACTCTTTCATCGGTATAATATCTGTAATTTAAGCCTTTGAGTACATCCGTTATATGCCTAAGAACATTATCTCTGTCATTTGCTGCTCTGCTGCAGCAGATTATATGTCTCGGATTGAAATCCACCAGCCTTTTTATAAATGCATTTGCCTTTTGGAATTGATAGAGAAGGCTCGGTTCTCCTTTAAGTGCAAAGCATATAGCCTCGGACATTTCTGCCTTTACGGAAAGCACCTTGTAAATCCCATCTTCCTGTATAAGCCTTAATCTGTCATATGTCCTGTCTCCGTTATACACTGCCACGCAAAAATACGGATCCGTCGGAATATTTATATTAAATTTTTCCAACAGCATTTGCATTTCTTCACCCGAAGCGCACTTATCCACATTATCTATTAATTCATCAAATGAATAGATCATTGCTTCTTTTTTGCTGCTGTTACCATTAACATAAATGTACTTATTGGCTCTTTCGATTATATTTTTCAAATATTCCATTGTTATTTCAGTTTTAAGAACATATTCATTTACTTTATTTTGAAATGCAGTCCTTGCAAAATTGAAATCATCATAGCTCGAAAGCACTACTATATATGTATTTTCATTTTTCTGCCTGATCCTATCAGTAAGCTCCAATCCGTCCATAACAGGCATTTTAATATCTGCAAAAACTATATCTGCAGGCTTTTGCTCAAATTCCTCAAATGCAATTTGCCCATTTCCTGCTGTGATGATTTCTGTCCTGTCATCTCTTATTATTTCTCTGCAGCATCTTGAAAGCCAGTCACGTATCGGAAAATCATCATCTGCTATCAAAATTCTATTCATGTTCCATCACCTTTTCTATTACCGGCAGCCTTATATATACCGACGTTCCGCATCCAATCTCAGATTCTATCTTAAGTCCATAATCATCACCATAGAAGCTTTGTATCCTGTTATGGATATTTGCAACACCTATGTGCTCCGCCTTTTTTATATCCATGTTTTCAGACGACATTATCTTCTTTAATACTTCATTCTTGATCCCAACACCATTGTCATGCACTGCTATCTCTAGCCTGTCCTTGTCTTTAATACCCGTAATCATGATCTCTCCATCATCATTTTTAGGCTGGATCCCATGAAATACTGCATTTTCGACTATTGGCTGCAAAATAAATCTCAGCATATAAAGCGACTGTATCTCATCACTTACATCCGTCTTTAATGTAAGCTTTTTATCATAGCCAAACTGAAGCATCTCGACATAGCTATGTGTATACATCAGTTCCTCTGCTATCGATGTTGTTTCCTCTTTAAATTTAAGCGATCTCCTCAGCATCTTATTCAGGATATCGATCATTTTGAGCGCTTCCTGTTTTCTGTCCATATCTACGGTGCATCTGATTGAAAACAATGTATTATATATAAAATGGGGATTGATCTGTGCTCTCATATAATTGAGCTCCGTAAGCCTTTTTTCATTTTCATTGTCTATAAGCTTATCTACGAGTGCTGCATTTTGCTCATTCATTTCATTGAAGCTTTTGTACAGGCTGTCAATTTCAAGAATTTTGCTTCCCTGGTCATCCTTCAATCCTTCCTTCTTTATCCTTGAATTTTCAATCAGCTCGTTGAAATCCGCCAAAGGTCTTGTAAGCCTTTTTGCCAAAGATGCAATTACAAGAATTCCTATCGCAAGCGCTATAGCAGCAAATACAACTATAGAAACAACAAGATTTCTTATCATATTTGAAATATTTTCAAGCGGAATGATCTCTGCTACAGTCCATCCTGTTTCAGCTGATTCATCCTTTATGATAAGATTTTTGTTAGAGGCAGAATACTTAACCTTTTCGTTTTCTATGAAACTTTGTATCTCTTCAATATCTGCATTATCATATTCTCCCTTATTTAAAATATTTCCTTCTCTGTCTGCAAGAAAAATCTTCCCAAGATCATATTTAAGCTTTGAATAACTTTTTTCAAAATAATTTTCATCGACGATAATGAACAATGTTCCGAGATACTCATTTTGCGATGCAGAATATATATTGCTGTATTTAACATAAAAGCTTTTTTCTTTATCTGTTTCATCCAGTCCTGAAATAAGAAGCTGTCCAGATTCCTTCTCCGTCTTAACACTTTCCTTTATAGAATTTTCATTCTTTAAAATATCTATATTTAATCCTTCTGCCTGCGCTATGCTTGTTGCTTCAAGCCCATTTTTGCCTGTCAGCACAACATCAAAGCCGGATACCAGATTATCCATCTGCGATTTTATTCTTGCTTTATCCATTCTAAGTGAATATGAAATATCTTCATTTTCCTCATCTGATACAGAATCTCTCGAGAAATCGCCATAGGTTCCTTCATTATAGTAAAAAAGATTACTTACCGCATTTGAATATGATATTATCGATCCGATCTTTTGATTTATAAGCGTTATTTCATTTATTTTCCCATTAATTGTCTGTTTAAGGAGCATATTGTAGCTCTGTACCGAAACCAATATCGTTACAGCAGCAAGTATGCTTATAAAGATCAAACAAAAGCCTTTTGTCAAAACAGAGCTGTATTTTATTTTCGTTTTTTTCATATTAAGCACTCCGTTTTATATATCATATTTCCACTCCGAACTATAAGTATCTACATTATCATTAGTGACAAATATGATTCCGGTATCTATAGAATCAGAGCCGTTCTCAGCTTTTTCCATAGGAAGCTCTCCCTTTAAAACTTTGTAAAGATGCATAACTGATTCATATCCCATAGCATTTGTATTTTGCACAATAGTTCCGGCAACGCTGCCATTTTTTATCAGTTCAAGCGTTTTTTTATCATCATCAAAACCGATGATCTTTATTTTTCCTGCCTCTATATCCTTTTCCTTCATAATTTGGACTGCAGCCTGAGCATCAGAGCCTGACGAAGCAAAAATACCGTCTATATCCTGATACTCCTTAAATATTTTTCTTGCTTTAGCTATTGCTTCATTTAAAAGATTGTCTGTTGACTCGATACATATAATATTGATATCTGATTCATTTTTAAGTGCATCCTCAAAGCCTGTCAGTCTTTCAATGTTATTCTGTGCATCCTTAGCGCCTACCATAACAGCTACATTTCCAAAGCCTCCAAGCTGCTCGGTCATTGCGATCCCTGCCATATAGCCTGCCTTATAATTCATTGTCCCATAATAAGCAAGTCTTTCAGAGTCAGCCGCATCACAGTCATAGCATACAACAGGAATCCCATTTTCAATTGCCTTGTTTATAGGTTCTGTCCATTCATCAGGTGTAAGCGCAGTCAGAAATATCGCATCTGCTCCTTCTTCTATTGCCCTGTCAAATTCATTTAGCTGTTTCTCGATATTTATCTGATATGGACCGACTCTTTTCAGCTCAACATCACCAAGCTCATCTGCCGCCTCCACCGCTCCTCTATATACATTGTTGCAGTAAAAATATCCGATAAACGAATCAACCATATATATTTTATATTTATCTTCATCTAAAGCTGTTGAAGCTGACGTATTATCAGCATCCGCATTTTTTCTGCCGCATGCATTCATCATCAGCAACATAGCTGCTGCAAATATTATTAACTTTATTCCAAATCTTTTCTTATTTTTTATCATAAGCCGATCCTTTTTGTTTCGTTAATCTGCCGGATGTTTCACGCTTAGTTTAGCACATGTATCTATGATGATGCCATAGTCGAGGGGTTCAGTTGGATTTTATAAGTTTTTTGTCCTGATATTAGCCCTATATAGGAATAGCTCGTATAAATAAGTACAAAACAAAAAACAGTAAATAAATAACATTTTTATATAGGAGGAAACATATTATGGCAGCAGCAAGAACAGCATTACAGGAAAACCTTTTAAATAACGGTTAAACCAATCTTTAACATATTCCCCTCTCAAGCTATCTAATAAAAAATCCGGCGACATCACACATCGCCGGATTTTTGCCGTTAAAATATAATGGAACAGTACGTATAGACGGAACTGATTACAGGTTCGATGCAAACGGAGTTCTTATCCTATAAAAATGCATGTCACAATTGAATAACGAACAATTCGCCAGTCTCAAGAATATTTTGAGGCTGGTGATACTATTACATCTCTGATGTTTTAAATACTTATATTAAGTTTAATAATGCCTGCACTTGTTCGTAAGCATCCCTCTTGGTCATTTCTATACTCTCTTCATCCTCTAAATCCATAAAATCCGCCACATCTTTTGGACCAGCATGATTTTCAGAAGCAAATTTACCTGCTAATTTAGTCTTCGCCTCTATTACAATATTTTTATCCCTTACAGGTTCGAATTCTTTTGCTAGTTCTCTTACTCCACCAATATAATGTTTGACAATAAAATAAATGTCATACGCATCCTTAGCTTTTCCCCTGCCCATGGCTGCTGTTTTCATTATCAAATAAGGAACGACTGCTACAACACTTACATTTGCAATATCTATTGCGCCATCTGGTCGTTCTGCTTCCACACTAATCTTCTGTGCTGGAAATTCAAATGCAAAATTACCACCTGTTGCCTTTAATGCCTTAACACCCTGCACATGCTGACTTTTTCTCTTCGATTGTGTTCCACCGTACATTCCAGCTAAAATATCTACATCTACATCATATGATATTTCATCCACCACTACTGTCTTTACAAATGAAAAATATTTTTCCGGATGCTCCATGTATCCATTCTTCTGAAGTATCCTCGACATGTTCCGGTAACCTTCATCCTGCAAAGTCAGATGGTTAATCATAATATCCACATCCACACTTCCCACATGACCTTCTTGGGGAAACATTAAATCCGGAACCCAGCCTCCTACCACACGGATTTCATCTTCATATTCCTGAAAAATATTAACCAACTCTACCAGAACTCTATGTGCAGCCAGCTTCTGACCTTCCGAATAGTCTATGCTGCTTTTCAAGTCTTCATCTCTTATCATCTTAGTATTTCCTTCCTTAAAATCGCATCTGCCATTTCTTCTCCCCTGCCTTTTATCTGCATACAATCCAAATATATTTGCAAAGGAGATACTACTACTGACTCATCAATCACCCTGTAATCCTTAATATAGGAATCATTTTCTAATGGAAAAATAACCACATTGGAACCACTATTTACTTCTTTCATGTTCAAATATCGAATTGCTTCATTAATATCCTCCGGTGCTATATAAACATGTATCTTATTGTAACGCACCACCGGCGTATAACGCACTCCACCGGACAATCCGGTAAGAAATGAATCAATCCCCATATCTATCTTTAATTTTTTTAATCGCTCTTCAATAACAGATATATTATCTAAACTATAGCAAGTATAGGATGTTATTTCTTTTTTACCATAATCCTTGCTCCATTCCACCAAGAGCGATTCCGGATCGATAACCTTATAACCATCCGGCAGTTTTTCTACCCATGCATTTTCCACCAGAACTTTCATTAGTTTAGATACCTGTCCAATACTGCAATTTACCTTTTCCGATAGATATTTAAGCTTGCCATACTTTTCTACCCCCGTACTGCAGCCAGCTTGTCACTGATGGATTTTGCCGACCTCTTGATATCATTCTCGGTCAGATTGAAAGCACCGAGGATGGTCTTCTGTGTTGCTGTTACTGCATGGTCAAGTCGGCAAACATGATCATATCCACGCACCATTTCAATCTTTTCAAGTTCCTTGATTGCAGCCGGTACGGTCATGTAATTCGGCTTGGAATCCAGCCGTTCAGCTTCTGCCTTCAGGCACGTATAAAGCCTGCAGCGGATAATCAGTGCGAGGAATTCCACAAAAATCTTACCAGAGGTCGATTCACTGGAATGTGTCCGGAAACTCCGGTCCCCCAAGAAAGATTTATCACTACTGAACAGCTTCTCGGATGTATCTCTGCTCTTGTACAAACGAATTGCCTCATCAGCCTTCATTTTATCAGATGTCACAATTACGCAGTAACCGCATAAACGAAT
>CAVLAA010000044.1:0-15277 GCA_963660835.1 bacterium
ATGTACATATAACTGATATTTCCTCCAACTCCTTGCTTACATTTGCAAAAACTGTATGGCCTTCGTTCCATACGATATCGTTGTGTATCTCATCGCTGACTACAACAACATTATGTCTGCAGCAGATATCTCCAAGCTGCTTTAGCTCGTTTTTGCTCCATACTCTGCCGCCCGGATTATGCGGATTGCATAAAAGGAACAGCTTTACATTGTGATCGATTATTTTCTTTTCAAAATCATCAAAATCTATAGTATATCTATTGTTATCAAGAACCAGCTCACAGCTTACAAGCTCTCTTTCATTGTCAAGAACTGCCGACGAGAACGGATAATAAACCGGCTGCTGTACCAGCACTGCATCACCCGGTTTGGTATATGCCCTCACTGCCATAGAAAGAGCAAATACAACGCCCGGTGTTTTTATCATCCAGTTTGGTTCTATCTTCCAGTCATGGTATTTTTCCATCCAATTACTGACAGCCTGAAAATATCCATCCCCTACTTCACTGTAGCCATAAATGCCATGCCTGATACGTTCAGCCAAGGCATCCTCTACATAAGAGCTTGTCTTAAAATCCATATCAGCCACCCACAAAGGAAGGATGTCCTTTGGCATGCCTCTTCTTACGGCAAAATCGTATTTCAGACAATCAGTATTTTTTCGATCGATTATTGTATCAAAATCAAGGTTTCTCTCCGGCATTTTTATTACTCCTATATCATTACTCAAATGAATCAAAGATTTGCTGCAGCTCCCAGATCAGGTCCTCTGCGTTTTCTATCCCGACAGAAAGCCTGAGTGTACGATCCGTTATTCCGTTTTTCAAACGAATTTCCTCCGGAACATCTGCATGGGTCTGTGTTACCGGATATGTTATCAAAGTCTCCACGCCTCCAAGACTTTCAGCATATTTGATCATTTTCACACGCTTCAGGATTTCTATAGCATGCTCCTTTGTATCCATATCAAAGGTTATCATAGCACCAAAGCCTCTGGCCTGCTTCTTCATTATCTCATATCCCGGATGATCTTTAAGCCCCGGATAATAAATTTTGCTGACTGCTCTCTGTTCTTGAAGCCATTTGGCTACAGCCTGTGCATTTTTTTGCGCCTGCTCCATGCGGATTCCAAGCGTTTTGATACCTCTTATGATAAGCCAGCTGTCAAACGGTGCCAGACCGGCACCTGTTGTTTTCGTTAAAAACCGAAGCTTCTCAAGAATATCCTCTCTATCCGTTACGATAATACCTGCCAATGTATCATTGTGTCCGCCAAGATATTTTGTTCCGCTGTGGATAACTACATCCGCACCTAAGCTAAGCGGATTCTGAAAATACGGCGACAAAAAAGTATTATCAACGATCAAAAGACAATTATGCCTCCTTGCTATTTCTGCCACTCTTGCGATATCTGTCACCCTCATCATAGGATTTGTCGGGGTTTCAAGATAAAGTGCCTTCGTATTATCCTTGATATGTTCCTCGATATTGTCAACAGAAAAATCAATTGCCGTAAAGCTATATCCGTTTTTCTTAGATACATGATCAAACAATCTTATACTTCCGCCGTAAAGATCAGCTTCTACCAGCAGATGATCTCCGGGCTGAAACAACTCCATAAGAAGAGTAATTGCAGCCATGCCGCTTGACATGGCAAGAGCACCAACTCCGCCCTCAAGATTTGCAGCTATTTTTTCAAGCTGCTCTCTGGTTGGATTCTGCAGTCTGCTGTAATCATATCCTGTGCTTTTTCCTACCTCCGGATGGGCATATGTAGCCGTCTGATATATAGGATAGCTAATTGCTCCGTAATGATCACAGTTGTCTTCATCTTCTTCAATATGCAAACATCGAGTGTTCAGTCCACGTTCCATGCCATTCTCCTTATCGGTAAATATTTGTTGAAAGATATTTAAAGCCGTTGTCTGCCAGCATAATTACGATATTTTTACCTTCTGCCTCCGGTCTTCTTGCAATTACAGTTGCCGCATTTACTGCTGCCGCTGCCGATTGTCCAAGGAAAAGTCCGTCTGTTTTAACAAGTGTGCGTCCTGTCTCATAAGCATCCTCTGCAATGATATCCAGACACTCATCATAAGGTAAAGTGCCATCCGACCAAAATGCAGGAAGTGTCGGTGCATTGTGAAATGCTAATACACCATCGATCGTATTTACCTCCGGATGATCCGGATGCTTTCTTGAAATAGGATGAGGCTGTGCAGCAATAATCTTTATATTTGGATTTTTTTCCTTAAGATAATGGCTGACTCCCGCAAGTGTACCTCCGGTTCCGACTAAGGCTATGAGGTAATCAACCTGACCGTCTGTATCCTCCCAGATCTCATGTCCTGTATACTTATAATGTGCCTCTTCATTATATGGATTGCAGCCCTGATTCAAATAAAATGCTCCTATCTTGTCAGCATAGGCTGTCATAACAGGTGTGAGCTTTTCCATTGTAAGTCCTGATCTTAAAAGATCCATAAATCCCGGAACTGTATCTGCATCCACAAGCTCTGCTCCGTAAGCCTTTAAAATCTGTGTTCTTTCCGCAGATACTCCCGGCTGCAGAACAACCACATAATGATATCCTCTTGCATTTGCAATTGCCGCTGTCGCAATTCCTGTATTTCCGCTTGTAAAATCAATAATTGTTCCACCTTCTTGAAGCTTTCCTTCTTCCTCAGCCTTATCGATCATGTATTTAGCAATTCGATCCTTTACGCTTCCTGATGGATTAAAGTACTCAAGTTTTCCGAGAAGATGAGCTTTAAGTCCCAATTCCTTTTCGTAATTTCCAAGCTCCAAAAGTGGTGTATTGCCTACAAGTTCATCTAATGAATGATGTATTTTTGCCATATTACCCTCCCTGCAAAATGCATACGGCAGCTGCATTATCATAAGAATGCAGCTGCTGGATTTTTTAGTATGATGGCCGCATAAGCAGTCATGAAGATTTACTCAGTAAATGTAAATTCACCTGTTTCAGTGTCATATGTGCATGATTCCGGAACGCCGTCTACAACAGGGAATGCCTTCTTTGTAAACTCTGCCTCATCAAGAGATGCATCGATGTCTCCTGTTTTCTGCAGATCACTAAATGCATTTGAAAATGTCTGTCTTGCAGCAGATACGCTTGGTGTAAAATCAAGTCCGCTCAAGATTTCAGCATTAGTCTCTGCATCTCCTGATACATATCCGCCTTCTATCTGGATTTCTGCTGCCTCTTTTGGATTTGCCTTAACAAATGCTGCTCCTCTTTCAACAGCCTTAGTAAATGCAGCAACTCCTTCCGGGTTTTCCTCTAGCATCTTCTGTGTTACAAGTGATGTGCAGCAGTATTCATCCTTGAATTTCTCGTCCATTCCTGTATCTAAAAGAATATTTACATCATAATTTTCTTCTACTGAATTTCCTACAGGCTCATGAACTCCTATTGCATCAACAGCACCGTTTGCGAGTGCAGCCGGAAGATCTGTCATTGAATATGCCACAAATGTAACATCAGGATTGCTGCTGCTTAGATCAAATCCCATATCTGCTAATTTTCTCTTTATGCTCAATGTACTTGAATCTACAAGTGTCGGCACACCGACTGTTTTTCCCTTTAAGTCTTCAAGAGATGTAATACCTGAATCAGCAAGAGAATAGAATTTTGTACATCCCTTATGTACTCCTACTGTAAATGCTACATCCAATCCATTTGAAATCGGAACTATAAAGTTAGATGCGAGTCCAAATGCAGCATCTATCTGATTTGCTGCAAGAAGGTCATATGTTTCGGAAGATGCCTCAACTGTTATCTCAACCTTCTGTCCGATCTTATCAAATTCTTCTTCAAAATATCCGTTTTCTGCTGCAACCTGCATAGCAACTCCGCACACGGTGCCTTTGCTTACCTGTATACGAACTGTCTTTTGCTCCTGATTACTTGATGATGCAGTTGAAGCACTGCTCTGTGTACTTTCTGATGTTACTGATGCTTCATCTGCTGATTTTGAACTGCTTTCACTTGATGAAGTTCCACCACATGCTGTAAGGCTTGCTGCTGTAAGAACAAATGCCAAAGCCCCTGCTAAAGCTTTCTTTTTCATTTTAAACATTATTTTCTCCTCTTTCTTTTCTTATTAATTGATACAGTGTTTCTGCATCGGATTTTTAAATCTTCGACCCTGGTTGATACCGGATAATTACTGCCTGACTTTTCGACCCTGGTTGATACCGGATAATTACTGCCTGACTTTTCGACCCTGGTATCATATTACATATTCGGGTTTTTTGGTGTTTCCTGCAAAGTTCAGTATTTCCAGGATGTCCTTTCTATATTTCATGAAGGAATCCTGTCCTCTGTCTCTTGGTCTGAATTCTTTAATATCGATTACCCTTTGTACTTTGGCGGGCCTTGCTGACATTACAACCACCTGGTCAGACAGATAAATTGCTTCATCCACATCATGAGTTACCATGATCATGGTCATGTTATATTCTTTCCAGATATCAAGGATCATATCCTGCATATTCATTCTTGTAAAAGCATCAAGTGCTCCAAGCGGCTCATCCAGGAGCAATACCTTAGGATGCCCTACCAGCGCCCTTGCAAGAGAAGCTCTCTGCTGCATGCCACCGGATATCTGATGCGGAAATGATTTTTCAAAGCCTTTAAGACCAACCTTTTCGATCATCCTGTCGATCTCATCCTTTTGCTCTTTGTAGACACCTCTTGCCTTCAGGCCAAAAGCTATATTCTGATAAATATTCAGCCATGGAAACAGATTTGCCTGCTGAAATGCATATCCTCTGTCAGCACCTGCACCTGTGACCTTTGCGTCATCTATATAGATTTCTCCGTCATCTGCCGGGTTCAAGCCTGCAATAGCTCTAAGGAGTGTGGTTTTTCCGCAGCCTGACGGACCTATCAGCGAAACAAAGCTTCCAGCTTTTATATCAAGATCTATTCCGTCAAGTGCTGTTATCCGGCTGCCGTCCGGATTGCTGAACAGCTTTCGAACGTGTTCAACGCGAATATTTCCTACCATTTGATCACTCCTTTCTGCCATACTAAAACCTTATCCTTCAATTTAAATACCAGCGTAATGATAATCGTACAGATGATTGCCATCAGGATAAGTCCTGCATATACATTTGCATAAAGCATCATGCTCTTTTGCCAGTTCAGATACCATCCAAGTCCGGATTCAGCCCCAAGAAGCTCTGCCGTAACCAGCGTTACAAATGAGCTGCAGGTTGCATAAAATACTCCCAGAAAAATACTTGGCATTGCTGCCGGAACAGCAACCTTAAAAATGCTTGTAAATCGTTTTGCACCAAGCGTCTTTGCTACTTCAAAATAGCTTTGCTGTACATTTTGTATTCCGCTGCTTGTCATCAGTGTTATCGGAAACCATACTGCAAGTGCAACCATGAAAACTGCTGCCGCCTCAGATGTAGTAAACAACGATAAAACTAACGGCGACCATGATGTCGGAGGAATCGGACCTATAAATTTCATAAAAGGATTGATCCAATAGCTTGCTCTTTTATTGAATCCTATTAAGATTCCGATAAATAATCCAAGAAGTCCTCCGATCAGATAGCCCTTAAGTAAAAGTCTGCCCGATGAAAATATACATTCAATCATCAGCGCCCGATCTGTGACAAATACTCCGAATACTCTGTCAAGACAAGGGAAAAACAGCACCGGAAGCAATGCAAATTTGCTTACGATCAGATTGATCGCTACGATTATCAAAACAATGCCTCCGTATAAATATGACTTCTGAAACCATACATCTCTTAATTTTTTACTGAATCCAGCTGCGATAAGCAACACTGCAAAAATAATGGTCAACAGTATCAAAAAGCTGATAAAGTATGGATAATCTGCTGCCGGCTGATCTTTAGAATCAGGAATCCCGATATCCGTAAGAAATGCAATTACAAGACAGATAAAAGGAAAGATAATTTTAAATATTTTTATCTTTGACATCACTTACTCCACCCTTCTTCGTTTCTATCAATTCTTATTGTTCAATGTGCACATATTACTATAATATTTATTGGTTGAAAATTATCGTTATCTTATTATCAGTGATAACCTCAGATTATCACAAGTTTTAGCAGCATAAAAAAACTATGAAGGATCGAGATATACCTCTTGCCTTCATAGCCCTTTATAATTTCTATTATTCTATAACGCTTAAGCGATTATTCAAATTTCCATATTTCTGATCTAACTGATTTAAATGTATATTTTCCTTAACCT
This sequence comes from bacterium, assembly GCA_963660835.1. Lineage (GTDB taxonomy): Bacteria > Bacillota > Clostridia > Lachnospirales > Lachnospiraceae > Alectryocaccobium. The sequence continues at coordinate 6,263 of CAVLAA010000044.1, forward strand.
TTACTGTACATTTTTCTTCGCAATTTTTCTCCAGTTCAGTAAACCGTATGTAGAGTTGATGAAGTTGATCGACTTCATGATGATGATCAGAAGTGCGGATGAATCCCCCTGCATAAATACCATAATCCACATCACGATTGATAATGCATTTACGATTGCCCACATCGCCCACTGCTCAGAGAAGCGAAGCAGATACAGGAAGCTTGCAACAACGGATACTACAGTTGTCAGTGAATCCATGAATGGAAGATTTCCGCCCATTAATTTCAGGATCTGCATGTAACCTAATACACCTGCAATCGTTACCACTGCTGTTATGACCGTGATCTTTGGTGTCATCGTACGGAATTTAACCTCTCCGCCTTTGGTCATATTCTTCTTCCATGTAAAGATTGCGATCGCACTTACCGGAATCGAATAAATCAAGTTGTACATAACCTCTCCGTAAAGCGGGATCCCCATACAGTTAATCGCATACAGTGCACTATTGATGATTGCAAAGTACAGACCTGCCACTTTGCCTTTCGCTCCCAGTACCAGATTCAGGCTGCTTGTCAGTGTCATGATCAGCATGAATGCACTTTCCTTCTGAATGCCCCATGCAACTGTCTGTACGATCAGTACGAATGCCAGCCACGCTTTTTCTTTCCAGCTCCAATCTGAAAAAAAGTTCTTGATTTTATTCATTTTTCCATTCCTCCGAAATTTTTTGAAATTCATCGTGATCAATAACCGGTCCGGATGTACCTACGACCACTGCCGCCACATGATTGGCAAGTCTTACTGCAGCTTTTACTTCCATTCCTTTTGAAAGTCCTGCGATCAGTGCACCGATATGACTGTCGCCTGCGCCAACCGTATCTACAACCTCCGTTTTGAATGATGTCACTTTCTGAATCGCATTTCCATCATAGAACATCGTTCCATCTTCCCCCAGTGTAACGAATACAGTGTTCTGGCTTTTTATAAAAATATCTTTCACTGCATCTTCTACCTGTTCCCGGCCGGTGTAGTTCCTTGCCTCTGCCTCATTGATATGGATCATCGGACTTAATGCCATCAACTTTTCCATTGTCTCAGGTTCAATCTCTGTTATCATCGGTCCCGGTGCGAAAAAGATCTTCTTTTTATCTACATCCGGTACATTCCGCAGCCATTCAGCAATGATCTTACCACTGTTTCCGCACACCTGATAACCGGCAATATAGACATTCTCATATCTGTTCATATCAATCCGTTCGAACCATTCTTTCTTGAAATGACATTCTGCTCCCTGAACAGTAATAAATGTCCGCTCGCCGTCCGCTTCTACCAGACTCAAGCAGTATCCATTGTCTTCACTTGGTTCTTCGATCACCGGATCGTATCCTTTTTCTTTCATTCCTCTTCGGATGATATCTGCAAATGATCCGCATCCGACCGGTACGCACAGATCGTGTTCGCAGTGCAGATTCCGCAAAGTATTTGCCACATTATAAGCACAGCCGCCGACTACCGTCTTCGCCTTCCTGCACAGAATATCTTCCCCGCTCCTCGGGAGCCGGTCGATCTTCATCATCAGATCGACGATCGCTGCACCGACTACTAATGTCCGCATCCTATAAACTCCCTTCCATTTTCAAGAATGTTGATATATTCTTCAAAATCTGTCTCCGGATTCTGTGCTCTTAAAAGTTCTATGTATTCCGGATTGATCTTAGCGTATCCGGTAAATGCTCCGCAGATCGCAGTTGCCATAGCTCCAATGGTATCGGTATCTCCGCCGAGATTTGCACACATTAGGCAGCACTCATTAGGATCCTGTGTATAATATGCAATTGAAATTGCCGCAGGAACAGATTCAATGATTCCAACACCAGCTCCAATCACATCATAGATTTTTTTCGAAAATGCATCTGCATCGTCTGTATATTCTTTTGCGATTTGTACACCGATCTTCACACGTTCAGCAAGTCTAGGACTGAATGTTTCACATCCCTTTTCATATCCGGCTTTTTCTACCGAAAGAATATCACTTAATACCTGCTCAAAATCATCATTTATAATTGCAGATGCCACACCTTCTGCGATCATGGCTGCTCCGGCAATTGTCACATCACTGGTATGCGTTGCCTGAGACACACCATATACATAATCGATCAGTTCTGTTCTCTGATCCGGTGTAAATAAACACCCGATTGGCGCGATTCTCATAGCGCTTCCATTGGATAACGCTTTATTTGTGATCGCACTTGCATCCACACCGTCACGGAAATTAGCCAGTGCTACTTTCGATGTGGGTCCGAGAATGTTATTTTCAAATGCATTTTCCCTCTCTGCCCACTCCAGCATACGTCTTGCAATGTCTGCTGCATCCGGTTTATATTCGGTCGCTTTTATCGAGTCCAGAAGCACCATTGCCTGACCAGTATCATCAGTGAACTGTGCTTTGTCATAGTTAAATGCCACATCATTTTCCTTCGGTCCGTCAATGAATCCTGTGATCTTTCCGCCAAAAAACTTTCTCGCTCTTTCACGTCCCCACAACTCTGCCGGCATGCCCATAGCATCACCTAATGCCATTCCATATAATGCTCCTGCAATTTTGTCTCTTAATTCCATTTGTCTGTTTCCTTTAAAATACATTTTTATAGTGCAGCTTGTATTGTTTTTGTTGAATTTATTCCAGTGTTGGTGCTTTTTGTTAACGACGCTTTCTATATTTACATTTTTTTGGTGAAGTCGTCAAGGTTCAAGGGTAATTTATTTATAAAAGACATGGGATTTTTGTTGAAACTGCCAATCCAAACATCTTATGAACTCATAACAAAAAAAACAGCTTGGCAGAAGGTTACTTCTTTTGTTTCATCCATCGGATGATCACTTGACAGTATATCTTCACAAATGTTTATTGCGTGTATTTGAAATTTATCCTACAATAGAGAAATGTGTTAATTGGAGGAATAAAAGAGATGGTTTATGATAATGTACTTGCAGCGTTAGGCAATACGCCGATGATAAAACTGAATAAAATGACAGGTCCTGACAGTGCAGATGTTTTGGTAAAATTTGAAGGACTTAATGTAGGCGGATCTATAAAGACAAGAACCGCATACAACATGATAGCAGATGCAGAAAAAAAGGGACTTATAAATAAGGATACGATAATCGTAGAGCCGACAAGCGGCAATCAGGGAATCGGTCTTGCACTTGTCGGAGCAGTAAAAGGCTATCAAACAATGATCATAATGCCTGATTCGGTAAGTGAGGAGCGCAGAAAACTGATCGAGCATTACGGAGCAGAAGTAAAGCTCATTCACGATGAAGGCAATATCGGCAAATGTATAGATGAATGTCAGAAGCTTGCCCTGAAAATGGCAGATGAAAACCCATTGGTATTCGTACCTCAGCAGTTTGAAAATGAAGCAAATCCGATGGCTCACAGGAATCAGACAGCACTTGAGATAATAGAACAGGTTGGATGTCCGATAGACGGCTTTTGCTCAGGAATCGGAACCGGCGGCACAATAACAGGTATTGGTGAGGTTCTTAAAGAGAAAAATCCGAATATAGAAATCTGGGCTGTAGAACCCGAAAATGCTGCAATCCTTGCAGGCGGCAATATAGGAACGCACCTACAGATGGGAATCGGTGACGGATTGATACCACCAATCCTCAATAAAAACATCTACGATGAAATATATATCGTCACTGATGATGAAGCTATAACTACCGCCAAGGACCTTGCAAGAAAGGAAGGTCTGATGTGCGGAATCTCCAGCGGTACAAATGTAGCCGCAGCATTAAAGCTTGCAAAAAAGCTTGGCCGCGGAAAAACAGTTGTTACTATCCTTCCGGATACTGCCGAGAGATATTTTTCAACACCATTATTTGATTAAATTGCGAACGTTTATCCAAAATAATTTTCACAACAAAACCGGCATCAGCTCTTCGCCAATGCCGGTTTATTGTATGCTTTTTTATGATATGGCATGCTATATGCCTGCGTTCTTAATTTACTGTATTATGAAGCGTTCCGATCTTTTCAATAATACAGTCAACTGTATCACCCTTTTTCAAAAACTTAGGAGGATCAAAGCCCATTCCAACACCTGCCGGTGTTCCCATAGCTATGATCGTTCCGGGCAGAAGCGTCATCCCCTGTGACAGCTCACTGATAACGTATGCAATGTCAAATATCAGATGATCTGTAACAGAATTTTGACGAAGCTCATTGTTTACGATACTCTTTATTTCAAGAACAGGCTTACCTTCGATCTCATCTGCTGTAACGATCCACGGACCCATAGGTGTGAAATTATCGAGGCTTTTTCCGAAATACCACTGCTTATGCCTTGTCTGAAGCTTGCGTGCCGAAACATCATTTATGATCGTATAGCCAAAAACATAGTCATATGCATCATCACGGCTTACATTTTTTGCTTCTTTGCCTATGACAACACCAAGCTCACATTCATAATCAAGTCTTTCAACTATATCTGCATGTGACTCTATAAATCCACCATCAGGAACCGCTTCATTTACACGCTTGGAAAAATATATCGGATAAGTTCTTTCTCCGCCAAAAGCTTCTTTTTCATAATGTGCTGCCTCAACTGCATGCTCACTGTAATTAATTCCCAGACATATGATATCCTGTGCAGGTCTCGGAATCGGTGCACATTTTTCAATTTTTTCATATGCTATGCCATTTTCAGGATTCTGCATGAATTCGTATATTTTATATCGATCTTCATTCGTTATACGGCTGATCAGGTCGTTCATATTAAAAAAAGACAATCCGATATCTGCAATGTCGTATACCATTTTGCCATCCTCTGATGCAACTCCTATTCTTTCAAATCCATTTTCCTTATATGTAAGCAGTTTCATAAAAGACCTCCTATATAATGATTACTTTTCCACAACCCTTACGTTGTCAGCACCGCACAGTTCGATCAGCTTTTCTGTAAGAGGTGAGTCAAGATTGACTCTCTGACCTGCTGCAAGTCTTTTGATCGCTTTTTCCTTCTTTAGATAAAGCACGACATCACTTCTGCCCGGATGCTGTCGTATCAGCCTTGAAATAGCACTTGTTTTCTCTGTATAATCACTCTTGTCCTCAAGCTGGATCCACAGCTCGCGTACAGTCTCATCCAAGGGCCATGCCTTTTCGAGTATCAGCTTCGCAGGCTTTTCCTCTTCTACCGATATACGCCCTTCTGCAAATATCTTTGAATCCTCCGAAAGAATACCTAAATAATTTTCATAATTATCAGGAAATACTATAACCTCGATATTTCCAAAAATATCCTCAAGAGTAAGGAATGCCATTGCCCTGTTCTTCTTTGTAAATTTGACTGTCTTTTCTGCAATGATCCCACCTATTATCGCTTTTGTGCCATCCTTTACCTTAGGCAGATTAGTTTCATCATCCGGAATAAAATCCGAGCTTATTGCCGATATTGTTTTTCTCCAGCGCTTCTCATAGTCATCAAGCGGATGACCGCTTACATAGATCCCAAGAACCTCCTTCTCATATGAAAGAAGCTCCGCCTTTGTATATTCAGGCACGTCAGGAAGCGGTATCTCAAATGCAGCTCTGTCGCTGTCAGACATAAGATCAAATAAAGACATCTGTCCCGATATTGCATTTTTCTTTTCCTGCTGTACAGAATCAAGCACCATAGAATAAACGATCATTAGCTGATGTCTGTTTGCTCCTATACTGTCAAAGCAGCCGGCTTTGATAAAGTTCTCGATCGTACGCTTATTTACCTCTTTTGAGCTTAAGCGGCTGCAAAAATCGCGAAGTGATCTGAAAGATCCGCCCTCCTGCCTTGCAGTCTCTATTGCATCTACAACCGGTCTTCCTATTCCTTTTATAGCAGAAAGAGCATATCTTATACTTCCGTTTTCAACCGAAAATTTTGCTTCGCCCTTATTTATGTCAGGCGGAAGTATATCTATTCCCATCTGTCTGCAATTGTAGATATAGCCCGCAACCTTTGATGGATTATCAATGACAGATGTCATAAGCGCAGCCATAAATTCTACAGGATAATGACATTTAAGCCAGGCTGTCTGATATGAAACGATCGCATATGCCGCAGCATGTGATACCGATAGGTAAGACTTTGATGTTATCTCTATCTTTTCCCCCGGTCCACACCGGACATGCACCTTTCAGCGCATCCGGCGTTCCCCCGAAATTAGAATTAAACCGATGTGACTTTTGTGGTCAACACATTGGTATAGGAATTAACGAATCACCTTATTTGAATAAACTTAGCTGTTCGTTGTTATGCTACGATAGGCTCGTTGCCAGCCATTTCTCTGTATTTATTGACCTTAGCCAATTGTATATTTGTGAGTTGAAGTATTTCAAGGTATTTGTCGATTACATTTTTGTTTTTTGCATGTATCAGTTTGTGTACCGGTTCTAGGATTAATGCTAGATTTTGGTATTTATCTGTGCCACCTAATTCCCTTGGAATTTTATGATGACAATGAATTTCCTCTGTTGAGCAAAAGACTCTTTGTGTTATTGCGCATTTACCTTTTTGTGCCGAGTATAGCGATAACTTATTATCATTATACTCTGTGCTCTTGCTAGTGTTTGGACTTTTCATCAGGCTTATTAGGATATTTGTGTCTATTCGCAGATTATCATGTAAACCTTTTCTTCCTTCGCATGTGTACATGCATACTTTTTCAACTTTGGAAATTGGTGGTTTAGGCTTGATATATCCTATTGGGTATACAGGCTCTCCGCTGGCTTTAATAAATCTAATAGCCTTGGATTGTCCATATCTTTCCTTTTCAAATGTTGTCAAGTTTCTTCCATTCTTTCCAAGTTTGCTTTTTCTGCTATTTTTAGCATGCAACCTAGATTTTGCTATTACATCTATTTGATGCTGTATTATTCTGAAGTCCTTACATATATCAGTCGCTATATTATAGTAATTTTGAACTCCTAGTACCATCGAATTGTATCTTCGTACTATCGATGTAGTATGCTGTTTGTTCTTCGCATGTGCTATTTTGGCAAACTGATATTTCAACTCTTTGTTTATACTTTTAAGCTTTTTGTCACTTACATGAGATTTGACTTTCCAGCCATTACCTTTGTCATATAGTTTTAATTTAAAACCAAGAAATTCCATGTATTCGCGTCTCAGATTTGTTATTTTAGTTTTTTCTTCTGATACTTCCAGTTTCAATCTCTGCATTAACCATTGGGTTACTGCTTCTTTGACACGTTTTGCATCTTCATAGTTCCTACAGAAAATTCTGAAATCATCTGCATATCTTATAATATACATTTCTTTGAGATTTGTTTTTCTGAGTGCTGCGTATGCATTTGATTTGATTAGTTTACCCTTTTTGTTACGTGGAAGACTAAAATTGTTCGTTGCTGGAAATTCTAGCCATTGGCTGTCAATCCAGTGATCGAGTTCATTAAGCACTATATTAGCTAATATAGGAGATATTATTCCTCCTTGCGGAGTTCCCTTAATAGGGTAAATAGTCTCTCCATTTGGTAGCCGTATTGGTGCTTTCAGAATTCTTTTTATTATAAATATCAGCTGTTTGTCGTGTATGCCAATAGCCCACATCTGTCTAATTAGTTTTTGGTGATTTACATTATCAAAGAAACCTTTGATATCAAACTCTACTGCATATCCTAATTTTGACCTTTGCATAAGTCTATGTGTTTCTGCTATTGCATGTTCCACGCATCTGTTCGGTCTAAAACCATAGCTGTTTTTTGAAAACTTAGCCTCACATATTGGTTCTAATACTTGTTTAATGCATTGTTGTACTAATCTGTCCCATATACATGGGATACCTAACGGTCTAGTTTTCCCGTTTGGCTTTGGAATTTCTTTTCTTCTGACCGGTTTTGGTCTGTATCCATGTTTACTACCGCTCATTATAAATCTGACCCGTTCTACTACCTCATTTGTTGGTAGTTTTCCGATGTCTCTCATTGTGAGCTTATCTGTGCCAGGGGTTTGACTCCCTTTGTTTGCTTTGATGTTTCTATAGGCAAGCAGGATATTTTTATCTGATAATATAATATCCATTAGGTTATCAAACTCCTTACCTTCTTGGCTTTTCTCATAAAGTTCATCGAAGGTCTCTTGCATATCGTAGTATTCGGAGTGTCTAATATTTTCTACAACGTTACTTTTGTCTTTCGCAGTAGGCACAAGGCATCACCTCCTCTATTGAATAGATTGAGTGACTTTTTGGTCTTACTCGGAATCCTTGTTGTAGATTCGATATTCCTATTATTCTAATTCCGGCTTGAGACCATTCCTCCATTCCCATTACAGGAACTTCGTAGGTGCGATCTCTACTTTTCGGCACCAGTTCGGATGCTTATTATTCTTCGTCATCCTAGATGCAAATGGGCATCTCTGATACTTTTCCTCGTACCAATAACTCTATCTGTACATATATACCCTTAGGCGCCTAGCTCTGATCCTGTTGGCTTGATAGTGCCTGTAACACTATATGGTCTTTCATAACAAAAATTCTTACTCAACCACACCAACGACGCTTCTGCGTCCCTACTAGTTTCCCAGTAGGCTTCATTTAGACTCTTAAATTCGCTGGTTCGTCAGTCGTGTAGATGCCACGACATTCTCGCCATAGGTATTTTATAGACCCCGGCATATCACTAACCGTGCCTTTCGCAACCAATTCACACAGGCGGGCTCTAGCCACTTTTATACCAATGTTACTAGCGGGTGTTACTTGGTTTAGGTCGGTTTCTGCCGACTTCACCGAACTTCAAACTGTTGAACTTTCGTTTTATACAGCCCGTCGGAGTATTAGGTAGAATGTTTCGGGGCGTTACTCCGTCATTCCATTCTGTCGAGTTATTAGTTCTCCAACTTTCGCGATTTCTAACTTTTCCTTACAGGTGACCTCTAGGTTCTTTTGTACCAATAATTACTAGGTTAGATCTACCAAAGTGTGCCAGCTCTTTGTTTATTTAAAGCTGGAACGAGTCGAACATTTATT
>CAVLAA010000045.1:0-15194 GCA_963660835.1 bacterium
ATCATAAGCTCTATATAATCCTTTAGCTTAGGTCTTTGAGCAATGATCGTTGCATCTATATTTACAACTCTATAGCCCTTATTTTTTATCAGAGCTGACACTCTTTTCAGCAGTTCCATACTGGATATGTCCTTAAACTGCCGGTCATTATCCGGAAAATGATATCCGATATCTCTAAGTGCAGCTGCTCCAAGCATTGCATCCATAATTGCATGCAGCAAAACATCTGCATCCGAATGACCCAGAAGCCCTTTTTCATATGGAATCTCTACTCCACCAAGTATGAGCCTTCGGCCTTCTGTCAGCTTATGAACATCATAGCCGTTTCCAATTCTCATTATTTTCTCTTTCTTAGAAATACATTCTAATTGAAACCATAAACCTTATTTGTAAGCTTATATCCGTATACTGTAAGTCTTCTTCCTACTTTTCCCGGAAGATTAAGTGCACCGCCGATTATGCTGTATCTCAATTTTCTGTAGCTTTCCGGACATTTTGTCTTGAATTTTATCCAAAGTGCCTTTTTCTGGGCAAGTGCTTCTCTTGTTCCTATTCTTATAAGCATAATGGATGTAACTACAACTATTATACCCAAAGCATGCTTCATATAATCATTACAATGTCCCTTTAAATTCTTTTGCTCCTCAGCCATATAATCGATCATAAGATTATTTACTTTAAGCTGCTGATCTATCCTTGACATCATGACCTGCTCGTTTACGGATTGATCATCTCTTCCTATATAATAACGATAGAGATTTTCATTTGTGTAATAGAGTGTCTTTGCCTTGCTCATAGGGATAAATGCATAGAGATTATCTACATAAAATGTATGCTCCGGAAGCTTAAGTCCTGACTCTCTTATAAGCTCTGTTCTGTAGATTATATTATGCATCAGAACATAATGTGCTGCATCAAGAGGCTTCATCTCGTCCCATTTTATAACTTTGTCCTGCGGGAAGTTTTTAAGGAATCTCATGATCCTCTTTTTCTTCTGACCAACCTTTTCATATACATAATTTGCAAGAAAAACATCTACAGTCTCAGGTCCTCTTACGATCTTATCAAGAGCTGCCAGAACATTCAGATAAGCCTTTTCATCAAGCCAGTCATCGCTGTCTACGACCTTAAAATAAAGACCTGTGGCATTTTCAATCCCTGTATTTACGGCTCCGCCGTGTCCTTTATTTTCCTGATGTATTGCCCTTACTATTGTCGGATATCTTTTCTCATATTCATCTGCAATCTCGGGCGTTCTGTCCTTTGTCGATCCGTCATCAATTATAAGTATCTCTACGTTTTCTCCGCCTACAAGCAATGACTCGATACACTTGTCCATATATGCTTCGGAATTATAGCACGGAACTGCTATACTTAATAACTTCATCAGTATCTCTCTCTTTCTTAAAATATATTTAACTGAACGCGTTTTTTTATTATGCAATTATTTGTGTCAATTGTCCAGTATAGTTTCTGTCAGGGCATTTACAATGGAATCAAACTTCATAAAATGTGAAGCCTTTACAAGAACTGTATCACCCTTTTTGATAATCCCCGGTGCCTGTTTATTGAAATCATCAACAGTCTCAAAATATAAAACTGCTGATTTTTCATTTGTTTTTGCCGTCTTAGCCATATAAGCACTAAGCTTTCCTATACAGCAAACCAAATTAATATTGAATTTTGCGGCTTCATAACCGACATCCTCATGCAGCTTTATTTCATTTTCACCAAGCTCGCCCATATCTCCTAATACAGCAACGGTTCGTCCCTGTGCATGACTTAGAGATTCTATTGATGCCTTCATCGACATTGGATTTGCATTGTAGCAGTCATCAATTATTTTGATGCCGTTTGTGTTTATTATATTAAATCTGCCGCTGATCGACTGCTGGCTTTCAATTCCTTTTTTTATTTCTTCAAGCGAAAGTCCCATGATCAGTCCGACACCGGTAGCTGCAAGCGCATTTAATATCATATGCTCTCCCGGCTTAGGCACAACAGCATTAAATGTTCCTTTTGATGTATGTATATCACAGCTGCTTCCGTTAAGACCTTCATTTTTGATATTATCTGCATAAATATCATTTTTAGGATCTAACCCGAAGAAAATCGGCTGCTTTCCGTTAATATCTTTAAGCGGAGCAAGATATTCATCATCCCCATTTAATATTATATGTCCGTCCGGTCTGATATTATTAAACATTTCGCTCTTTGCCTTTAGAACGCCTGCCCTATCTCCCAGATTTTCGAGATGGCAATCGCCTATATTAGTCAATATACAGACATAAGGTCTTACTATCGATGACAAAAGCTCCATCTGTCCAAAATCATCTATACCTGTTTCTATAACAGCAGCATTATTTTCCTTCTTAATATTGAAAATAGTAAGCGGAACTCCAAGGTCATTATTGTAATTTCCTTCTGTCTTTAAAACAGAATATTTCTGCTCCAAGACTGAAGCTACAGCTTCTTTGGTGCTTGTTTTTCCGACACTGCCGCCTATCTCGACAGACGGTATTCCTGATTTTTTTAGCATATATGCAGCAATATCCTGAAGGGCTTTAAGTGTCGAACCCACCAGGATATAGTTTATATTTTGCTCTTTTGGCAGCTTTTCGCATATTACAGCAGCCGCACCATTATCAAGCGCAGTCTTTATGTAATTATGTCCGTCAGTCCTCTCACCAACAAGAGCCGCAAAAAGGCCATTCCTTTTTGCGGTTCTGCTGTCAGTCGTAATATTTGTTATATCAATGCTTCCATCTCCGACCAGCTTTCCACTGCATACTTCAGAGATCTCACTAAGCTTCATAGTTATCATTTTATCCTCATTTCCGGCAAACTGATCCTTCACTTATCACTCTTTAAACGACAGATTTAAGAGTTTTTCACAAAGTTCCGGAAAGCTTATACCAAGCACTGCGGCCTCCTGAGGTATAAGGCTTGTAGGTGTCATTCCCGGGAGCGTGTTTGCTTCAAGACAATATATATTTTCATCTTTATCCATCATGAAATCAAGACGGCTGTAACCCTTTATCCCTATAGCCTTTGCACCCTCAACTGCTGTCTTCTGCATTTTCTTTGTAATTTCCGGTGAAAGCTTTGCCGGGCAGGTTTCTACTGTAGAACCGGCTTTATATTTATTTTCGTAATTATAGAAGCCCTTAAGAGGCGCTATCTCTATTACCGGATATGCCTTATTATCGATAACCGCAACTGAGAACTCTCGTCCTTCTATATACTCTTCTATAATGATCTTGTTTTCATAAGAAAATGCCTCTTCAAGTGCCTTTGCATATTCCTCATCACTGTAAGCTACCGTAACTCCGACACTTGAGCCTCCGCAGCATGGCTTAACTACAACAGGAAGTTTGATCCCAAACTGCTTATATGAAATATCGATACTTCCTTTTTTCAGCATTGCGCCTTTAGGAGTCGGTATATTGTTCCATCTGAAGCAATGCTTTGTCATCTCCTTATCCATAGCGATCGCACTGCTTAAGTAATCTGTTCCTGTATATTTTATTCCAAAAAGGTCAAATACTGCCTGAAGCTTTCCGTCCTCACCATTTGCACCATGCAATGCCATAAAGACAATGTCTGCTTTCTGGCAAACCTTTATTACATTCGGGCCGATAAATTCTCTTCTTGTCTTTTTGACCTTTTCTATTTCTTTGCTGTTTTCCTCCATCTGCCTTACAACTGCGGCAAGATTAGCATCCTCCTTGAATGCCTTTTTTGCCTGCTCGTCGGAGCATCCGAAGAATACATCCATGAAGAATACCTGATGATCTCTTCCCTGAAGCGCAGATGCAACCTCGGTTCCCGAAACAATAGAGATAGCTCTCTCTGTACTTGTTCCGCCCGCTAAAACAACAACTTTCATAATTTCCTCCGTTTGGCTTTATAAGCCTTGATTTTATCAGCCTGCAACAAGATCCTGTGTAGGTGATGGTCCGACTACCTGATCTGTACTGTAATAAACAACAACCGGATCTCCGATCTTAAAATGCTCATAAATGGTCTTTGCAGCCTCAAGCGGCATATTTACACAGCCATGGCTTCCTCCTGTAAGATAGAAATCCTGTGTATAATTGCTTGCCGCCTGCCATGATGCATCATGCAGTCCACATTCATCATTGAACGGCATCCAATAATCCGCATGTGAATCATAGTGTGTGAAGTTCCAGTCTTCCTTCTTGGCATCAATTGCCCATACACTGCCTGACGGTGTTGCATATCCGGTTGACACATTTCCTGTAATAACAGGTGTTGTTACAATAAGCTCACCCTCATAATATGCCCATAATGTCTGTGTAGCTATGCATACCTCTACATAAGTATTTCCTATGTCGTTTTTAGATCTGTCATTTGCTGAATACAGATAATCCGGCTGTATCGTTGCTACCTGTCCTGCTTCTATATAGCTGCAAAGATTTTCTGCCGTAGTCTCCTTGTCGATACACCAGCCATAATCTCCGCCTCCTTCAAGAGTGATCTCAACTCCTGTTGATGTCTTGAACGGATGAGTAAGTCCGAATGTATCGGTTTCATAAGCCATATTTTTAACCCATTCGTATACTTTATCGCTGTCAAGAGTATATACACCCTCGTCATTCTTATCTATCCAAGATGCTATCTCATCTGCATCAACAGTCATCTGCTGGTCAACAAAATCATAGGTTATGGAAGCTCCAAGCATAACATTTGCCTGATTCATCTGATCTGCAAGAGCCTGATCTGTACTCAAAACCGAAGGTGCTTCATACAGACCCATTGCATCCAGATCAATTTCACTGTTTTCGCTGTTTACAGCATCTGTAATCGCCTGAACAGCATTGTCCTTATTAAGTCTGTTTCCGTTCACTTCAGGTGAAATTACAAATTTATTATTTTCTAATATAAGAGATGCATTAACAGGATCTGTAATATTTTCTTCATTGAAGCATTCAAGCGCATCGATCATCGCTGTAAGCTTATCCGAATCATAAGAAAAGGCTGTAGAAATATCATATTCCTTTCCTCCGAGATTTAGAAACCACAGTTTGTTTTCCTGATCCTTAAGAAGCTCGTCGACCTCTCCATTGTCATTGTAAACAATATTGAGTTCCTTTCCTGTGATCGTCTCTGTCTTGTCATCTCTTTCCTTTATATTGAGGCTGTATTCCTCAACCATCAGCTGCAGATCCGACTTAACCTCATCTATGGTTTCTCCTGAGCAGTCCCAGCCATTTATCATTGTCCCTGGAAAAAACTTATCTTTATAATAATTTTTTCCAATAAAAAATATAATAATAAGAGCCACTACCGCAGCAATGGCTGTTATTATTATAATTCTAGCATTTTTGGATAATCTTCCAAATATTTTATCAGTAATCTTACTCAAAGTAATCACCCCTATAAATTAGTCATAAAGACAATACTTTGTGTATTATACGACATTAATTTCTATCTGCCAATAGTTTATTAACGCTTACAAGTCTCACGCATACCTGGAACAGCTCTGCAGCCTGTTTGATCTCCTCAAGCTTAGGCATACTAGGAGCAATTCTTATATTTGAATCTGTAGGATCCTTGTGGTATGGATATGTAGCACCTGCTCCTGTAAGTACAAGTCCTGCCTCCTTAGCCAGCTTTACTATCTCAGCTGCACAGCCCTGCATTGTATCAAATGAAATGAAATATCCGCCGTTAGGCACCTTCCATGATGCAATTCCAAGTCCAGCAAGATTCTTATCAAAGCAATCAGCAAATGCCATAAAGTTAGGTCTTAAAAGCTCTGCATGCTTTTCCATCTGCTTTTTGATACCGTCAAAGTTTTTGAAGTATTTAACATGACGGAGCTGATTGATCTTGTCGTGGCTTATGATCTGATAATTCATATGGCTTGCGATTTCTTCGATGTTCTTCTTAGAAGATGCAACAGCTGCAATTCCGGCTCCTGCAAAGCTTACCTTTGAAGTTGATACAAATACATAAACCAGATCCGGATTTCCTGCCTTTTCACATTCCTCGATTATATTGAGGAGCTTATCCTGTTTGCTCTCATCTGCATAAAGATGATGTACTACATATGCATTGTCCCAGAATATTCTGAAATCCTTTGCTGCAGGCTTAAGAGCTGCAAAGCGTTTTACTGTTTCATCTGAATATGTTATTCCCTGCGGATTTGAATATTTAGGAACACACCATATTCCCTTTATCAAAGGATCGCTTGATACAAGCTCTTCTACAATATCCATATCAGGTCCTGTTGGTGTCATCGGAACATTTATCATCTCAACACCGAAATGCTCTGTAATTCCGAAATGTCTGTCATATCCCGGTACCGGACATAAAAATTTTACCTTATCAAGCTTGCACCAAGGTGTGCTTCCGCATACACCATGTGTAAATGATCTTGATACTGTATCATACATTATAGGAAGGCTTGCATTGCCGCAAACGATAACCTGATCTGCCGGTGCTCCTGCAACCTCTCCCATAAGCTTTCTTGCCTCCGGAAGTCCCAATGGTCCGCCGTAGTTTCTGCAGTCTGTACCATCCTCTGCGAAGCAATCCTCTCTCTCTGAAACAGACTTAAGGAGTCCATCTGAAAGATCAAGCTGTGCTGCTGATGGCTTTCCTCTTGCAATATTAAGAAAAAGATCCTGTGCCTTGAAGTCTTTGTATTCTCCCTCAAGCTGAACCTTAAGCTCTTTTAATTCCTCTGTTGTTCTTTCTGAATACGGTTTCATAATAATAACTCCTCCTTAATGTGATCTGCACACTTTATATAATAAGGTTATTCGCTCCATCTTCCGCATGCTCCGCATGGAAGAACAAGTGATGTTTCTTTTACCGGCAGGCCGATTTCATCAGCCTGTATACTTCCTTTTCTGTCCTTTAAAACAGTTGAAAGAAGATATTTTAGAACTGCAGGTGCAAGACCTGTCGTATATGAATTGATAACGAAAAACAAAGGCTTGTCGCTTAAAAGCTTTGCAGTCAGTTCAAGGAATTCATATATTGAATCCTCCATCTTCCAGATCTCACCCTTTGGTCCCCTTCCGTATGACGGCGGATCCATAAGGATCGCATCATAATGGTTTCCTCTGCGGATCTCTCTTTCAACAAACTTTTTGCAGTCATCAACCAGCCATCTTATAGGCTTATCATCCAGATGTGATGCCTGAGCATTTTCCTTTGCCCATGTGACCATACCCTTTGATGCATCAACATGTGTAACTGAAGCACCTGCATGTGCCATAGCAAGTGTTGCTCCTCCGGTATAAGCAAAAAGATTTAATGCCTTGATCGGTCTGCCTGCATTTCTTATCTTATCTGACATCCAGTCCCAGTTTACTGCCTGTTCAGGAAATAGTCCTGTATGCTTAAAGCTAAAAGGCTTAAGTCTGAATGTAAGCTCTCTGTAAGATATTGTCCATTCATTTGGAAGATCAAAGAACTCCCATTCTCCGCCGCCCTTAGTGCTCCTATGATAATGGGCATTTATTTTTTTCCATGCCGGATTCTTCCTTGGTGTTTTCCATATAACCTGGGGATCCGGCCTCAAAAGAATGTAATTTCCCCATTTTTCAAGCTTCTCTCCGGAGGATGTATCAATAACCTGATAATCCTTCCATTTGTCGGCAAGCCACATATTTTTCTCCTAATCCTTTGATCAACGGATCTTTATATGAACCTCTCTTAGCTGTGTCTCTGTAAGCTCACTTGGTGCTCCACACATAAGATCCTGTGCATTACCGTTCATCGGGAACGGTATTATTTCTCTGATATTTTCCTCTTCTCTAAGAAGCATGATTATTCGTTCAACACCAGGTGCCATTCCTGCATGAGGCGGTGCTCCAAACTGGAATGCCTTGTAAAGTGCTCCGAATTTCTTTTCAAGCTCTTCCTGTGAATATCCTGCTATTTCAAATGCTTTTATCATGATGTCAAGATCGTGGTTTCTTACTGCTCCTGATGACAGCTCAACGCCGTTGCATACAATATCATACTGATATGCAAGTATTTCCTCAGGATCCTTATTTTCAAGAGCCTCAAGTCCTCCCTGCGGCATTGAAAACGGATTATGTGTAAATACGATCTTCTTTTCTGTTTCATCATATTCATACATAGGAAAATCATTGATAAAGCAGAATCTATAAGCTTTTTCCTCTAAGAGTCCAAGTCTCTTTCCAAGCTCGTTTCTGAGCTGTCCGGCATAGTTTGCTGCCTTCTTTTCTTTATCTGCAATAA
The DNA here is from genome assembly GCA_963660835.1 of bacterium. Taxonomy (GTDB): domain Bacteria; phylum Bacillota; class Clostridia; order Lachnospirales; family Lachnospiraceae; genus Alectryocaccobium. The sequence goes on from CAVLAA010000045.1 coordinate 8,245, forward strand.
AGAAAATGGTATCTCCCGCTTTCAAATCTGCAAGCTCTCTGATCTCTGATTTAAGCTCATCCGGGATAAATTTATCAATAGGTCCTTTATAGCTCATGTCTTCAAGAACCTCAAGATATCCAAGGCCGCCCATTCCGATAGATTTTGCAAATGAAAGCAGCTTTTCATGGAAGCCCTTAGACATATCTGCATGAACCTTTATAGCTCTTACAGTCTTACCTATAAAAGGCTTGAAAGTACATTTTGCAAAGAACTCACTCAGGTCGATAATCCTGAGCGGATTTCTAAGATCCGGCTTGTCTGAACCAAATTCAAGCATTGCCTGCTTATATGTATATACCGGATAAGGTGCCTTTGTTACTTCATATCCTTCAGGAGCAAATTTTTCAAAAACAGATGTAAGAACTTCTTCTCCTACCCTGAATACATCCTCCTGTGTTGCAAAGCTCATCTCAAAGTCAAGCTGATAAAAATCTCCCGGTGATCTGTCAGCTCTTGCATCCTCATCTCTGAAACATGGTGCTATCTGGAAATATTTATCAAATCCGGATACCATAAGCAGCTGCTTATACTGCTGCGGTGCCTGAGGAAGTGCATAAAATCTTCCTTTAAACTTTCTTGAAGGAACAACATAGTCTCTTGCTCCTTCAGGAGATGATGCACAAAGAATAGGTGTCTGTATCTCCAAAAATCCCATTTCAGTCATTTTCTGTCTCATATATGCAATGACCTGAGAACGGAATATTATATTGTCCTTAACCTTTTTGTTTCTGAGATCAAGATATCTGTATTTGAGTCTTACCTCTTCTCTTGTCTCCTTTGATGTCATTATCTCAAACGGAAGCTGGCTTCTTACGCGTCCTAAGATTTCTATTGAATGTGCTTCAAGCTCGATCGTTCCGGTTGCGATCTTTGTGTTATATGTTTCCTCATCACGATGCTCTATAACACCCTGAATGCTTATGCACTCTTCCTTCTGTATTCCTTCAAGCAGAGTTGTATCTCTTAATACAACCTGGAGCACGCCATACATATCTCTTAAGTCAATAAATGACACACCGCCATGGTCACGGATATTTTCTACCCAGCCTGCTACTTTGATCTCCTCGCCTATAAGCTGTTCGGAAATCTTGTCAAGTGTCATGTCTCTGTAGGTTTTTGATAATTGCATTAAACTTTCCTCCCGATTTTAAATAGTAAAGCGGATAAATCCGCTTTAATGTTCCTCAAGTTTTGAGGAGATTGGGAATCGATTGCTTATTATTTGATCAGCTGGTCCTATCGGTACAAATTATAAAAGCCATCCATCCCAAACCATGAGTTCAGGACGAACGGCTAAGTCCGCGGTACCACCTGTTTTACCGATATTTCGGTCTCTTATCGGGAACTTTTATTCCCTTGCCGCATGTCGTCCGGCTTACGTCGCACCTACTTGGCTGTTGCCTTTCAGATTGCAGCTGTTAAAGTGTTCTTCACATATATTCATTCCGCGAAGCTTTCACCATCCTTCGCTCGCTTTAGGCGATAATCTATGTTACTTTTCTTCGTCATAGCCTTATATATTATTGTTTATCTGCATCAAGTAATCTGAAATTAACATATAAAAAAAAGTATGTCAAGCACAAAAATGCAAGAAACGACTACTCTTCCTTCATTTCTTGCATTTTGCACGACACACTATATTATTTTAAGGCTGTTTTTGAACTATATTTAAGCCGGTCTGCCAAGAGTCGCCACATTATCAGCTCCTCTTTTTCTGTATTCAGACGGAGTTATCCCAAACTGTCTTTTGAACTCCTTAATAAAATGCGATAGCGAAGAATATCCGACATTTTCACTTACATCCTCAATCTTCATCCCAGGATCATTTAACAGCTCAAGTGCTCTGATACATCTTATATAATTATGGTATCTTACAAGTGTATATCCGTTCACTTCAGTAAAAACTCTTGAAATATAACTTCTGTTTACATAAAGCTCATCTGCAATAGTTTGAAGCGAAAACTTATCTGCATAGCTTTGCTCTATCATAATCTGAGCCTTATGCGCCAACTCTGCCTTAACCCCTCTTTTCATAATAATCGCCTCGCTTCGTTTAGTATTTGATGTTTATATTTTAGTTAGCTATCGCTAACTTGTCAAGAAAAATTTCTTCTGAAAGCTTATTGCACAAAACGACAGCCTCCCGGCAGAACAAAGCTCAAGGCTTCATCTGTCAGAAGGCTGTCAATTAGTTAATGCTTTAGCAAAGTGCATCCATGCCGCCGTCTAAGCGGATTCCTGATCCCATGATATGTGATGAAACGTCTGATGCAAGGAAGAGTGCAAGATCTGCGACTTCCTCCGGTTTGCAATATCTCTTATCAAGATATGCAGCTCCAAAAAGCTCCTCACATTCTTCATGCGTTTTTGTATCGCCAAATGTATTTTTCTCTATTCTGTGTATCATAGGTGTTTCCACTCCGCCCGGACATATGTAATTACAATGTATGCCCTTCGGTCCAAGCTCCAATGCTACTGATTTTGCAACTCCTGCTACAGCATGCTTAGATGAGCAATATGCGCTCATTCCTGCAGCTGTTGTATAGCTTCCGTTAGAAGCAATTGTTACAATAGCGCCGCTTCCCTGCTTTATAAGATAAGGAGAAGCATATTTCATAAGAAGCATTACGCCAAATACGTTGATACTGTATACCTTCATATAATCCTCAATCGTACAATCCTGTATCTCCTGATATTTTCCCTCAAATCCTGCATTTGGGATAACCACATCTATATGTCCGAAATGCTCATAAGCTCCATCTACCCATGCCTTGATCTCTTCTTCATTTGTGGCATCACATACAAAGCTTTTAATATTTTCAGGATCAATATCAAGCGTTGGCAGAAATGCATCAAGCTTTGCCTGACTTGTAGATGCAATTGCAAGCTTAGCTCCCTCCCTTGCAAATGCACGGCAGATAGCCTGTCCTATTCCGCCTGTTGCTCCGTTTATCAATACTACCTTGTCTTTTAATTTATAATCCATTACTGTTCTCCTTTTGATTTTAGATTTATTTTTCTTTTTTTATAGGTGCGGCCTTTAATGCCAGCAGCAGAAATATCATTCCTATAGCAGTTGTTACTGCGAATAATACCCAGCCAAAGCCCATTCCGCCTTCCATACCAAGTATTGTAGTTCCTGCAGTACCCAAAACAGCTGCCATTATAGGTGATGCTATAGCCTGTCCTATATATACAGCGATCATAAGAGTTGCAGAGATAGCACCGAACTCTCTTGGTCCAAATACAGCCGTTCCTACAAAGGACGGTATGCTCGCACAAACCGGATAAGCCATTGCTGCAAATACAACCGTAAGCACCATCATGATAACTGACTGATTAACCGGCCATATGACCATGCAGATAAAGCTTAAAATAAATGCCACGCATACATATACTACAAATCCTGCCGTTCCAAGCTTACTTGAAATTGTTCCTGCAACTAAAAGGAGTAATCCTGCAAGCAAAAGATATATAGCATTCCAGCTTGCTGCTCCCGTAGCATCCATTCCGTTCATCTGCCACCAGCTCGGAGCATATGAAAGGAATGCTGTTCCGCCTACTGTTGTAAACAAAAGTCCTACTACCAGGATTTTGAAAGATTTAGACGAAAGAGCTTCTTTATAGCTGACACCCGGAACTGCATCATCAGCTCCTTCTGCCTGTGCTTCATCGCTCCATCCAAGAGCCTTCTGTCCTAACCTTTCAGGTGTTTTTATCAGGAAAAATACCGCTATAAGTCCTATTACCAAAACCAGTATCGACATTATACGATAGCAGTTCTTGTAATCTGTAACCTTGAACAGCTGCCCTGCCAGAAATACCCATGCTGCTGCGCCTATTCCGGCTCCTGACAATACATATCCTGTTACTTGGGCTCTTTTTTCAACAAACCAGTCTGCTATTAATGATGAACAAACCGCATGTGTTCCAAATGTAATAGCAACCGATGCCATTCCTCCGGCAATATACATGAACAAAAGGCTCTGCATATTTGCACCCGGAGTTACAAATGTATAAAACTGCATATGAGCCGCACATGCGATCACAGATATAAGCATCGTTTTCTGCGGGCCAAGCTTCCCAAGTGCTTTGATAGCTGCAATACTCAGTGCAATATTGCAAATGGTATTTACTGTACCGATCTGCCCTACAGCTCCCAGCGAATGTTCACTGTATTCTGACAGCGTAGCAAGAAATGTACCAAGCGTAGTACATGCGCCTAGGTTTGCAAATATAACAAGAAATGCACCTATAGCAGCTTTGTAGCCAAAAAATTTCTTATTACCCATCTTACCCTCCTCTTCATTTTTTACTGAAGAGCCATCGCTGCATAATATCCTTCTCTTATTGCAGCTCCTGCCTTGGATGTTTTCTGACAATCACCGATCAATGTTGTTTTCATCGGATATTTATCTCCGATAGCCTCTGCAATAGTGCTGTTTGGTCTCTGTCCAAATGCTGTTATAATATTATCGGCCTTTACTATCGTTTCTGTTCCTTCTTTATTTTGAACCTTTACACCTTCATCTGTGATTCCGCATACCTTTGTTCCTGTAAGGATTTCAACATTGTACTGAGCAAGCATTCTGTCGAGACTTATCTTATTAATCGGCATTACGTCTGCAGCACATGCATCTCTCATTTCAATGATTGTTACCTTCTTGCCCTGCATTGCCAGCTCAAGTGCTGTATCGCAGCCTGAAAGTCCGCCGCCGCATATTGCAACTTTTTCTCCCGGTACTCCGTTTATATGAGCCTTTGTTACATCTATGATTTTTTCGTTGTCTGTTCCTTCCATAGGAGGTACAAACGGAATTGAGCCTGTTGCAACAAAAATAGCATCTGCATCCTTAAGTACATCACTGTTTTCATCTATTTTTGTATTCAGCTTTACATTTACATCAAGCTTTTTAAGCTGAACCTCGTACCATTCCATAAGATCTCTTATTCTCTTTTTGAATGAAGGAGTTGCAATTGAACGGAATGTTCCTCCTACATGATCATCTGCCTCATAAAGCGTTACATCACATCCTCTTGCTGCTGCGCATCTTGCAGCCTCAAGTCCTCCGGGGCCTGCTCCTATTACTACAACCTTCCTCTTATCAGGAAGCTTAGTAAGCTCCATAGCTGTCTCCAGGCCTGTATTTGGATTTACAGTACATGAAAGCTGAGTTAATCTGCCGAATATCCTTCCGATACATTCCTCATTACAAAGAATACAAGGACGGACATCCTCTCTGTGTCCTGCCTTAAGCTTATTCGGGAACTGCGGATCGGCAATAAGCTGACGTCCAAAGCTGATTATATCTGCATTGCCTGATTCAAGAAGATCAACAGCAGTTTCCATAGAGTGATTTCCTGCATTAATGATAGGTACACTGATATGCTTTCTTGCTTCCTCGCAAACGTATGCCATGCAAGCCTCTCCTGTATAACAGGTCGGAAAAATATAATCCATTGTCTCATAGCAGCCGGAGTCAATATCGAAGGCATCCACGCCTGCCTTTTCAAGAAGTTCTATGATAGGCATAGAATCCTCTATCGTCCTTCCGCCTTCAAACATATGGTCAAGCGATATTCTAAATATGATCGGGAAGTTCGGTCCTACTACCTTACGGATCGACTCTACTATTTCTCTTGCAAATCTTGTTCTGTTCTCCCATGAGCCGCCGTATTCATCTGTTCTTGTATTCCATATAGGAGAAATAAACTGATCGATAAGATATCCTGCATGTCCGTGTATTTCCACAGCATCAAAGCCTGCATTTAATGCAAAACCTGCTGCCACTTCAAATTCCTTCATGATCTGCTTTATCTCATCAACTTCAAGCGGTCTGCATATCATTTCCGGATTATAAAATGACGGATTTGCTGATGATGAGATAGGTACCCTCTCTCCTATATCAGGCATACCATTTCTTCCTGTACCGCATGAAAGCTGCAGACATATTTTTGCGCCCCATCTATGCACTCTCTCTACCATTACAGTAGCCTTAGGAATTGCTCTTGTTGAATAAAGAGCAAGTGTCGGGCCGCCCTGTGCGGTTTTTTCTGAAAGGAACATTGCACCTGTCATGATAAGACCAGCGCCGCCTTTTGCTCTTTCCTCATAATAGCGGATTCCTTCTTCACTGTCTGTTCCATCCTGCATAGGTGTAAATGTTCCCATTGCAGACAGCATTATCCTGTTGCGAAGTCTCATTTTATTGATCTTTATCGGCTTCCATAATTTTGTATAATCGTAGTTCATATCTTTTATCACACTTTCATTCGTTCTTTTTTATACTTTATTTAATGACTAATGACACCTACGGATTGCTTCGTTCTTCGAACTTTCGCACTCCTCAAAGTCCAAAAGCTGCTTGCATCAGCTTTTGGACTTTTCGACCCTGGTGTCATTAGATGGCTGTCCAGCCTCCGTCGCATGTTAATATAGTGCCTGTTACATATGTAGATTCCTTAGCTGCAAGATATACAATAGATGAATCAAGCTCGCCCTCTTTTCCCGGTCTGCACATTGCTGAGCGATTTACTATAAAATCATTCATGGCTTCCATAGCCTCTGGGCCATTAGCTTCAGATGCAAAGAATCCCGGACAAAGTGCATTTACTGTTACTCCCTTTGTTGCCCACTCTGTTGCAGCCTGCCTTGTCATATTTATAACGCCGCCCTTTGCTGATGCATATGCAATTACCGGAAGCTCTTTTAATCCGCCTTTTCCAAGAATAGATGCTATATTGATAACTCTTCCATAGCCTTTTTTCAGCATTATCTGTCCGAAATATTTCATGCAATAATATGCACCGTCCAAGTCAAGTGACAGAACCTTTCTCCATTCCTCATCCGGAAGTTCCTCAAGCGGGATACAGCTGCCTCCGCCTGCATTGTTCACAAGAATATCAAC
>CAVLAA010000046.1:0-15140 GCA_963660835.1 bacterium
TAATTTCGGAATGATTGCGATGGGGAAAGTCTGTCCGATTTTACAGGTTTAATATACATTGCGAAAGATTGATTTTAGGTAAAGGTTAAATATAAGGAGGACGAATTAATAATGAGCGTTCAGGTAGAAAATTTAGAGAAAAGCACAGCAAAACTTACGGTTACTGTACCGGCTGAGGAGCTTGACAAAGCAATCCAGCAGGCATATATGAAGCAGAAAAAGAACTTTTCTATGCCGGGATTCAGAAAAGGCAAGGTTCCGAAGCAGATCATCGAGAAGATGTATGGCCCGGAGATTTTCTATGAGGACGCAGCTAATTTCCTTCTTCAGAATAATTATCCTGATGCAGCAAATGAAAGCGGACTTAAGATCATTACTCGTCCGGTAATCGATATTTCACAGATCGAAAAAGGAAAGGAATTCATCTTCACAGCAGAAGTAGGTGTATATCCTGAGGTTGTTCTCGGCCAGTATAAAGGTATAGAGATACCGATCCAGAATGTAGAGGTTACAGATGCAGATCTTGATGCAGAGCTTAAGGCTGAGCAGGAGAAGAACAGCAGAACTGTAACAGTTGATGACAGAGCAGCTCAGATGGGCGATACAGTGGTTATCGATTTCTTAGGAGAGATCGACGGTGTTCCGTTTGACGGCGGCGAAGGAAAGGATCATTCTCTTGAACTTGGATCAGGACAGTTTATCCCTGGATTTGAGGAGCAGCTTGTCGGTGTAGGAGCAGATGAGGACAAGGATGTTGTTGTAACATTCCCTGAAAACTATCATGCTGAAGATCTCAAAGGAAAAGAAGCTGTATTCCACTGCACAGTACATCGCATCGAGAAGAAAGAGCTTCCTGAGCTTGATGATGATTTTGCACAGGATGTATCAGAGTTCGATACTCTTGATGAATACAAAGAAGATCTCAAGAAGACAATTGCAGAGCGCAAGGAGAAGGAAGCTAAGGAAGCAAGAATCAATCTTGCACTTGAAAAAGCAACAGAAAATGCTACTATCGAGCTTTCAGACATTCTTGTTGATGAGCAGGTTGACAACATGTTCGAAAACATGGCAAACAGATTTAAGGCTCAGGGAATGGATATGCAGCAGTATCTTATGATCATGGGTCAGACAGAGGAGCAGGCTAAGGAGCCTATGAAGCCACAGGCAATCCGTCAGCTTCGTACTCAGTTTGTACTTGACAAGATCGCTGAGGAAGAAAAGCTTGAAGCTACAGATGAGAAGGTTGAAGAGAAGTTAGCTGAGATGGCTAAGGCTTACAACATGGAGCTTTCAAAGCTTAAGGAAATCTTCTCAGATGACTATATGGAGCAGTTCAAGGGCGAGATGAAGTCAGAGCTTGCAGCACAGTTCGTTGGAGAAAATGCAGTAGAGACTGAGGCAGCTACAAAAGCAGCTGAAGAAGCTATGAAACAGAATGTTGAAGAAGCAGCAAAAGAGGCTGACAAAGAGGCTGAATAATTTGCTTTTATAAAAGGAGACAAAACATAGATATGAGTCTTGTGCCATATGTTATAGAACAGACAGGAAACGGTGAAAGAAGCTATGATATTTATTCAAGACTTCTGAAGGACAGAATTATATTTTTAGGTGAGGAAGTAAATGATGTTACAGCATCACTTATTGTAGCACAGCTTCTTTTCCTCGAAGCAGAGGATCCCAATAAAGATATTCATCTGTATATAAACAGCCCAGGCGGCTCAGTTACTGCCGGAATGGCTATCTATGATACAATGCAGTATATAAAGTGTGATGTTTCGACTATCTGTATCGGAATGGCAGCAAGTATGGGAGCATTTCTTCTTGCAGGCGGAGCTAAAGGAAAGAGAATGGCACTTCCTAATGCTGAAATAATGATACATCAGCCATCAGGCGGAGCACAGGGACAGGCAACAGAGATAAAGATAGTTGCGGAACAGATATTGAAGATTCGTAAAAAACTCAATGCGATAATTTCGGAGAACACAGGACAGCCGCTTGAACGCGTAGAGGTAGATACGGAAAGAGACAATTATATGTCAGCTGAAGAGGCAAAAGCCTATGGCTTGATCGATTCGGTTATCACAAAAAGATGATCTTACAGGGGTGTTTCAAATAAGGTTTAATGCTTTAATTTGATTCATCCCTTTCCGCGTTTTTAGCAATAGACGAAGCGCGTACCAATCTGAACATTATTTATATGAAATGGAGAACACAATGGCTGGTAAGGGTATATCCGTAGCAAGATGCTCCTTCTGTGGAAAATCAGAAGGACAGGTAGCAAAAATGATAGCAGGTCCGTCAGGACTTTATATATGCAATGAATGCGTTGAGCTTTGCAAGGAGATATTGGACGAAGAGGATATTTACGAGGAAGAGTTTGAAGGCAAAAATAATGACATTAAGCTTATGAAGCCGAAGGAAATAAAGGCAGTCCTTGATGAATATGTTATCGGACAGGATGAAGCGAAGAAGGTTCTTGCTGTATCTGTATATAACCACTACAAGAGAGTACTGAGTACAGAAAATTCAGATGTAGAACTGCAAAAGAGCAATATACTTATGCTTGGACCTACAGGCTCAGGCAAAACACTCCTTGCACAGACACTTGCAAGACTTTTGAATGTACCGTTTGCTATTACAGATGCTACAAACCTTACAGAAGCAGGATATGTCGGAGAGGACGTTGAAAATATCCTTCTGAGACTTATCCAGGCTGCTGATTATGATGTCGAAAGAGCAAAATACGGTATTATATACATAGATGAGATTGATAAGATCACAAGAAAATCTGAGAATGCGTCAATTACGCGTGATGTGTCGGGAGAGGGCGTTCAGCAGGCTCTGTTAAAGATAATAGAAGGCACTGTTGCCAATGTTCCGCCAAAGGGAGGAAGAAAGCACCCACAGCAGGAATATATCCAGATAGATACATCAAACATTCTCTTTATATGCGGAGGAGCTTTTGAGGGCCTCGAAAAGATAATAATGAAGAGAAAGGATACAAAATCCATGGGCTTCAATGCTGATCTTGGTCATGTAGACAGAAATGAGATCGGAGGGCTTTTGAAGGAGGTTATGCCTGAGGACTTTATCAAGTTCGGGCTTATACCTGAATTTATAGGCCGTGTTCCGGTTGTAGTAAGCCTTGACGCAATAGACGAGGATGCCATGATAAGGATCCTTACAGAGCCGAAGAACAGTCTGGTTAAACAGTACAAAAAACTTTTTGAACTCGATGGAGTTACACTCAAATTCAGTGATGAAGCTTTAAGAGAGGTTGCAAAAGAAGCTGTTAAGCGAAAGACTGGTGCCAGAGGCTTAAGAGCCATTATGGAAAAGACAATGATGGATGTTATGTATGAGACACCGTCAGATGACAAAATAGAAATTTGCGAGATAACAAAGGAAGCCGTTGACGGAACGAAGCAGCCGCTTATTACACGCAAGGATGATAAGAAGGATGAGGCTGCATCATCTTAACGGCATGTAAACTTACAGGAGATATATGAGCGATACTATAATGAGAATACCGGCAGTTGCACTAAGAGGCACATTGGTTATGCCGGACATGATAATGCATTTTGATATTAGCAGAAGCCGTTCGATAAAAGCTGTTGAAAAGGCTATGCTTCTTGATCAGAAGATTTTTCTCGTGGCTCAAAAGGATGTAAATGAAGAAGAGCCGGGGATAGACGATGTTTACAAAATCGGAACGATCGGAACGATCAAACAGGTTATAAAACTTCCTAACAATCTTATAAGAGTACTTGTATCAGGCATAACAAGAGCACAGCTTTCGGAATTTACGATGACTGAGCCATATCTTGAAGCGGATATAATTCCTTTTTATGACGAGGAGCTTGAATTTTCATCTGAGGAAGAAAAGGAAGCAATGATCCGTGAGCTCAAGGATCTTTTTATCGATTACTGCAATACAGGAATGAAGATAAGCAAGGAGCTCACAAATCAGATTCTTGAGATAGATGATGTAAAGCATCTGATAGACCAGATAATAGTTCAGGTACCATGCGAGCTTGAACAGGAGCAGAAACTTCTTGAAGCTATCGATCTCAAGAAAAGATACGAAGAGCTTTGCAATATGCTTGCAAAGGAAGTTGATATTTGTGAGATAAGAAGAGAACTTCAGGAAAAGATCAAGGAGAGCCTTGATAAGAACCAAAGAGAATATATATTAAGAGAGCAGATAAAGATAATAAGAGAAGAGCTCGGTGATGACAATACAGAAAGTCAGATCGAGGAATACAGAAAAAAGGTTGAAGCTCTTGAAGCCACTGACGATGTAAAGGAAAAAATCTTAAAGGAAATCGGAAGACTTTCAAGCCTTGGCGCAAACAATCCTGCAGAAGGCGGAGTCATAAGAGGATATGTCGAGACTCTGCTTGCACTTCCGTGGGACAAAATGTCTGTAGACAATGAGGATATCCAAAGAGCAAGAAGAGTCCTTGAAGAGGATCATTATGGACTCGAGAAGATAAAGGAACGAGTGCTCGAATTTCTTGCAGTAAGAACCCTGAAGAAAAAAGGCGACAGCCCGATACTCTGTCTTGTAGGTCCTCCGGGAACAGGAAAGACATCCATAGCAAGATCGATCGCAAGAGCGCTTGACAAAAAATATATACGCATGAGTCTTGGCGGCATCAGAGATGAGGCAGAGATAAGAGGACACAGACGTACGTATATAGGAGCAATGCCGGGACGTATTGCCGAAGGAATGAAGCAGGCAGGAGTCAAAAATCCGCTGTTCCTGCTTGACGAAATAGACAAGGTAAGCAGTGATTACAGGGGAGATACATCCTCAGCTCTTTTAGAGGTACTTGACCCTGAGCAAAATGTCAGATTTGCAGATCATTATATTGAGATACCGATCGATCTGTCAGAAGTACTTTTTATTGCAACTGCAAATGATGCTGCAAGTATACCAAGGCCTCTTCTTGACCGTATGGAGCTTATCGAAGTTACAAGCTATACAGAAAACGAGAAGGAGCATATAGCAAAGGAACATCTTATTCCAAAGCAGCTCAAGGCAAACGGACTTACAAAGGGTGAGCTTTCTATTTCGGATAAAGCTCTTGAAGAGATAATCAGTGCATATACAAAGGAGTCCGGTGTCCGTCAGTTGGAGAGAATTATAGGTAAGATATGTCGAAAGGCAGCTCTTATCATGCAGGAAGAGGGCAAAAAGAGAGTGTCATTGTCAACAAAGAACCTGCAGGATTTTCTTGGCAAAAAGAAATTCTCATTCCAGAAGGCAAATCTGAAACCGGAAGTCGGTATAGTAAGAGGTCTGGCTTGGACAAGCGTTGGCGGAGATACGCTGCAGATCGAAGTAAATATAATGTCAGGAAAGGGTGAGCTCAGACTTACAGGACAGCTTGGCGATGTCATGAAGGAATCTGCCATGGCCGGAATAAGCTATATCCGTTCGGTTGCAAAGAAATATCACATAAAAGATGAGTTCTTTGTAAAGAATGACATACATATACATATACCTGAGGGTGCAGTGCCTAAGGATGGCCCTTCAGCAGGTATAACTATGGCAACAGCTATGCTTTCTGCAATTACAAATACACCTGTTTATGCGGATATAGCGATGACCGGTGAGATAACGCTAAGAGGAAGAGTGCTTCCGATAGGCGGACTAAAGGAAAAGCTTTTGGCAGCAAAGAAGGCAGGCATGCATAAGGTGCTCGTTCCGGAGGAAAATCGGATAGATGTTCAGGAGATGAGTGATGAGATCACCGGTGGCCTGGAGATCATATTTGTTGAAAATATGAATCAGGTGATCAAAGAAGCATTTAAGATGCAGGCATAGGTTAAAAAAACGAATGCGTAGAGAAAGAGGAAGGTATGATAATAAAATCAGCGTCGCTTGACATAGTTTGTGGAATAACAAGTAAGCTTCCGGATACAAGACAGTTTGAGGTGGCATTTGCCGGAAAATCAAATGTCGGGAAATCTTCTCTGATAAATACGCTTATGAACAGAAGAAATCTGGCACGTACAAGCTCTCAGCCGGGAAAGACACAGACTATAAATTTTTATCACGTAAACGAGGATTTTTATCTTGTTGACCTTCCCGGCTATGGCTATGCTAAGGCTTCAGCCGAAATAAAGGCTAAATGGGGCAAGATGATAGAGAGATATCTCTATAAATCAAAGAATCTGCATGCTGTATTTCTTCTTATAGATATAAGGCATGAGCCGGGACAAAATGACTGTATAATGTACGACTGGATAAAAAGTCAAGGCTTTGAACCGATCGTGATCGCAACAAAGGCTGACAAGATAAAGAGAAGCCAGCTTCAAAAGCAGAGTGCACTCATAAAAAATAAGCTTGGAATGTCTAAGGAAGCAGAAATTCTTCTGTTTTCTGCACAGACAAAGCAGGGAGCAGATAAAATATGGGAGAGGATCGAAGGGTTGATGCAAAATGACAATGATCAAAGCGAATAATGTTCATTATGACTATCTCCAATATACAGAGGAAAATGAAAAGCCGGAGGTTTATCATGCATTAAAGGGAATTGATCTTGAGGTGAAAAAAGGTCAGTTTATTGCAATAATTGGGCCAAACGGATGCGGAAAATCAACCTTTGCAAAACATATAAATGCGCTGCTTACTCCATCGGAGGGCAGCGTATTTGTTGAGAAGATGAACACTAAAGATAATAAAAATATCTGGAATATAAGGCAAAAGGCTGGAATGGTATTTCAAAATCCCGATAATCAGATAATAGCATCGGTTGTTGAAGAGGATGTGGCATTCGGTCCCGAAAATATAGGTATTCCAAGGGATGATATCTGGCAGAGAGTTGACGATGCTCTTTTCGTTACAGGGATGACAGCATACAGGGAAAAATCTCCCAATAAGCTTTCGGGCGGACAAAAGCAAAGGGTCGCAATTGCGGGAGTTATGGCTATGAAGCCGGAATGCATTGTACTTGATGAGCCTACGGCAATGCTTGATCCTCTTGGCCGAAAGGAAGTCCTTAAGGCTATGCGCGAGCTCAATAAGCAGCAGGGCGTAACGATCATCCTTATTACACACTATATGGAAGAGATAACGGATGCAGACACTATCTTCGTTGTAGAGGACGGAAGAGTTTCCATGTCGGGAACTCCTGAGGTTATCTTCTCTAAGGTTGAAGAGCTGAAGAAGGCAGGTCTTGATGTGCCTCAGGTCACGGAACTTGCTCATGAACTCAAAATGGAAGGGCTTGACATAAAGGAGCCTATTTTAACAGTGAACGAACTGGCGGAGGAAATATGTCGATTAAATTAGAAAATGTTTCATATATATATGAAAAAGGCTCGGCATATAGCTCTGATGCATTAAAAAATATATCCCTCGAGATAAATAAGGGTGAATTTGTCGGGATCATAGGCCATACCGGAAGCGGCAAATCAACGCTCATACAGCTGTTCAATGCATTGCTTAGTCCAACAGAGGGAAGGATCCTGTATGACAATGCTGATATATGGGAGAGCAGCTATGACAGGAGAGCACTTAGATTTAAGGTCGGTCTTGTATTTCAATATCCGGAATATCAGCTGTTTGAAACAACTATTTTAAAGGATGTTTGCTATGGTCCGAGAAACAAGGGCTTAAGTGAAGAAGAATGTAAGGAAAGAGCTATACAGGCGATAACTGCAGTCGGAATGAAGGAGGACATGTATGAAAAATCACCTCTTGATATATCCGGCGGACAGAAGCGAAGAGTTGCAATAGCAGGAGTTCTGGCAATGGACCCCGAGGTGCTTGTACTTGATGAGCCATGCGCCGGACTTGACCCTAGGGGAAAGAAAGAAATCCTGGACATGCTTTCAAGGCTTAGAAGAGACAGGAATATAACGATAATACTTGTATCTCACAGCATGGAGGACGTTGCCGGCTATGCCGACAGGCTAATAGTTATGAATAATGGTGAAAAGGCGTTTGACGGTTCTGTAAGAGAAGTATTTTCTCATTACAGAGAGCTTGAAAAGATGGGACTTGCAGCTCCGCAGGTTACTTATATTATGAATGAATTAAAGAACAGAGGGCTCGATGTGGACACAAATGCCATTACGATCGATGAAGCCAAGAAAAGCATATTGAAGGCGCTTGGAAGATGAGAGGCTTTATGGCAAAGCCTTAAAATCAGTCTTGATGATGCGGTAAACGTATCAAGAAAGAGGAAAAAATGTTAAAGGATATGACGATAGGACAATATTATCCGACCGATTCTATACTTCACAGACTTGATCCGAGAGTAAAATTTATAGGTACTCTTGTATTTGTAATATCACTTTTTCTTGTCGGGAATTTTGGATATTTGATATGTACAGGATTTCTCATATTTATGATAGCTGTTTCTAATATACCTATCAGATATCTTATAAAGGGCTTAAAGCCTATCCTATTTCTTTTGATATTTACTGCGGCCTTGAATCTTTTTCTGACTCAGGGTGAGATCATATGGCAGGCCGGAATATTTAAGGTAACAAAGGAAGGCATAAGGACAGCATGTCTTATGGCTATCCGTTTTGTTTTTCTTGTAATGGGTGCATCTCTTATGACGCTCACAACAACACCAAATAAGCTGACGGACGGACTTGAAAGCCTGTTAGGGCCGCTTTCAAAAATAAAAATCCCTGTCCATGAAATCGCAATGATGATGTCGATAGCGCTTAGATTTATACCTATTTTATTGGAAGAAACCGATAAGATAATGAAGGCTCAGATGGCAAGAGGAGCTGACTTTGAGAGTGGGAATCTGATACATAAGGCAAAGGCTTTGATCCCATTGCTGATCCCATTATTTGTTTCTGCATTTAGAAGAGCCTCGGATCTTGCACTTGCCATGGAAGCAAGGTGCTATCACGGAGCACAGGGACGAACACACATGAAGCCGCTCATGTATTGCGGACGCGATTATATAGCATATGTTGTATTGTTTGCATATTTGGCATTGCTTATACTGCTTAAAATCTTATTTAATTTCTGAACGGAGGATCTATGAGAAGAATTTTTCTGGAAATAGCATATGACGGAACAAATTACAGTGGCTGGCAGGTTCAGAATAATGCTGTTTCAGTTCAGGAGACAATAGATAAGGCACTAAGCGAGTGGCTTTTAGAGGAGATACATACTATCGGTGCCAGCAGAACCGATGCCGGAGTTCATGCAAGAGGAAATGTAGCTGTATTTGATACAAATTCACAGATACCGGCTGATAAATTTGCTTTTGGCTTAAATGCAAGGCTTCCCGATGACATATGTATACAGGAGTCATTTGAAGTGCCAATGGAATTTCATCCGAGATTCACAGAAACAGTCAAAACCTATGAATACAAGATACTAAACAGAAAATTTCCGGATCCGACCAGAAGAAATGACAGTTTATTTTATTACGGACGGCTTGATGTGGATGCAATGAACGAGGCGGCTTCGTATTTAGTAGGACCTCATGATTTTAAAAGCTTTTGTGCAGTAAACCACGATGCAAAGACAACCGTAAGAACTATATATTCAGCCATCGTTGATAAAGAGGATGATATGATCACATTTCAGATAACCGGAAACGGCTTCCTTTACAACATGGTAAGAATAATAGCAGGAACTTTGATAGAGGTCGGAAAGGGAAGGATTCATCCTGAAAGCATTAAGAAGATAATGGAGGCAAGAGACAGACAAAAAGCAGGGCCTACGGCACCTGCTCATGGACTTACTCTTGTAGAAATAGAATATCCGGAATGGGAGATCTGATTATAATTCAAGTGCTATATTGCGCTTTAGGTATTTGATCATGCCTACAGCGCAAAGTTCATTTGTATCGCCGGCGAATATTTTGGCTTCAGCACCTATCATTTTGTGAGCAACAAGATTATATTCGACATGTATCCTGAAAAAATCACTGCTCATCGGTTTAAGGAAGCTTACAGACAGATCTGTTGTAGAAAGAAATTTGCCGGCAAGTATTGTTCCTGAGATGCCGGCACAGGTATCAAAAAGTGTACAGGCCATTCCGCCATGTATACAGCCATAGGGATTTTGGTGGAGTTCTATCGTATCATATCGGTAATCCACCCAGGATCTGTTCTCTTCATCACAGTCAAGTACTTTGAGATTCAGGGATGCGTTCATTTTATTTTTGTATTCATCTGCCTGCTGGGATGCTATCAGTTTTTCTATAGATTCTTTGAAGCTTAATTCTTTTATCATTTTCTTTATTTCCGTCCTATTAAAAAATATCATTTAATCACAACAACATAATATAAAATCAATAAAATTTCAAGAAATTAGATAAGATTAAAAGTGCCAAAAAGCTGATCGATGCAAATAATACAGACAAATAATACCGTCTGTGATTTGTTGACAATAAGGTGCTCTTATCATATAATAATTCACAATGCAAAAATTTCTCTTAATGAAGGGAGACACATAGAGAATGGAAGAAAAAAAGAACATATTAACATATTCCGGCCTTAAAAAACTTGAGGATGAGCTTGAGGATTTAAAGGTTAATCAGCGTAAAATGATAGCACAGAAGATCAAAGAAGCAAGAGAGCAGGGAGATCTTTCTGAGAATGCTGAGTATGATTCGGCAAAGGATGAGCAAAGAGATATCGAGCTTCGTATCGAGGAGCTTGAGAAAATCCTTAAGAATGCAGAAGTTGTAGATGAAAGCGAAGCAGCAACAGACCGTATAAATATCGGCTGCCGTGTACAGCTAAAGGATATAGAATATGATGAGATTTTGGATTATTCTATCGTAGGAAGCACAGAGGCAAACAGCCTTGAGGGCAAGATCTCAAATGAATCTCCGGTAGGAAGAGCTCTTATCGGCGCTAAGGTTGGTGATGTTGTAGAGGTAGAAGCACCTTCAAGCATTGTTAAGTTTGAGATATTAGGAATAGAAAGAAATATTTAATCAATATGGGAGGATAAACATGGCACAGCAGGGAAACCAGAAGCAGGAACCTGATCTTAATCAGCTTTTGAAGGTTCGTCGTGAGAAGCTTGCCGAGCTTCAGGCGAACGGAAAGGATCCGTTTTTACATACAACCTATGATGTTACTCATCACAGCAAGGAGATTAAAGACAAATTTGATGAGCTTGACGGCAAGGAAGTATCTGTTGCCGGACGTATGATGAGCAAACGTGTCATGGGTAAGGCTTCTTTTTGCAATGTACAGGACATACAGGGACAAATACAGTGCTATGTTGCCAGAGACAATGTAGGAGAGGAGTCATATAAGGACTTCAAGAAGATGGATATCGGAGATATAGTCGGAATTAAGGGAACTGTATTCCGTACAAAGACCGGAGAAACATCTATACATGTAACATCCATAACACTTCTGGCAAAAAGTCTTCAGATACTGCCGGAGAAATTCCATGGACTTACCAATACAGATCTCAGATACCGTCAGAGATATGTTGACCTTATCATGAACGAGGATGTTAAGGACACATTTATCAAGCGTTCACGTATCATCAGCTGCATTCGCCGCTTCCTTGATGGAGAAGGATTCTTAGAGGTTGAAACACCGATGCTTGTTTCAAATGCAGGCGGAGCTGCTGCAAGACCGTTTGAGACCCATTTTAATGCATTAAATGAGGATTTGAAGCTTCGTATCTCGCTTGAACTTTATCTTAAGAGACTTATTGTCGGCGGACTCGAGAGAGTATATGAGATCGGTCGTGTTTTCAGAAATGAAGGTCTTGACACAAGACATAACCCTGAATTTACTCTTATGGAGCTTTATCAGGCATATACAGACTACAATGGAATGATGGACCTTACAGAAAGAATGTATCGCCACATTGCCCAGGAGGTTTTAGGAACCACAACAATAGTATACAACGGTATAGAGATGGATCTCGGAAAGCCATTCGAAAGAATAACGATGGTTGATGCTGTTAAGAAATATGCCGGTGTTGACTTTGATAAGATAGAAACTCTTGAAGAAGCAAGAGCTGTCGCAAAGGAAAAGCACATAGAGTTCGAGGAGAGACACAAAAAAGGAGATATTCTCAATCTCTTCTTTGAAGAATTCTGTGAGGAACATCTTATTCAGCCTACATTTGTTATGGATCATCCAATTGAGATATCTCCTCTTACAAAGAAAAATCCGCGTAAGCCGGGATATGTTGAGAGATTTGAAATGTTCATGAACGGATGGGAAATGTGTAATGCATATTCTGAGCTTAATGATCCGATCGATCAGAGAGAGCGTTTCAAGCAGCAGGATGAAAATGCCGCAGCAGGAGACGATGAAGCTGAGCATACAGATGAGGATTTCTTAAATGCTCTTGAGCATGGAATGCCGCCTACGGGTGGAATCGGATACGGCATCGACAGACTCTGCATGCTGTTTACTGACAGTGCTGCGATTAGAGATGTATTGTTATTCCCGACGATGAAATCACAAGGTTCTGCAAAAAATGAAGCAAACAATGCAGCACAGGAAACAAAGTCAGTTGAGAAGATTGATTTTTCCAAAGTAAAAGTTGAGCCATTATTCGAAGAAATGGTTGATTTCGATACTTTCAGCAAGTCAGATTTCAGAGCTGTAAAGGTAAAAGCATGTGAAGCAGTTAAGAAATCCAAGAAGCTGTTACAGTTCACTCTGGATGACGGAACAGGCACAGATCGTACGATTTTAAGCGGTATTCACGCTTATTACGAGCCAGAAGAACTGGTTGGAAAAACATTGATCGCTATCACAAACTTGCCGCCAAGAGCCATGATGGGAATTGAATCCTGTGGAATGCTTCTCAGTGCAATCCATGAGGAAGAGGGCGAAGAAAAACTTCATCTTCTGATGGTTGATGACCATATCCCGGCTGGTGCAAAGTTATACTAAAAATCAAAAAATGTGTTTGTAAAAGTTGCATACTACAACAGAAGTACAACAAATTTTTGTTGTATAATACGTGATAACACTTGATATTACGTTGTTGTGCTTATGAATTGAGCTTTATAAATGTATCGCAAGGACATTTTCCTAAGAGAAATTTTAGGGAAGTGTCCTTTTTTGTGTTTATAGGAGCGTGCCCAGCAAAGCTGGGGCACACCAATCGGTGTAAGTCCGATTATGGTAATCACCAGTGAGCCATATAGTCAAATCCGGTGCGTTGTAGTAATACAGGGTACTAAGCGGATGGGTAATGTAGCT
The DNA here is from genome assembly GCA_963660835.1 of bacterium. Taxonomy (GTDB): domain Bacteria; phylum Bacillota; class Clostridia; order Lachnospirales; family Lachnospiraceae; genus Alectryocaccobium. The sequence continues at coordinate 13,186 of CAVLAA010000046.1, forward strand.
TCATAAGAAGTGCTAACAATCATACAGACCGCAACATAAAGTGAATCCTGCCGTATCGTAAATACAACTTCTCTCAAAAGAGGAGAAAAGAGGAAGTCGAGCCTTGTCCTATTGGGCGAAGACCACGGAAATTGGGAAGAAACTGGAAAAGCACCAACGAAAATCCTCCGGTATATGGGGAACGGTATGTATGAAAGGTGTGTCCCGGAACTGGGGAGACCCTACTTATCACCAGACAGGTAAAGAAGAACCGTATAAGTAAAAGACGAAATCGGATTCTTGATAAGAGGGAGTCGGAGAGGAACATAGTACCAAAGACAGCTGTGAAACAAAACATAGCCAAGGGAAGGTTCCTTACTTCATTCAAGTTTGTAGAGAGGGTAAGTGTGAGAGAATGTCATGAAGACTAATAACTCCAAAGAAAAAGTACGACAACTTCAAAACAAACTATATCTAACAGCCAAGAAATGCCAAAAACGAAGATTCCATGCGTTATACGACAAGGTATATCGGGACGATGTGTTGATTGAAGCATGGAAAAGAGTAAAAGCCAATAAAGGTTCCAGTGGAGTTGATGGTATCAGAATAGAAGACATAGAAAAGATGGGAATCGAGAAATATCTAAAAGAACTCAAAAAAGAACTGATAGAGGGTAAGTATATCCCATCTCCAGTGAAAAGAGTGATGATACCAAAACCAGATGGAAGTGAAAGACCACTTGGGATACCGACAGTAAGAGACCGGATTGTACAAATGGCAGCAAAGATTGCTATAGAACCGGTATTTGAAGCTGATTTCAGAGAATGTTCATATGGATTCCGACCAAAAAGAAGTGCAAAACAAGCACTGGAAGTAGTAAGGAAAGCATGTAATAACAAAGGATACTATGTTGTGGATGCAGATATAGAAAAGTTCTTTGATAATGTAAACCAAGACAAGCTGATGATACTGATAGAACAACGCATATCAGACCGAAGAATACTGAAGCTGATAAGACAGTGGATGAGGTCCGGGATTTTGTATGGAAATATATTGACGATTTCAGAACTCGGAACAAGTCAGGGATCAGTCATTTCACCACTACTGGCAAATATATATTTAAACACACTGGACAGACTATGGGAAAAGTATGGACGTACCCATGGGATTCTTGTAAGATATGCGGACGATACAGTAATAATCTGTAAAAACAAGAAAAGTGCGAATCATGCACAAAGCCTGTTGCAATATGTCATGAGCAAGCTGGACTTAAAATTGCATCCAGTAAAAACGAAAATAATAAACATGTGGGACGGAACAGAAGGATTTGACTTTCTTGGACTGCACCACAGGAGATTTTCAAAAATAAATAAGAAAGGAAACCGATATGGAGAGACATATCAATACCCCAGCAAGAAAGCCATGAAGAAAATGAAACGGACTGTCAAAGAGAGTATAAATCAGAGATACCTGTTGGTAAAAACAGAAGAAGAATTGATAAAAGTTTTAAATCCTAAAATAACAGGATGGAGAAACTATTATAAAACAAGGAATGACAGAAAGTGGATGCGGGCAATAGACTGGTATATTTTATGTACATTTTGCAGATGGAATAATAAGAAACGTCAGCAGACGCGAAAACTAAAAGGACTGTATGCAACTAAGATACGACTACAGGAAAAAGGCTTACAACTAATGGCGGCATGACGTAATGCTGTAGAAAGAAGAATGTCGGAAAGCCGTATGAGGGAAAACCTCACGTACGGTTTGATGAGGGGAAAGAGGGCAAAAGCCCTCTGACCTACTCTACAAACTATGCGTTCCAATAAAAGAGGAGACGAGAAAGCATCCCACATTGTATCAGCGTGGAGTAAGGAAGATGGCTTCTGCCTTGGTCAAAAAGCAGTTGAAGAAAAAAGTAATGAGATCGTAGCGATACCGGACTTACTGGATAAAATCCAGGTAAAGGGGCAGAT
>CAVLAA010000047.1:0-15116 GCA_963660835.1 bacterium
TGTTAAAAGCAATAATATGTAACATTTTAAGGGGGGGGCAGTGCTATAATAGTGCTGTATTCACCATTGCAGGTTACATGCGTATGCAGTTAGGATATAAGAATAAAGCAAGGCTGTATAATAACGTTTAAGGAAGAGGGGAAAATGAATTATATTGAAATAAAGGCTGAACGGGAGATGTCCGGCGCAATAAAGGATGTATTCAGAAGGATAAAGATAAATACAGAATTTTCCGGAAATGGTCAAAGAAGCATATGTGTGACCAGCTCGGCAAGCGGTGAAGGAAAATCAACACTTACATTTGGCCTGGCACAGGCATTTGCCGAGGATCAGGGCAAAAACGTCCTGCTCGTGGATGCAGATATCAGAAAATCATATCTTGCAAAAAGGCTTGGCTACAGCGGTGAGCTTAAAGGACTTTCGGAGTGCATTACAGAGAAGCTCGATGTAGTTGATTCTATTTATAAGACAAATATCGAGGGACTTTTTATCACACCGAGCGGAAGGCTTACGGAGAACTCGACACAGCTCTTCAAGAGAGACCGCTTCAAAAACTATATCGAGGAGACAAGGAAGGCCTTCGATATGGTCATTATCGATACACCGCCTATAGGCTATGTGGTTGATGCGGCTATCATCGCATCACTCGCAGATGCAAGCATCATGGTCGTGGCAGCAAATACGATCAGCAGGAAGGACATAAAGAAAAATATATCAGAGCTTAAAAAGGCAAATGAAAATTTCTTAGGTGTTATCTTCAACAAAGCCAGAGATGAAAGAGAAGGCTACGACAAGAGATATTATCAATATTACAGGGGGGGGATAAGTAATGGCAAATGAAAGGACAAATCCGCAGCAGCTAAGAACCAACCCCGCAGAGGTAACTGAGATAGACCTTGTAGATCTTTTTAAGCATGTATTTAAGTTCTGGCCGCTAATAATCCTTGCAGCTCTTGTGGGAGCAGTTCTCATGGGCGGAACCAAATACATCAAAAAATATACTTATACATCATCATCAATGCTCTATGTGCTCTCAAGCACAACCTCGATAACGAGCCTTTCGGATCTGCAGGCAGGAACGCAGCTCTCTGACGACTTTGTTATCATGCTCCAGAGCAAGCCCGTTATCGACAGTGCGATAAAGGATGTAGAAGATCAGCTCGGCACGACTCTTACAAGAGATGATGTGCTCTCCGGGCTTTCTATAACACATGCGGACGATACACGAATACTTACTATCAAGTGCACTACACAGGATGCAGAGCTTTCAAAGGTTCTCTGTGATGCCATAACGACAAGAGGCGCTCAGAGGATGAGCGAGATCACACAGAGTGATGCACCGACACTTATAGAATCCGCAGAGGTTGCCGAGACACCGAACGGAAGAGGCGTAGTAAGCCAGGCAGAAAAGGGAGCACTTATTGGTGCAGTCCTTATGATGATCCTGCTTTGCATACCGTACCTGATGTATGACAAGCTTCGCAGGTCGGATGATATAGAGAAATACCTTGGAGAAGTGGTCATAGGCGTTGTTCCTTATGAAAAATCACTTGGATTCAGGAAAAGAAGACACAGAAAATAAAAGAAACTTGGGAGATGGCTAAATGAGCAAAGGGAAGAAAATAATACTTGTTATCCTTGTGATCATATTAGTCGGATCGATAGCAGGAGCCAGCTATTATATATACAGCCTGAACGAGGCAAAGGATACAAACGAAAGGTTAAGGGATATCGCAGCAGTCGATGTAAGCACAGCTGACAGCAAGGAGAACGATCCGGATGACAGCAGCATATCTAAGAGCTCTGACAGTGAAGATACACAAACAAGAGACTTTGTAAGTCCCATAAATTTTGAAGGTTTGAAGCAGGAGAACAGCGATATATATGGCTGGATAAAGATAGAGGACACAGCGATAGATTATCCTATACTTCAAAGCAGCATGGATGAGCCTGACTATTATGCGGATCATACTGTTGATGGTGCCGAGGGTTATCCCGGAGCCATATTTACAGAGTCGGATCTGAATACGGATCCGTTTGAGGACAATGTAACGGTCATATACGGCCACAGAATGAAGGATGATACGATGTTCGGCTCTCTTGACTTATGGCAGGAGGATGAATACAGAGATGCACATTCGACGATAAATGTATATACCGCAGACCATACTTATACCTATGAGATCACATTCGTTCAGATATATGATACAAGAAGCATCCTTGCAAAATACGATTGCAGCACACCAAAGGGCTACGGCGAGTTTTTAACGTCGCTTGAAAATGTACACTCCATACCATATTGGCACTCAAGCAACACCCAAATGACAACAGATGACCATATAATAGTGCTTTCAACCTGCTATGGGGATAATCGCCTTCTGGTCGGGGCTGTCCTTACCGAAAAGGAATGAATATATATATGAAAAGGAAACTTATCAATCTGTTTGCTATCATCCTGTGCGTGCTTGTTGCGGCAGCGATCTTCTTTTTTGTAAAGAAGGACAGGGATGATTATGAAAAGACTGCGCAGGAAGCAAAGGAAAAGGCTGATGAGATGAACGGCTCCCAAAACGGGATAGACATCATCACCTACGATGGAAAAAAATACAAGGAAAACCAAAGCATCAAGAGCTTTCTCTTCATCGGAGTAGATGAAAGAGAGGATGATCTGGTAGATGAGGACCTGACACCAGGTACGGCAGGACAGGCTGACTGCCTTATACTCCTTGTATTAAATGAAGATACAAACGAGGCAGATATCCTCCAGATAAACAGAAATGCGATGACAGAGCTCGATATCTACAATGAGCTTGGAGCGGTAGACAGGACTGTAACAGAGCCTGTATGCCTGCAGTATGCATATTCTACAGGAGGAAAGAGAAGCTGCATCGCACAGCGAAAGACCGTAGAGGAGCTTTTGTTCAATATAAGCATTGACGGATATCTCACTATGAGCCTTCAAGGCATTGCAGATATAAATGATGCCTTCGGCGGTGTCGATGTGACGATGAAAAATGACTATACACAGATAGATCCAAGCTTTACGCAAGGAAGCACCGTCCACCTTGAGGGCGAAAAGGCAGCTGATTTTGTCAGATACAGAGATAAAGATGTATTTAACTCGGTTCAGGACCGAATGGACAGACAGACCCAGTACGTGACAAGCCTTATCAAGTCACTGAAAAATGAAAATGGTCAGTCGGTTGCCGGAACGCTCAATCAGTTTATCGGCAGCAAGGTGCTTACGGATCTTAAGGCAAGCGAATTGAATTCGCTTATAAATTATGACTACAACACAGACAACGTGCTCTATCTGCCGGGCGAGATGGTTCAGGGCGAGGAGTACGAGGAGTTCAATGTAGACAATACAGAGCTTGAGAAAATGATCATTGATCTTTTTTATACAGAAACAGAGGATTGATTTAGGGAGGTATGACTATGAAGAAACTTGCAGTTATTTTAGGTGCAGCAGTCATGATGCTTACAGCTGCGGTTCCGGCAATGGCTAACGGCTCTGACAGCCCGACTACAAATGAGGAAAAGACAAAAAATAAAACAGGCACAAGTGAGACAGACAGAAAGTCTCCTGATACAGGCGAAGCGCCGGTACTTCTAGGATTTGGCGCAGCAGCAGCTTTATCCGCAGCAGGCATTGTCGTATGCCTTAAGAAAAGAGTGAAATGAACAATTTTACCGAGGAAAATAAAAATACTAAAAAGAAATTGTTTGAGCATTGGCAGTATATAACAGCGCTCCTTGTGCTTTATGACATAGTAGCGGTTGTATTTTCATATCTGATCGCTTTATGGATCCGCTTTGACTGCCGAGTCTCAAGTATACCTAGATATTATCTTGAGACATATCTGCACAGCATACTGATTTATGCAATATTGTGCGTTGTCATCTTTCGTGTGCTGAGGCTTTACAGATCTATATGGCGTTTTGCAAGCTATATAGAGCTTTACAGGATGATCGTTGCAACAGCAGCTACACTGGCACTTCACATTATCATCGTCAGCATATTTTTTGACATCATGCCGGTGTCATATTATATATTCGGCATAGCGCTGCAGTTCATTTTCACGGTCGGTATAAGGTTTTCGTATAGGTTCGTGCTCCTTATCCGCTCGAAAAAAGAGCCGAAAAGCAGGATGGAGCGTGTCATGCTGATAGGTGCAGGACAGGCAGGCCAGTCGATACTTCGTGACATCAAGAATTCGATGAAAAAAGAAGAAGTATGCTGTATCATCGATGACAACAGCAACAAGTGGAACCGCTATATAGACGGCATCAAGATCGTCGGCGGAAGAAGTGCGATCGTAAGCAACTGCGAGAAATACAACATAGACAAGATTTACTATGCTATCCCAAGTGCAAATATCAGAGCAGAAAAGGAAATCCTTAGCATCTGTTCAGAGACTCACTGCAAGCTGAAGAAGCTTCCGGGAATGTATCAGTTCCTTCGCGGCGACGTGTCCGTATCTGATATGAAGGAAGTCCAGATAGAGGATCTTCTCGGACGTGAGCCGATAAAGGTAAATCTTGACGAGATCTTCACATACATCACAGGCAAGGTGATAATGGTAACAGGCGGAGGCGGCTCTATCGGCTCTGAGCTTTCAAGGCAGATAGCAGACCACAAGCCGAAGAAGCTTATCATCCTTGATATGTATGAGAACAATGCTTACGATATCCAGCTGGAGCTTAGGAAGAAGCATCCCGAGCTTGACCTTGAGACTATCATCTGTTCGGTAAGAGACAGCCAGAAGATGCTCGAGATCATGGACATTTACAGACCTGAGATAGTATATCATGCGGCAGCTCACAAGCATGTGCCTCTTATGGAGGATGCGCCGTGTGAGGCAATAAAGAACAATGTCCTCGGAACATTCAAGACGGCTATCGCAGCTGCGGCATACGGCTGTCAGAGATTTGTCCTTATCTCTACTGATAAGGCAGTCAACCCGACAAATATCATGGGAGCAAGCAAGCGTCTTTGCGAGATGGTCATCCAGACCTTCGATGCAGCCATAAAGGACGGCAAGACCGACAAGCTTCTTGAGTTCTTTGAGGATATCTCGCACAGAGGAAATGAAGCGCAGTTCAGGGAACTTGAAGAGCGCCTGAAAAATGCCAAAACAGAATTTGTGGCAGTACGCTTCGGCAATGTCCTTGGAAGCAACGGCTCTGTCATTCCTTTATTTAAAAAGCAGATAGCGGCAGGCGGTCCTGTGACAGTTACACACCCAGACATTATCCGCTACTTTATGACTATCCCTGAGGCTGTAAGTCTTGTGCTTCAGGCAGGAACATATGCACATGGCGGAGAAATCTTCGTATTTGACATGGGCGAGCCGGTAAAGATAGATACTCTTGCAAGAAACCTTATAAGGCTTTCGGGACATGAGCCTGACGTTGATATAAATATCATTTATACGGGGCTTCGCCCGGGCGAGAAGCTCTATGAAGAAAAGCTTATGGCTGAGGAAGGCCTAAAGAGAACCAAGAACGAGCTTATACACATAGGATGCCCTATACCGTTTGACAAGATCGAGTTTATCGAACAGCTTAGGGGACTGGTAAAGGCAGCCTACAAAAACGACGAGGATATAAGAGAGATAGTGAAGAAGATCGTCGTGACTTATAAGCCGGAGGGAAGCTTTGGGAAACATAAGGGTCTAGCCGGATGAGGATAAAATAAATGGAGGGAAAAGTATCACATGCTTCGAATATATTACGGAGAGCTTGAAAGTGAAAATTACATATTTAATCCTGACATTTTTTTCAATAATACCTATGAAGACGAATGGATCGTTGATCCGACAGTTAAGCAGATGATAAAGGATATTGACGGTTCTGAGGTAATAGGCCCAAGGCTGATAGAAAGTCCATACCTTGGACCGATTCCGACAGAAAGACTTTCAGGCGGTGTCAAAACACTCATCCTGATGAAATTTGATAGAGAGCATATATTCAATGCATCCGCCTGTGGTGATAACTGTGCGCAATGGATATTAAAGGTCGCTCGCGAAGCCGAAGCAAAGGATGAAAGAGATCTTACTATCAGGCTTGGATATCTGATGAACTTTGGTGAAAATGAATTCGAAATTGAAATTGCAAATTTGGGACAGATAGTCCATACTCTGGGTGAGCTCAACGAAACCGTTCTGGCGCATCATCTGATCTGAGAGGCATAAGGCATGTTAGGGAAATACGAGATAGAGATTTATAATAAAAGAGTGCATTATTTCCTGACAGTGAAAAGAAATATTACGATATTAAAGGGAGACAGTGCAACAGGGAAGACAGAACTCATCCGTCTGGTCAGTGAATATGAAGCAAACGGTGCCTCATCCGGTATCACACTTAGAAGCAATGCCAAATGCAGAGTTTTGACTGCGGCAGACTGGGAGCTTCGGCTGCAGGCTATGAAAGGAAATATCATTTTCATAGATGAAACGGCTGCCTTCATCCATACAAAGAGATTCGCAGAACTTGTAAAGGGTTCGGATAATTATTTTGTTATCGTAACTCGTGATGACCTGAGCCAACTGCCATACAGTATTGATGAAATATATGGTCTTCGTGATGCAACAGATACACAGAAATATAAAACAGAAGGTGCATTGAAAAGAATCGCGGCAGTGATACCGGAGGGAATACGGTGAGAGTCTACAAAAGATTATGTCAAATAACGCATGTAGAATGTACAGTGTTGTAAAGCAGTCTGAAATAATGTGGCAGGAGAATACAATATCATGGCAAATGAAGAAATACTGTTATTAAATGGGTTGTCATTTGATATTTTGGATTCGCTTTCTTTTGAGTCATTATTAGGTTTGTCACTAAAGAAGAACCTTCATTACTTTGATAAAGAAGCTTTGATCAGTGAAATTGTCCGAATGACAGAATGGCTGGATGAACAGGAAGTGCTGGGTGATATAGCGCTGGATTACAGGATCAAGAGCTTGGACTCAATTTTGGGAAAATACGATAGATACTTTCCGGATCATCAGGCAAGAAAAGTTTTCAATGATATATTGGGATTTAGAGCTTTCTGCGATAATTACGAGAGTGTTATCCAACTTAGCAGTAAGACTTTTCGTGTTGCAGATATGTCAAAAGGAAAAGCAAATGATGACGGATATCGCGGAGTTCATGTATATTATCAAAAAGACAGTAATTATTATCCGATAGAAATCCAGTTTAACACGCTGTATGACAGACAGCTAAATAACTGGCTACATGATTATTTGTATAAGAAACCATTTCCAAATTGGGTAGGTCAAAGGCTTCGTATATATTATGAGAATGGAAAGATACGGAATGAAGAAGAGTTCAAGGAGGTGTTAAATCATGTGTTATCTGATAGCGAAAGACAGGAATAAACACGGATGCTATGCGTTGAAAACCAGACATGGAAAAGAATTAGTAGAATTAAAAAGAAAATTAAATGCCTCTGTGGGCCGTCAAGGTATACAGCTGGTTACTATCAGCAGACCGACTGCGTACGGCGAATATGCCCCATATACGTTTATTCCGACAGAACAGGAATTTACTAAAGTGGTTTTGGATATGAGATGAGATGCGGCAGTGATACCGGAGGGAATACGGTGACCTCTACGATACATTAAATATCTTAAAAGGCGATAGGAGAGTTATTGGAGATGGCGTAATCATAAGGACAGCTAGGAAAAGCCTTATTTTTAATAGCTGGTGTATGGAGGATTACGCTGGCTATTTGTGAATATGCCGTCATGTGGAAAAAAGAGCAATTGTATTGAGTAGAAATTAAATGTTAGGAGATTTCGAAATGGCAGAAACAATCGTTTGCAATGGAAACGAAATTATAAAGAGAAATATTCCATTTAGTCCTCCGGATATTTCTGATCTGGAAATCAATGAAGTGACAGAGACTCTCAGATCAGGATGGATCACTACCGGACCAAGAACAAAAGAACTGGAAAAAAGACTTGCCGAGTTTTGTCATACGAGCAAGGTAGTCTGTCTGAACTCTGCAACAGCATCGGAAGAATTAAATTTCCGTATATGTGGTGTCGGTGACAATGACGAGGTGATAGTGCCGGCATATACCTACACTGCCAGTGCAAGCGCAGCCATCCATGTCGGTGCAAAAGTCATCTTTGTAGATAGTCAAAAAGACAGCACAGAAATGGATTACGAAGCAGTAGCCAATGCCATCACAGAAAAGACCAAGGCGGTAGTAGCTGTAGATCTTGGCGGAATCATTTGCGATTATGACAAGTTATATGCAGCAGTAGAAAGCAAGAAAAGCTTATTTAAAGCCAAAGAAGGAGATTCCCTAGGAGCAAGGATTCAGCAGTCTATCGGAAGAGTACTTATTTTCGCAGACTGTGCACATGCTCTTGGTGCACAGAAAAATGGCAAAATGGCAGGCGAAATTGCGGATTTTTCTGATTTTTCATTCCATGCGGTAAAGAATTTCACTACTGCAGAAGGTGGAGCAAGCACATGGCGAGATATAGAAGGTATTGATAACGAAGAAATGTATCATATGTATCAGCTCTACAGTCTTCATGGACAAAGCAAGGATGCTCTTTCAAAAACACAGTTAGGTGCTTGGGAGTATGATATAGTTGGTTCATGGTACAAGTGCAATATGACAGATATCATGGCAGCGATTGGATTACGGCAGCTTGACAGATATCCGGGATTCCTCGAAAGAAGGAAAGAAATCATCAGAAGATATGATGCTATGTGTGATGAAATCGGTGTACAGCATTTGAATCACTATAAGGAAGGCTCTGTTTCTTCCGGTCATCTGTATCTGACACGTATCCCCGGAGCTTCTGATCACGAAAGAAGAGAGATTATCACAAAGATGGCAGAGCGTGGCATTGCCTGCAATGTACATTATAAACCACTTCCGATGATGACGGCATATAAGGCAATGGGATGGGATATCAAGGATTTCCCGAATGCATATGATTACTATTGCAATTTAATAACACTTCCACTTCATACAAAGCTAAGTGATGAAGAGGTGGAGTATGTGATTGAGAATTTTAAGGATATTGTTAGAGAATATTTGACATAACATTTAACATAATATAAAGAGGGGGAGCGTTAATGCTCAAAAAATGGGAACAATTACCTGATTTTATGAGAATAGATGAGGTAAGACCCTATTATGAAATACTAAAGAAAAAGAGAATAAGTCTTATTCTTAAAAGATTATTCGATTTTATTGGCGGTCTAATATTATTAATCTTTCTTGCAATTCCTATGGTTATTATAGCGATAATGATCAAGATCGACTCTAAAGGCCCTGTGTTTTATAGACAGGAACGAGTAACGGCTTACGGCAAGCATTTTAGAATCCACAAGTTCCGCACGATGGTAAGTGATGCAGATAAGATTGGGACAGCAGTGACGGTTGGCAATGACAGTCGTATTACTAAAGTCGGTGCTAAGCTAAGGGGAGGACGGCTCGATGAACTCCCGCAGGTGTTCGATCTGATCTCTGGAAATATGAGCTTCGTAGGAACAAGACCGGAAGCTGTTAAATATGTAGAAAAATATAAGCCGGAATTTATGGCAACATTGCTTTTGCCGGCGGGGATTACCAGTGAGGCAAGTATTCGTTATAAGGATGAAGCAGAGTTATTGGATAAAGCGGATGATGTGGATAGAGTATATGTGGAGAAAGTACTGCCAGAGAAGATGAAATGGAACTTGGAGAGTGTAAGAAGGTTCGGATTTTTCAGAGAGATACTTACAATGTTTAGAACTGTGCTGGCAGTGTGTGGGAAGGATTATTCGGAAGAAAAACATATGTAGAGGTTCAATGATTGAAGCTTTGAGAGGAAAAATACAGTATGATGTGCCATAAATTAACGATAGGGATTATAGCTTATAATGAAGAGAAATATCTTCCAGATCTTTTAGAAGATATGAAAGCTCAAAAATATCCACATGAACTGATGGAGATTCTATTGATAAATAGTCTTTCTACAGATGGAACAAAAAAAATAATGGAGAAGTTCAAGAACGAGAACATAGACTTTTATTCGGTACAGGTTTTGGATAATCCTCGAAAATCTCAAGCTGCTGGTTGGAATGTTGCAATTAATAATTATACTGGAGATGTTTTTGCCAGAATCGATGCTCATACAAAGGTTACTCCGGAATATTCTCTTTATGTAATGGAAAATATACAAAATGGCGAGATGATTGTAGGTGGATTTCGACCGGCTGTGATAGAAAAGAACAATCCATGGGCGTGTGTTTTGCTTCAGGTGGAAAATTCTCTTTTTGGTAGTAGTATTAATTTCAGTCGTCATGGTAAGGAGAAAAAATATGTTAAGACAATGTTTCATCCAGCTTATCAGCGTGAAGTTATAGATAAAATTGGATTCTTTAATGAAGATTTGATCAGAACTGAAGATAACGAATTTCACTATCGGATTCGCAAAGCTGGATATAGGCTTTGCTACGATCCTAGGATTGTTTCTTATCAGTATGCCAGAAGTGATTTTATACGAATGATTAAGCAGAAGTATGGAAATGGGTATTGGATTGGAATGACAATCAAGGTGTGTCCAAGATGCATCAGTATTTACCATTTAGTCCCATTTGCTTTTGTATGTGCGATTGTAATCACTACTGGATTGGGGATTTGTGGTTTCTGGGGATTTAGTGCACTTATGTGGGGAATGTATATCCTGTTCGCCATCACAAATACCATTTTATCCGGAATACAAAATGGATTCTATCCACAGCACATCATAATGCCGTTACTGTTTTTGATTTTGCACACATCCTATGGAATCGGTACGGTATTCGGCATTGTAACACGGATTGGAAAGAAGAAAAAATGATAGGAATAGTATTTATTGGCGATCTCTATGTGTGCCCGTATCTAAAAATTTATATTGAGCAATTGGACGAAAGCCATGAAGAATATGAAGTTTTGTTCTGGAATAGATCAAACGAGGACTTACATTTGCCAGCGAATTATAAGTATTGTAATGTTACATCAGAAGAAGAGCAATGGGTTGTAACAAAGTTTATAGATTTTGGCAGGTTTCGATTCTGGTTGGCAAAACAACTGAGAAATAGAAAATATGAGAAATTGATTATTTTATCTACGCTGAGTGGAATAATTTTGACGGATATTTTGGCAAAATATAGAGGAAAATACTTCTTTGATATTCGGGATTATAGTTACGAATCAAACAGTTTTTTTTACAAAATTGAAAAATCTGTTATTGAAGGAAGCTTTGCTACATCTATTTCATCTCCTGGATTTAGGAATTTCCTACCTGAACATAACTATGTTATTGCACATAATATTCAGAGAAGTGAATTGAAACTTCAGAATATGTGCTTTCGAAAGAGGCAAAGGGGTGATAAGTTAAATTTGGTTTGGAACGGCACCATGCGATACTTTGAACACCAGAAGAAAATTATTTACAGATTGGCAAATGATAGACGCTTTGTGTTGTATTATCATGGCGCAGGCCCTGAGTTAGAGCAATACAAAGCATATTGCAGCGAAATTCATGCTGATAACGTATTTTTCACTGGAAGGTATGTTAATACGGATAAATCAAGGCTTCTTGAGCAAGCAGATATCATCAACAATTCTTATTGGATATCTAAAGAGGCTGAAATACGTTTTGCTATATCTAATCGTTTTTATGATGGTTTAATATACAGAATTCCCCAACTAGTGGAGGCAGAAACTTATAAGGCAGAGATTTGCCAGAAGCACGGCATTGGAATTGGCCTTCATCCGAATCATGAGAACTTTGCCGACTGCCTATATGAATGGTATTTCCGTATTGATGAGGAAGTGTTCAATAGAGAATGTAGCTTATTAATTGAAGCAGTTGTAAAAGATGACTGTAATTATGAGAATGCTGTCAAGGCATTTCTTGAAAGCTAATTGTAGATAATTGCCATTTTAATGAAGAGGAGTAACATAGATGAACGAAAAGAATTTTTTTGTAGCAGCAATAATGCATAGAGTTCAGCATTACAATCCAGACGTATATTGGAGAATGCGTGCTGCAGTTGTCGATCCGCAAAGTGCTGTACCTAAATTTCTTAGACTATATTTTTATTATAGGATTAAACGGATGGATGCCTTTAATAATGCGTCTATGGGAACAGGATTCGGGGGGGGGGCACGCTTTGCTGAACGTCCTATCATGTGGCATGGGCTAAATGGAATTGTTATTTCACATTATGCTACAATTGGAAAACACTGTGTTATTAATCATCAAGTGACAATCGCAGGAGGTAAACCTGAAGAGGCGGTAACAATTGGTGACAATGTGATGATAGGAGCAGGCGCCAAAATTATTGGGCCGTGCAAGATTGGTAATAATGTAAAAATTGGAGCTAATGCGGTTATTGCAAAGGATGTCCCAGATAACAGCACTGTAGTTGGATCAATTAGAATTATACGGCATTAAAATTTTGGCGTTCAGATGGAATGTTTAGGGGATAAGAATAATATGAAAAATTATTTATTTATAGGATGGTATCCAAATCCGGTTGATAAATACAAGAATGTTTTTTTTCAGAATCTTATTTACGAAATTGCGAGACAAGGAAATAACTGTACAGTTATTTCTCCAGTTTCATATATGAAGTACCGAAAAAAAATTTGGGATATTCCGGAACATTTTTCGGATAAACTGTCAGAGAATGTTATTGTGGATACATACTATCCTCGTACCATTTCAGCATCATCTATTCAGATAGGTTCATTTAATACAGAACATATTAGTGAAGAATGTTTTGAACATGCTGCATTAAATTGTGCAAAATCATTAAAACGAAAATTTGATTGCGTATATGGCCATTTTTTTCTCTATGGCGGACTAGCCGCTGTCCGCATCGGAAGGACGCTAGGAATCCCATCCTTCATTGCTTATGGAGAATGTGATTTTGAATCGCAGGTTCGTAAGACATATGGGTTTCCTAAGAAGAAACAACTTGATGGGTTGACAGGAATAATATCTGTTTCTACAAAAAATACAAATGAACTTCACGAGCTTGGTATCGCAGAAGGTGTTCCTATAATAACAGCGCCTAACTCCACCAACTTATCGCTTTTTTACAAGAAAGATAAAGAAAAATGTCGCGAGAAGCTTGAAATGCCATTCGATAAGTTTATTGTTGGCTTTGTTGGTGGATTTATTGATAGGAAAGGTGATAAGAGACTGCTTGAAGCTGTCAATCGGATAGATGGGGCTTATGCTGCTTTTGCAGGCAGAGGAGATAATCCGCCATATGGGGAGAAAGTCATTTTCTGCAAAGCCATAGAACATGAGGTTGTGAGCGACTTCATAAACGCAATAGATGTGTTTTGTCTTCCGACACTCAGTGAGGGGTCTTGTAATGCTATTGTTGAGGCTATGGCTTGCGGATGCCCAATTATTTCATCAAATCTTCCATTTAACGATGACGTTTTAACGGATGGAAACTCTATTCGAATCGATCCGATGTCAATTGAAGATATTCGTAATGCTATCGAAAAACTGAGGGATGAAAGTGTACGTAAAAAGATGAGTATGAATGCATTAAGTACGGCTCAGAACCTTAGTATAGAAAAAAGAGCAGAGAGAATATTAGATTTTATTGAACGAACAAGTTATAAAATGTAATATTTAGAATTAAAAACACAAAATATTTGTTTTTGTTAATAGAAAACAGAGATAATGATGATTTTCTAGTGTTCATCACATGAATATATACAACAAAAAAGAGAATGCCTTTGGTGAATATGAATCGGAGAAATAATTAAATGGATTATAGGATTGAAAAAAGTAAATCAACAATATTCGAAAAAATATGGTTGACTTTGATTTTGATACTTGTCGCATATTCTTTTTATTTTCAGTATGCGATAAAATCCATAGATGGATTAATGATTATTCTATGTGGGGCAATCATTTTATGTGCTTGTATTCAGATTTTTTGGATACAAAAAGGTACAATAGAAGTTAGCATGATGGTATCGATAATCGTTTATGTTGTTCTTTCAGCATTTATTACTATTACTATTACTTCTCATGGTCGATATGGTACCGATGTATGCATTAGAATGGTAGAATATGTTTTTACGGCATATTCTCTATTTTTGATACTAAAAGATAGGCTTGAGTATTTAAGAGTAGTTTTATGGATGACTTGTGTCTCAGTTGCTTTTCTTGCAATAACGACCTTGACTAGTGGTGTGGTTGTTACTTCGACCGGGGCGATTGGATTAGCTGGTTTAAATACCAATAGTATGTCAAGCTTCTTTATATTAGCTGTTTTTGCATGTTTTGTGCTGGTTAGTATAGAAAAGAAAATGATAATTAAATTATTTTTAGCTGTATGCATGATTGTCATTGTGCTTTCAATGATTTCAGCAGCCTCTCGTCGAGGCTTTATTGTTCTAAGCGCTCTTATTGGGCTAAGCTTATTGTTTGGAATTGTTCCGTTAAAGTCAAAAAACAAATCAAGAACGAGATGGTTCTTGACTTTCTTTATAATTTTGCTGGTAGTTGTTACATTTGCCTACGTTCAAAACTATTTGCTTGAAAATACTGTATTAGGTTCACGTCTTACGGGTTCTATGGATACTGGAGACATGGCAAGAGATAAGTATCAAAATTTTGCAAAAGCACAGTTTGAAAGTCATCCAATTCTGGGAATTGGTCTCGGTGGAATAAAGTTTTATATGGGTGCTTATTCACATTCATTGTATTACGAAGTGTTTTCTTGTACCGGGATAATACTCTCTGTTTTTTTATTATTAGTCCTTTTGAAATACGGTATCAAATTATTTCACAATCAAAAGTTATACAAAAATAAAGATAAAGTAAAATGTTATCTAATGATTGAAGGGTTTTTATATTGGTTGTGCATATTGGTATCTGGTATTTCAATGGTCATGATATATGATTTGTATTTCTATTTATCCCTTGCGATACTTGCTGCAATGTTAGAAATAGTTGAAAGTCAAAAAGAGATATTTTGAATAACAATTATACAATAAAATAATGCTGATGGTGGATGATGTATGATAAGTGGTGAAATTCCTCCATATAGTATTGTTAAATCGAATAGATTGT
>CAVLAA010000048.1:0-15059 GCA_963660835.1 bacterium
GGAGAAAACGTAATGGGCAAGATCGTTGCTGCTCTCCGCTATATGGGAATCGATGCTATTTACGATACAACTTTTGGCGCAGATATGACTGTTATCGAGGAAACCAAGGAATTTATTGAAAGAGTTGAAAGCAATACAAAGCTTCCTCTTATGACATCATGCTGTCCGGGATGGATAAGATATGTAGAAACCAAATATCCGGAGTTTCTTCCCAATATTTCAACCTGCAGGTCACCTATGCAGATGTTTGCTTCCGTTCTTAAGGACAAGGCCGCTAAAGAAGGAAAGAAGATGTTTCATATTGCAGTAATGCCATGTACAGCAAAGAAATACGAAGCAGACAGAGATGAATTTAAAGTAGGTAAGAACCCTAATGTAGATGCCGTCATAACAACAAAAGAGTTGATAACGATGATAAAGGAAGCAGGAATTGTATTTAATACGATCGATCCGGAGCCTGTTGATATGCCGTTTGGTACAAGCTCGGGTGCAGGTGTCATATTCGGAGTTACCGGCGGTGTTACAGAGGCTGTACTGCGAAATGCAATGGGACACAAAGGTTCAGTTAAGACCATAGCAAAAATGGGACAGAGAGGACTCGAGGAGATCAAGGAATTTGATATTCCTTTCGGTGAAAAAACTCTTCATGCAGCTGTTGTCAGCGGACTTGGAAATGCAGAGAAGATAATAAACAGGATCAAAAACGGAGAAAAATTTGATTTTGTGGAGGTTATGGCATGTCCCGGAGGCTGCATAAACGGCGGAGGTCAGCCGTTTGACAATGATGCAAAGGAAGAAAGAGGAAAAGGTCTGTATACAGCAGACAGACATGAAAGCATCCGAAATTCAAATGACAATCCACTTTTAAGGATGCTTTATCAATCAGAGATCGCAGGAAGAGAGCATGAGCTTCTTCATGTAGATTATTTGAAAAACAATTAAAGTGTTATTCGGCAGGCTGACAGCTTACTGCACGAAAAAGGCGTGTGAGGATCTTATCACACGCCTTTTACAAGTTAACATCAAACCTTAATCAAGCATATCCCGTACCATATAAGCAAGACGAAGCTGTATTCTTGCGTCAAGGTCAGACAGATTGACATCTAAAAGCTCCTGGATCTGCTTTAAACGGTAGTTTATGGAATTTCGATGAAGATAAAAATGATCTGCTGTCTCTTGAACACTTCCATTGTGCTCGAGATAATACTTCAAAATATCAGACAGAGAATACTCATTATTTATATCATGATCGAGAATAGGTCCAAGTGTCTGATTATAATATCTGCTGTAGACATCCTTATTATCAACGCTCATCAAAAGATAATAAACACCGAGATTATCAAAATGGTAATGATCTCGCGGGATTATGTGTCTAAACTGCAGATTTTGAAGCTCTGTAGCCTGATCAAAGCTTTTATACAGACAGCGGATGCTGTTTGCCTTTTTGCCTACGCCGATTAGCCAAAGCTCATCATTAGGAAGCTCTGTTTTCAAAAAGTCAGCCAGCTCGTATATACGTTCGGTGATCTCTTCACGGCTGTAATCCCAAAATACGATAGTAACAACATCATTATATGGAAAAATAGAAGTATTTTTAAATTTTTTCTTTTCTGCATACAGCTGTATATGAAATGAAAGCTTTGAAAGGCTTTCATAATCATCTCTTGCAGAGTCAAGGTATACAGTCGCTGCATAAAACGGATAATCCGGTTTTATTCCCTTTTGTGTTAAAGGAATTTCATAGGCCTCTGCGTTTTGATGAGAAAAGATCGCATTTTGAAAAGCAGTCTTGATGGCTATCTCTTCATGGTTCTCAAGCGTAATGATGTTTGCAAACAGACTGAGACTTGTAGTAAGTCCGGTTTTATTAGGAATAACAAGCAGCGGGAAGTTGTTTTCATCACAAAAGCTTAGTGCTTCAGTTGGAATTTCCACTATAGAATAGCCAAGGCTTATGATCATACCGGAGGCCTTCTTTTCATATATACTGTGTATGAGTTCCATAAAATCAGAATCGTTTTTCAATTCAATTCCGGTTGAAAGTGCCAGCTCGGCCTCATCTAAAAGAACAGAGGACGATGGACTTTCGATCACATGTACCCACCTGACCTTATTTTCCATGCCGTCTTTGCCGGCTATAACGTTTATTTTAAGCTCAGGTGTTTTCTTTATTAAGGTCTTTAAATCTAATGCCATGAAATCCCACCCTTCATAAAAATTGAAATTGAAATCAAACAGTAAGTTTTAATACAAGCATTTTAGCAAAAGATTAGAAAAAATGTCTTGTGCTCGAGCCTAAAAATATGTGGGCTTTAGAACCTTGATTAATTTTATATACGTCAATATAATATCGACTTATCAAAGGCAAGGACGCTTAAATGTGTTCCTTGCCTTTTCTTATTACAAAAAGGAGCGCAGCAGCGCTCTTAAGATATTTCTTCGAAAGGAGGAAGTAAGATGGAAAGCAGATTGACGGAGCATCCTATTTTGGGCAGCTATGAAAAGGGAGAAAAGGTTACCTTTTATTACAATGGACAGGCAATGGAGGGCTTTGAAGGAGAACCGATAGCTGCGGCACTTATGGCTCAGGGAGTTAAGGTACACAGACATACAGCAAGACGGCATGAACCAAGAGGTGTCTTTTGTGCAATAGGCAGATGTACAGACTGCGTTATGGTTGTTAACGGAGAAGTAAATGTAAGAACCTGCATTACACCGCTTGAAGCAGGGATGAAGGTAGAAACTCAGGAAGGTCTGGGAGAATAAAACAGAAGGTATTTTAAGTAGAGGAGGGATGTCCGGTGAAAAGTTATGATTTAGTAGTCATTGGAGCCGGCCCGGCAGGACTGAGCGCTGCAATAGAAGGAAGCAGCAAAGGAATGAAAACAATTGTTTTTGATGAAAATTCCAGACCTGGCGGACAGCTGTTTAAGCAGATACATAAGTTTTTCGGATCAAAGGAGCATCAGGCTAAGATCCGAGGAATACAAATAGGAAAAAAGCTTTTAAATGAGGCAAAAGAAGCCGGAGTTGAGGTAAGACTTAATTCTCAGGTAACAGGAATTTTCAGAAACAACGTTATCGGAGTATTCAGCAACGGAGAAATGGGAAGCTATTATGCCAACAATGTAGTTGTTGCAACCGGAGCATCTGAAAGAACACTCCCGTTTGAAGGATGGACATTACCGGGTGTCATAGGAGCAGGTGCAGCGCAGACAATGATAAATCTCCACGGTGTTAAGCCCGGAAACAAGGTTCTTATGGTTGGATCAGGAAATGTAGGACTTGTTGTAAGTTATCAGCTTATGCAGGCAGGCTGTAAGGTAGAGGCAATTATAGACGGAGCACCAAGGATAGGCGGTTATGGAGTTCATGCAGCTAAGCTTGCAAGGCTCGGAATCCCCTTTTATCTTTCACATACTATAGAGCGTGCAGTAGGTACGGATCATGTCGAGGGTGTTGATATCGTAGAGGTAGACTCAAAATGGAAAAAGATAGAAGGCACAAAGAAGCATCTGGATGTTGATCTTATATGTGTGGCAGTAGGACTCAACCCCATGAGCCAGCTTGTTAGAATGGCAGGAGCAAAGATGAAGGATGCTGGAGGACTTGTTCCTGTATGTGATGAATATGGAGAGACAAGCATTCCCGGAATATTTGCAGCAGGAGATGTTTCAGGTATTGAGGAAGCAAGCTCAGCTATGATAGGCGGTTCTATAGCAGGAATTGCGGCAGCTTACAGAGGCGGATTTACAACCAAAGAGGTTTTTGATGAAACAGTAGATAAATACAAAAAATCGCTATCGCAGCTCAGACAGGGAATGTTTGCTGTAGAAAACAGAGGAAAAAAACTCACTGAAACAGAAGAGGGATTTCCAATATCGCAGAATCTCTTAAGAACCGGACATCTTGAACAGGATGAGACGGAGGCATATCCGGGCGTTACACACAAAGTCGGAATACATCCTGTTATCGAATGTACACAGAATATCCCTTGCAATCCATGCCAGGATGCCTGCAAATTCGGCTGTATATCAATAGGAAGCAAGATAACATCATTGCCGATCGTAGTAAAGGAAGCAGATTGTAAAAACTGTGGCATGTGCGTTGCATCGTGTTCGGGACAGGCTATCTTTCTTGTTAATGAGGAATGTGAGGATGGTATGGCATCGATCACATTGCCTTATGAATTTTTACCTTATCCGGTTAAAGGAACAAAGGGCAAGGGACTTGACAGAGCAGGCATGGAGGTTTGTGAAGCTGTGGTTGAAAGTGTTAAAACGTCACCGGCTTTTGATAAGACCGCATTGCTTACAATAAAGGTTCCTAAGGAATATGCAAATACAGTAAGGTTCTTTAAATAGAAGGAAGGCTGGTGAGAAGAATGGCTTTATATATGAAAAGAGAAGGCTTGCTTCCTCCAATGCAGGCCGAAGATGATGACGACATGATCATCTGCAGATGCGAAGAGATCACTAAAGGCGAGATAAGACAGGCAATACATGACGGACTTTATACAATGAATGAAATAAAGAGATTCTTAAGGCCGGGAATGGGACTTTGCCAGGGACAGAGCTGCGGGATCCATGTAAAAAGAATTTTGGCAAAGGAACTCAATATAGCAGCATCCGAGCTTGAGGAATGTACACCAAGAGCACCTATGAGGCCGATAACTCTCGAAGATGCAAGCAGAAGGTCGGATGATATATAAAAGGCGGGAAAGGAGGATTACGATATGGAGAATATCAGAAAGGCAGATGTCATTGTGATAGGAAGCGGAGCCATTGGAAACTCCACCGCATTTTATCTTGCCAAGGCAGGACTTGATGTCATTGTAGTAGAAAAGGGACAGCTTTCAGAGTTTGCATCTGTAAGAAACGGAGCGATGAATAAGCTCACAAGAAGAGGAATAGGTGAGCTGCCTGTAGGAGTTTACGGTGCAAGAGAGGTATGGCCAAGGGTATCTGAGGATATCGGAATAGATGTTGAGTACAAGCAGACCGGAGGCTATCGCATCATGATGGATGATGCAGATATAGAAAGCACTATAAAGTATCAGGAATACGGAAGGGCAGCAGGACTTCATTTTGAAGAGCTGACTACGAAGGAGCTTTTAAAAAGGTGTCCGGCATTCTCAGATAAGATAAAATATGCAGTTCGCTGTGAGGAGGAATCAAGAGCAAATCCGCTTAAGGTCACACTTGGATTTTATATGGCAGGTCTTAAAAAAGGAGTCAGATATTATCCGGGACAGGAAATTATAAGACTGGAAATGAAGCAGGGTAAGATAAATGCCGCAATTTCAGCTGACGGAACCAGATATGAAGCACCGAAGATACTGCTTGCTGCAAATTACGGTACAAGAGCTATTTTGAATACTGTAGGACTTGATCTTCCGATGCATTCATTTTATGAGGAGATAATGGTAACAGAAAAGCTTCCTCATATACTTGATGAGATATTTGTCGGATCATATTACGGACAGCAGACAGAGTGCGGAACATTTGTATACGGTTCAAGTGACGGATATTGCACAGATCCTGACAGAACAAGATATCCGCAAAATTATCAGAGTGCAACCAGAATGGCAAGTCTTGCAAAGGGATTAGTAGATCTGTTCCCTTGTCTTGCAAAAGCAAAAATCGTTCGTTCATGGGGCGGATGGATGTCAATAACACCGGATGATTCGATGGTCATCGGAAAAGTAGATATCATACCCGGATTATATATAGCGTGTGGATTTAGCGGTCACGGCTTCGGACTTTCGGCACCGGTAGGAAAAGTCATGAGTGAAGTGATCGCAGAGCAAAATGTAGGCTGTGATATAAGCGCACTCAGATATGACAGATTTTCAAAGGAGATGGATGTATTTACAAAAACCGATCGTAACCCATTTAATCCAAACAGCCTGCAGAGAAGCTGGATCTATTGAGTAAAGAGGAGGATTGTTATGAAGAAAATAGAAATTATCACAAGACAGGAAAAGCTTTTAACACTTAAAGAAACCTTAGCAGATCATAAATGCCAGGGCATGACAATACATTCTGTTATGGGCTGCGGCAGACAGAAGGGCTATATAGACGAGATGAATCTGACAAGCGATGATATAAATCTTCTGCCAAAGGTAATGGTATTTGTAGTTGTCGAGGATTCAAAGCTTGAAGAAATCCTGGGAGATGTAGTAAGTGCAGTAGGAACAGGAAAACCCGGAGACGGAAAAATATTTGTCTACGATGTATACGATTCGATAAGGATCCGTACAAATGAAAGAGGCGAGAGCAGTCTGTAACAGCTTCTCTTCTGATATTGATGACATCAGGCATGCGCATTGGCTAAAAGAGAGGAAGTGTTTATATGAGTGCAAATAATGAATCGATAGTATCCATAAAAAATGTAAACAAATGGTACGGAAACAACCATGTAGTTAAAAATATGAACATAGAGATCGCAGAAGGAGAATTTTTAACACTCCTTGGTCCCTCGGGCTGCGGAAAAACAACAACCCTTCGCATGATCTCAGGCTTTGAAAAGCCTACAGACGGAACCGTACAGGTTCAAGGCGAAAATGTTGAGAAGAAGGAGCCCTATCAGAGACCGGTAAATACCGTATTTCAGAATTATGCACTTTTTCCTCATATGACAGTAGCCGAAAACATTGCCTATGGACTGGCAGCAAAGAAGGTTCCCAAAAAGGAACGTCAGGAAAGAGTTGAAGAAATGCTTAAGCTTGTACAGCTTGAGGGCTTCGGAAAACGAAGGATAACTCAGATGTCCGGAGGACAGAAGCAGCGAGTTGCTATAGCAAGAGCACTTATAAATCAGCCTAAGGTTCTTCTTTTGGATGAACCGTTAGGAGCGCTTGATCTAAAGCTCCGCAAGCAGATGCAGCTTGAACTGAAGAGACTGCAGAAGCAGCTGAAGATCACTTTTGTCTATGTTACACATGATCAGGAGGAGGCACTGACCATGAGTGACAGGATCGCAGTCATAAATCAGGGTGTTCTTGAACAGATAGCAACACCTAAGGAGCTTTATGAGCATCCGAAAACCAAATTCGTAGCCGGCTTTATCGGAGAATCAAATATTTTCGATGGCATTGTAAAAACAAGTGATCAGGGCTTACGGATAGGAACAGAAGCAGGGCATCATCCGATAAGAAATATGGAAGGTGTGACAGAAGGAGCATATATCGCAGTTTCCGTAAGGCCCGAAAATGTTAAATTTACGACCGAAAGGCGGCATGGATATTCCATACAGGGCAGAGTTAAGGAAAAGATTTATATAGGAAACCTTATAAAGATGATCGTACAGCTTCGTAACGGAGAGGAAGTTAAAGTTACAAGGATGCAGGAAGATGAACTTCCTGAGATCGGAAGCCTCTTGTATCTGTATTGGGAACTTGAAAAGGGAGAGATCATTGTCCAGAAGGAGCTTTTATCCAGAGATGGCATAGAAGGACTTGAAAGCCTGATGAAGAAATAGGAGGTGGCGTCATATGAAAAAGCTAAAGAAAAAAATACCTCAGCTTGTGACTGTATCTCCGGCTGCTGCCTGGATGGTGGTATTTGTAGTTATACCGATCGCATTTATCTTTGTTATCAGCTTTATACAGATGCAGAATAAACAGCTGGTATTTAATTTTACAATTGATAATTATAAAGAAATCTTTTCCTCGCTATATGGATCATATTATTCGGAATCCTTTATAATCGCATTCTTTAATACAGTCATATGTATCTTACTGGGATATCCGATGGCATATATTATCGCAAAAGCACCTGAGAGAAGGCGCAATCTTTATACTACACTAATGATGGTTCCGTTTTATACCAATCTTATAATCAGACTTAACGGATGGAAGACAATACTTGATAAAACAGGATGGCTTAACAGCTTTTTAATGGACAATAATATCATCAGTCAGCCGATCCAGATCATGTATACAAGACCTGCAGTTATCATGGGAATGGTTTATTCATTGCTTCCGTTTATGATTTTGCCTCTTATTTCTTCTATAAGAAATCTGGATCCTTCATTGCTCGAGGCATCAAATGACTTGGGCATGAACAAGGTAAGAGCCTTTTTCCATGTAACACTTCCGCTTACAATGCCGGGTGTATTTTCGGGATCGATAATGGTTTTCATTCCGACAATGGCATATTTCTTTATTTCCGATGTTATGGGAGGTGCCAAGCACAAGATGATAGGAAATATCATTCAGACTCAGTTCAGCGGTTCTGCATATAACTGGCCTGTCGGTGCGGCATTTTCGGTGGTATTGCTTTTAGCAACACTTATTCTTGTCGGTATTTACAAAAAGAGCGGCGGTGATATGGACGCTATGTCGCTGTAGGGGGGATTTGAGTGAAGAAAAAAAGATCAAGGATTTTATCCGGAATATATCTCATACTTATATATACTTTTCTGTTCTTGCCGATAGCTGCAATAATAATCGGCTCTGTAAATACCAACAGCTATAACAACAGCTTTGATGGATTTACGTTTGCCTGGTACGGTGAGCTTTTAGAAAACGACACTCTTCTTGAGGGACTTGCAAAAAGCATAATGCTTGCAGTAAGCAGCACGATTCTTTCAGTTATCATCGGAACACTTGCAGCATTTGGAATGTACCGCTTCAAATTCAAGGGAAAGGCATTGCTTGACACAATGTTCTATATCCCGATCGTAATACCTGAGATCGTGCTTGGCATTTCTCTTATGGTTTTATTTTCTATCTTTCATATAAGCACAGGAATGCTGACACTTATCATAGCTCATACGACATTCTGTATTCCTTATGTGGTATTTAATGTACGGGCATCTATCGCAGGCTTTGATCCGTCACTTGAGGAGGCATCTCTTGATCTGGGAAGAAACAGGGTTCAGACATTTTTCAGGATTACACTGCCGCTTATAATGCCGGGAATCACATCCGGAGCATTTATGGCTTTTACATTGTCGATAGATGATGTTATCATCAGCTATTTTACAAGCGGACCAAGCTCACAGACACTTCCGATCATTGTATATAACATGACCAAAAAGCGTATAACACCGGATGTATATGCACTGTCGACCATAATAATTATTGTTGTTCTTTTGATATCTATCTTTGGACAGCTTGATTATAAGAAACTATTCAAAAAGCTAAGTTTAAAAAAGAGGAGGGATTGATATGGAAGGCTTTTCTTTTTACATGCCCACCAAAATAGTATTTGATAAGGATGCTCTTGACAGTGTGTCAGAGCATGCAAAGGACTTTGGTCAGATCGGGCTTTTGATAACAGATAAAATGATGCTTGAAACCGATATAGTCAAAAGAGTAAGAAAGAGCCTTGATAAGGACAATATGGAGTACCTTATCTGGTCAGATATAGTACCGAATCCCAGAGACAAGGATATTGAAAAAGGAGCAGAATACGCAATTGAAAATAAAATAGATTACCTGATAGCTGTCGGAGGAGGCTCTGCTATCGATACAGCTAAGGCAATAGGCGCGATCATGACGAATGGAGGATGCTGCAGCGATCTTTACGGAAATAAGCTTACAAAGCCGATCGCACCGCTTATAGCTATACCTACAACCTGCGGAACAGGAAGTGAGGTGACTCATGAATCTATCGTAAATAATACAACAACAATGGTAAAGGATTGTATCTGGGGTCCGAATAACAGTGTTAAGGTAGCTATTCTTGACCCGGAGGTACTTGTAAAGCTTCCTGCTCATATAATGGGCTCAACAGGAATGGATGCATTAACTCATGCAGTAGAGGCATATGTCGGAAAGGCAGCAAATCCTTTGACAGATGCACTTGCTTTAAGTGCCATAAGCATGATAGGCAAAAGCCTAATAAAGGGTGTAAATGAAAAAAATACAGAGGATCTTGAAAATATGCTCGTAGCAAGCTGCATGGCAGGTGCGGCATTTGGCAATTCGGATGTTGCATCTGTTCATTCTATCGCTGAAGCACTTGGCGGCTATTATGATATACCTCATGGAGTTGCAAATGCCATGATGCTGCCTGAGGTT
This sequence comes from bacterium, assembly GCA_963660835.1. Taxonomy (GTDB): domain Bacteria; phylum Bacillota; class Clostridia; order Lachnospirales; family Lachnospiraceae; genus Alectryocaccobium. The sequence continues at coordinate 10,031 of CAVLAA010000048.1, forward strand.
TCAAGACTGTCAGTTAAAGGAGCGCCTCAAAAATATGCAGATGTAGCAAAGGCACTTGGGGTTGATATAAGCGGCATGAGTGCAGAAGAAGCTGCATATGCAGGTGTTGAATATATTCAGGAGATGGCAGATACACTTAAGATCCCGCATTTTTGTGATCTTGAATGTGTTGACCCGAAGGATTTCGACAGACTGGCAAAGACGGCAGCCGAGGCCCCTGAGACAGCCGATAATCCGGTTATGATGTATCAGGAGGATTTTAAGGAACTGTTTGAAAGGCTGTATAACGAAAAGAGATAATCACAATCATTGAGATAAAAACCAGACAATTTTTATTTATCAGGAGGAGAGCTTATGAAAAAGAGAATTTTTGCGATTGGACTTAGTGCTGTAACAGTTTTGGCATTGGCAGGCTGCGGAGGCGGCAGCAGCAGTGAAACTGCAGAGCTTGCAGCGGACGGCAAATACGAGGGTCAGGAATTAAATCTGTTTTTGTGGCCTGAATATATACCTGATGATGTTATTGAGGATTTTGAAACTCTCTATGGAGTTACCGTAAATGTAAGCACATTTTCAAGCAATGAAGAAATGCTTTCAAAATTCCAGAATAGTGCCGACGGAACCTATGATATCTTAAATCCAAGTGACTATATGGTTGAATATATGGCAGGAGAAGGACTTCTAGCCGAGCTTGACAAGAGTGCGCTTACTAATTATGAGAACCTTGATGAACAGTATCTGGGACAGGATTATGATAAGGACAATACATATTCGGTTCCGTTTGCACCGGGAGTTTTTGCTGTTGCTTATGACAAGTCAGTATATCCTGACGGCATAAGCAGCCTTAGCGATCTTTTTGATGAAAAATATGCCGGCTCGGTATTTGTTCCGGATGATACAAAAATACTTATCGGAATGGTAAATAAAAGCTTAGGCTTTAGCTTAAATGAATCCGATGAGGCAAAGCTTGAAAAGACAAAGGAAAGACTCATGGCCTTTAAGGAAAATGTATATGCTCTGAAATTTGAAGGAACACAGGATCTTCTTATATCAGGCGAATGTCCTTTAGGATATACATTTAACGGAAGCATTGCTATGGCACAGGCAGAGAATCCTGATATAGAGGTTTATTTCCCGACAGAAGAAGGAACATATCGTTGGATAGACAACCTTTGCATACCTGCTAACAGCGAAAAGCAGGAACTTGCGACTGAATTCATAAATTATATCTTGGATGCTGATGTTGACTGCAAGATACGTACAGAAATATGCAGCACATCTCCGAATAAAGCAGGCTGGGCTCTTGTAGATGAAAGCATAAGCGGACTTGACTCACTTAATATCCCTAAGGAATGCTGGGACAACAGTGAATATGCAGCAAATCTGGATGATGCAACAAACAAGATCTACAACGATATGTACGCTGAATTTACAAAATAAAAGGAGAGGGCATATGCAGAATTTTGTTTATGATATTCCTACAATTGTATATTTCGGAAAGGGACAGATAGAAAAGCTTGGAGGACTTGCTGCCGGAATAGGAAAAAGAGCACTTATAGTCTACGGCGGCGGAAGCATCAAAAAAAACGGCCTTTTTGATACCGCAAAAGAGCTTTTAGAAAAAGAAGGCGTGGAGTGCTTTGAATTCGGAGGAGTAGAGCCAAATCCGAGAATAGAAAGTGTAAGAAGCGGCGTAGAGTATTGCAGGGAGCATGATATAGATGTTTTGATCCCGATAGGCGGAGGCAGCGTAATAGATTGTGCAAAGGTAATAGCAGCCGGGGTGAAATACCCCGGCGATGCCTGGGAGCTTGTAGAGGATACAAAGAAGATCAAGGATGCACTGCCTGTCATCACTGTTCTTACAATTGCGGCAACAGGTACGGAAATGGACTTTTATGCAGTTATAACCAATCAGGAATTAAATGCAAAGGTAAGTATCGACAGCAGATGGCTGTTTCCTAAATATTCTATCATGGATCCGACATATACAGAATCAGTCTCAGCCTATCAGACAGCCTCCGGTGCAGCAGATATCATGTCGCATATATTTGAGGTGTATTTCCAGAAATGCGGAGATACATATATACAGGATCAGATAATGGAAGGGCTTATGCGAACTGTCGTAAAATACGGCAAGATCGCAGTAGATGAGCCGGATGATTACGATGCAAGAGCCAATCTGATGTGGGCATCCAGCTGGGCGATAAACGGTATGATAGCCTGCGGAAAGTCAGGTGCCTGGGTATGCCATCCGATCGAGCATCAGTTGTCAGCCTTTTACAATGTAACTCACGGAATGGGGCTTGCAGTTATCATTCCGTATTGGATGGAGAAAATACTTGATGATTCGATCGTGGATGTATTTGTCAGCTATGGTGTAAATGTTTTTAACATAGATAAGACACTTCCTAAGTATGATATTGCAAGAGAGGCAATATCGGAAACAAGAAAATGGTATGCTTCGATGAACATTCCAAAAACTCTAAGAGAGCTTGGAATAAATGATAAAGATAACTTTGATATTATGGCAGAACAGGCAGCCAAGGGCCTTGAAAAAGCCTATTGTCCGTTAACAAAAGAGGATGTACTTGATATATATGAAGCTGCCTTTTAGAAAAGAGGTGACATAATGGAAACACTAAAATTATATATAGGCGGTAAGTGGGTAGATGGTCACAGCAATGAATTTATAGAAGTAGAAAATCCTGCCACAAGAAAGATCATAGGAAGAGTTCCGGCAGGAGATTCAGAAGATGTTGAGTCGGCAGTTGAAGCTGCAAAAAAAGGCTTTCAGATATGGAAAAAATATACAGGTGAGCAAAGAGGAGCAGCACTCCGAAAAGCAGCTGATTATTTTGAAAGCCATAGCAAGGAAATCGCTGATACTATAACATCAGAGCTTGGAGCACCTGTAAGCATGGCAGAGGACTGGCATGTGTCAGCGGCAGCAGGAGAGGCAAGAGAATTTGCGGAGTTTGCAGAGGCTTTTGTATACGAAGAAAAGAAAAACGGATATATTTTGAGAAGAGAGCCATATGGCATTGTAGCAGGCATTACACCATGGAATTATCCGTTAGATCAGATCACACTTAAAATACTTCCGGCGCTTGCAGCAGGAAACTGTGTGATACTTAAGCCAAGCCAGATGGCACCGTTGACAGCTTATCATTTTGCAAAAGCAATGGAGGCAGCGGAGCTTCCGGACGGAGTATTCAATCTTGTTACAGGCCGTGGCGGAGAAGTAGGAAATGTCCTTGCGACACATCCTGATATAAGGATGATATCATTTACAGGCTCAACAGATGCAGGAAGACAGGTAAATACTCTTGCACTCAGCAATATAAAGAAATGTACGCTTGAGCTTGGAGGAAAATCAGCAGCAATCGTATTAGAGGATGCAGATCTCAAAAAGGCAGCGGAGGCTGTTGTGACTGATTGCTTTATGAATACAGGACAGACCTGCAATGCAATTACACGTATGCTGATCCCATCAAATAAAAAAGAAGAGACTGAAGCTTTTCTAAAGAAGGCAGCATCAAAGCTTAAGGTCGGCGATCCGCTTGATGAAACAGTAGATATCGGCCCGCTTATAAATGAAAAATCATGGAAGAAAGTAAAGGAATATATAGAAATAGGCATATCAGAAGGTGCCAGAATGGTTACGGGCGAGATACCAAAGAGCTGCACTGACGGTTATTATGTAAATCCTGTTGTCTTTATGGATGTCACAAATGATATGAGGATTGCAAGGGAAGAAATTTTCGGACCTGTGCTTTGTGTAATTACCTATGACAGTCTTGATGAAGCAATAAAAATAGCAAATGACAGTCCATACGGACTTTGCGGAGCAGTATTCGGAGATGAAGCTTCGGCAATCGAAGCAGCAAGAAATATGGAAACCGGAGTTGTTTGCATAAATGGTTCAGGTATATGTGCAGGAGCTCCGTTTGGGGGCTATAAGCAATCCGGAAACGGACGCGAAAGCTGCATTCAAAGTGTAGATGAATATATGGAAATAAAGGCTATTTGTCTTTAAATAGTTACAAAAAAGATGTAATGTCACCAGATCAAGGTAACGTTACATCTTTTTTTATTACGATAATATTTAAAATACAGCTATATCATGCCGGTGAATCTGCATCTGAAACATCAGCACTTTTATCACGCTTGAAAAACATAAGAAATACTGCAACAGCCAGCAGTGCGCATGAAAACCATATGCTTTGCTGTGAGAATATGCCACACATAACGCTTCCAAAGGAACTTCCTATAAAGAATGTCAGGATAACAAAAAAATACAGTCTTGCATTGTGTGCGTATTTCTTTTCTTTGGTTCTAAGATATGAACTGAATGCAGACATACAGCTCTTTAAATTGCCTATGCACATCGTGCTTGCATAATTAAGTCCCATAACAGTCTTAAAGGCTTCTATCTGAATGGCACATGCACATGATGTCAGACCGTTTGCAATAGGATTAAAAATATCCCCAACAGGTAAAAAGCCTACGATCAAAAGCATGATTATTTCAATAGAAACAGTTATCTGACGCCAGTGAAACAATGTCAGCTGTTTAAAACGTCCTCGTATCTGTTCGGATATCAGAACACCGAGAGCAAAAAATGTAAGAGGAACGAGATAATTGACTGCTGTCCCAAAGTTTCCGGAAAAAAGGTTGTGTCCTAAAAGAACTATATTTCCGGTTTGGGCATTTGCAAATACCTTGCCTCTTACGAGATAGGAATAAGCGTCTTGAAAGCCGCCTGATAATGTGATAAAGATCATTACCAGTTTGGCATCAGACATTTGCCTTTTAATTCTTTTCATAGATCCTCGCATTAATTTGTATCAGTTTTGTATATCTTCATTCATTATATATAAAATCCAAAAAAACTCAATAAATAAAAGATATAAAGTACAGAATGCTGCTTATGTTAGTTTATAAGATATTGAAATATATTCGTTTAATGCTATAAAGAAATATATATATATATTTGGAAAGAGATATTTATTTAATTTTAAATATT
>CAVLAA010000049.1:0-3635 GCA_963660835.1 bacterium
GCTTTATATTTACAGTTATCTTTTGACTGCGGCATACCCATCAGCTGAATATCTTATAAATTTCTGATACTGAAAAGTATTCTAAGCATTTTCAATACAGGAAAAGTTATGAAAAATTTAATAAAGCTTTCGGCAGTTGCCTGTTCTGATATAGGAATGATAAAGCAGTCAAATCAGGACAGCCTTCTTATAAAGCATGCAGCATGCAGCAAATGTGAAATCCTCATGGCAGCAGTATGCGATGGAATGGGGGGACTTGATAAAGGGGAGCTTGCCAGCGCAACTGCAATAAGAGAACTTTCAGAGTGGTTTGAAAGGGAGATTTTTAGCGGATTACAGGAAAATAACTTAAGGATCGCAGCTAAAAGCATGGTTTGTATGCTGCACGAGCTCAATAAAACCCTATTGGACTATGGCAGAGCTCATAAAATAAGGCTTGGGACTACATTTACATGCGTTCTTTTTATAAATGATAAATATATGGCTGTACATATAGGAGATTCCAGGATTTACAGAATCGATGCATCAATAAAGCAGCTTACGACAGATCATACCTTTGTTGCAAGAGAGGTAGCAAGGGGAAATATGACAAAGGATCAGGCAAGGGTAGATAAAAGAAGAAATCTGCTTCTTAAATGCATTGGTGTATCAGAGACCATAGAACCTGAGGTTTTGTATGGAAAGGTAAAGAAGGGTGCATACCTTTTATGTACAGATGGATTCAGACACGAGATCACGGAGGATGAAATATACAGAGAGCTTATGCCGAGGCTTTTGATCAATGAAAAGATTATGAATGAAAAATGCCTGGATTTAATAGAAAGGGTAAAGGAAAGAAATGAAAAAGACAATATATCAGCACTTCTTATAAAGGCTAAGTGACTATGGCAGAACTTGGAGCATTAATTGACGGAAAATATGAAATCCTCAAAGAAATCGGCAGAGGTGGAATGTCGTTCGTATATCTTGCAATGGATAATCGTTTGAATAAGCAGTGGGCAGTCAAGGAGATAAGAAAAAAGGGAAACAGTAAAAGCGATGAGATCATAATCAACAGTCTGTTAGCTGAGGCGGATCTTATGAAAAGGCTGGATCATCCTGCGCTTCCAAGAATTGTTGATATAGTAAGCAATGATATGACGATCTATATCATCATGGATTATATAGAAGGAAGGTCTTTGGATGTGATCATGAAAGAGTACGGGGCAAGCCCTGAGAGACTCGTCATATCATGGGCAAAGCAGCTTGCACAAGCACTTAAGTATCTTCATTCGCAGAAGCCTCCGATAATCTACAGAGATATGAAGCCGTCAAATATAATGCTGAAGCCTGACGGTATCGTAAAGATAATTGATTTTGGTATTGCAAGGGAATACAGAGAAAAAGCATTATCGGATACGACAGTACTTGGAACAAAGGGATATGCACCGCCGGAGCAATATAGCGGAAGGACAGACAAAAGATCGGATATATTTTCTCTTGGAATGACTATGTACAGCCTGATCACGGGAAGAGATCCGATAAAGGGCGATATATATACACCTGTAAGACAGATAAACAAGAGTTTGTCTGAGGGGATTGAGCTGATAATCGATAAATGTGTACAGCCTGCGGTAAAGGACAGATATCAAAGCTGTGAGGAGCTTTTAAGAGATTTGGAGCATCCTGAGCTTCTGACAAGCAGTCACAAAAGACAGGTACGAAGGCGGATAAGATCATTTAGATTTTCTGTTGCATTTATGGTTTTATTTGCATCAATAGGTACGATATGCAGATTTATAGGAACAGACAGAAACAACAGCATTTACGAAGCATATATAGAAACAACAAATGCAGATCCAAATGAGCGGATAGCTATCTACAGAAGGGCTGTTGAAATATATCCTCAAAAAATTGAAGCATATATGAAGATATTGGAATGCTTTGAGGAGGAGGGCAGCTTTAGACCGAGTGAATGCAGATATTTTACAGATATATATGATTCAAATAAGGAAGCTATGGATAAAAGCAGCTGTGAATATGCTGAACTGAATTATAAAGCAGGAATGATGTTTTACAGCTTTTATACAAATGAGGACGGAAGCGAAAATATATCCGGAAAGATAAATAATGCATATCGGTATTTTAAGGATAATCACGAAAATACAAATATACCGGCAGAATTTAAATATAAAAACCTTTCGGAATGTTATTACAGCATATGTGAATTTTATAAGACATATATTTTTGACGGGATAAAAACTAATGAAGTGTCAAGAGCAGACTTTGATGAGATTATAGATAAAATATCCGGGGTTTTAAAAGCAATGGATAGCAATGAAGACAGCTATATAACTCAGTATGACAGAATGGCAGTATATAATGGGATTTTTTGTCTGCTGTATGATCTGAGGATATACATGGCTCAGACAGGTGTTGAGAAGAGTGTTGTGATAGGCATACTTCAAAGGATTTATGAAAATACGTCAGATATTACATTAAATAAGCGAAAAAGCATAAAGCTAAAGGATGAGATAGAAAACAGATATCAGGATTATAAGGAAGCAATAGAAAGAGCTTACGAAAATGTACAGAAAAAATGGGAGTGAAAATAAGGATAAGTGACAGAGCTGTTATTTAAAATCTCAAATGCTTCTTATACAGCAGCAGGGATATTTTTTGTATTCTCGATTTTTTCATTTATAAGGTTGAAGAATTTTAAGGACAGGCCGGAATTTGGAGAAGATGACAGAATTAAGATGCTTGAGGACATAATGATCGTTCACACAGAAGAATATATTGACAGCTGCAGTAAGCAGGGGAGGTGCATTTCAAATGCAAAAAACAAGAAGGATAATTATCGGATTTTTGAAAATAATGCCTGTGGCAGTAATTATAATGATGCTTCTTGTCATACCATCAGGAGCAATAAGAGCAGAGGATAAAAATGCACAGGATACATTTGATACAGATGAAAAAGAACTGCTTTTCTTTGATGCTAGGGAGCTTAGTTATGTTTTAAATACTGAAAGCGATAATGCCCAAACGACTCAAATAGATGGCTTGATAGCAAGAAAGGGACATGCCTTAGATAAAGGCATAGTAAGTTATTATATCAAAGATGATGCTAAGGCGCTGGGCATGGAAATAGATAAAAATACCGGAGAGCTTACTGTAAGTAAAATAGGACTTCTTCTTGATAAACTTGCGGAAGCTGATGAAAATAGGATGTCGTTTAAGGTATGGGCAGATAAGAAAAAATACGGGGAGTATGCTAAGGCAAGTGCTTCATATACTGTCAATATAGCGTTGGATAAGGCATTAGACGATGCATATATATTAACGGACAGTGCCGGAAATGAAATTATAAAGGATGAAGACAAATGGCATAACACATATATTACAGTAAAGCCAAATGATGAAAAAAATTATTCAATTGCAGGAAGAGAAAATATTGACGATATTATTTTTTCTGACAGTGCGATCATTGACGATCAGGGAGAAAATCCTGATGAGGGCATCTATTTGAGAAACAAAATTACAGGCAGGATAAGCTATGTGCTTGTAACAGAAAACATCAAAATTGATACTATAGATCCCGAAATTGATTTTGAATATAAACATAAAGAGCAAAAGGCGATCATAAATATAAAAGA
>CAVLAA010000049.1:3645-14436 GCA_963660835.1 bacterium
CATCAAGATCAGAGGATATAAACGGCAATGAACTAACTGTAAATGATGATGAAATATGCACATATTTACAAAATGCAGACAACTGGGAATTAAAGGATGATACGTATACTGCAGATATATCTGAATTGCTTACGGATGGAATTTATAAAAGTGTAAGTATCAGTTGTGCGGATAAAGCAGGAAATAAGAATGAAGAAATTTATGCTCCAAATGAAGGATTTATAGTTGATCATATGTCACCTGATATATCCGATATGACTATTGAATATTCAGAGCCTGCTGCAAAGGAAGGAGCCTGCAGCTTTTATGATAAAAACGGTGCTGTCATTACATTTAAGGCAAAGGATGATATATCCGGTATTTCGGAATTTGAATGGTCATATGTAAGAGAAGAAAATACAGGCTCTTCTAATATGTCTAACACAAAGTATCAAAGCCTTTCATTTGTTCAGGATGAAAATGATAAATCTAAATATACGGCCGTGCTTAAGCTGCCTGAAAATGAAACGGATCAGATGAGAGGATATATTTCATTTAAAACGAAGGATGGCTGCGGAAATTTAAGCAAGACATACAGTGATAAGAAAACGATAGTGATCATTGACAGTAAAGCACCAAGTTTTCAAAGAGAAATTTCAGATGAGCCGATCGAGACAGTAAAAAATAAGCGTTATTACGATAAGAGCTGCAATATTACATTTGAAATTGAGGAGACAAATTTTGATAAGAATGATGTAAAGATAGCATGTTCAAAGGACAATGGCAGGACCTTTACAGATATAAGCAGCAAAATCATATGGTCTTGCATAAATGATGAGATTCATGAGGGAAGCTATAAAATAAATGCAGGAACGGACCACCAAAATGACGGAGAATATATATTTAAAGCAGAGTATACAGACAAAAGCGGCAATAAAATGGATATGCATATATCAGATCAAATATATGTTATCGATACAACACTTCCTGTTATAGATGTTTCATATTTAAATAATGATGAAAAAAATATACTTACAGATTCAAACGGACAAGAAAGGAGATATTTTAATTCAGCGCAGACGGCAGTTATTACTGTAAATGAACGAAATTTTAATGGCGCTGATTTTAATATTTCAGCCAAGGATATAAAGGGTGCATCATTAGATAACAGATATAGTATCTCAACATGGATAACTGATGAGAAGAATGAAAATCTGCACAGAGCAACGATCACATATGACGGAGAAGCAAATTTTAGCTTTGACATGGTCTGTACAGATATCGCGTCTAACAGCGCAAAATACGGAACGGACTATTTTACAGTGGATATGACAGCACCGGCCGATTTTGCGATAAGCTGCAGTCCGGCTGTTTTAGATACTGATATAAAAGGCGTGGCATATGGATTTTATAGGTCAAATATGACAGTTACTGTTTCTGCAAGTGATGATATTTCGGGAATACATTCATTTACATACAGTGTTGAAGGTGACAGTGGTACAGAGATCATAAACCTTAGTGCAGACGAAAGCGATATAAGCTTTATAGAAAACAGCGGAAGTGCATCGATTACATTTCATGTACCTGTAGGAGGCTTAGCAGAAAATAATCAGTTCAGCGGAGTGGTAAAAATAAGAGCTGCCGATCGTTCAGGGAATGATTCAGATGAAAATAAAGCATCCAAAAAGATTGTTGTAGATAATATTGCTCCAAGTGCATCTATCACATACAACGCTCCGGTCAATATATCAGAAAATGTAGCCTATTATGACGGTAATATTAATGCAATACTGAGAATAAACGAAGCAAATTTTTTTATGGAAGATCTCAAAATAAAAGTATTTAAGGATGGTATGCCATATGAGATATTGCCAAGCAGTACTGACGTCGGAGCAGGAGAGCATATCGTAAGCTTTGCTTTATCTGAGGACGGAAGATATGCAATAAGTGTCTCATATACTGACAAGTCAGGAAACGGCATGCAGGAATATACATCAGATGATCTTGAAATAGATACAAAGCTTGAAGAACCTATCATTTTGATAAATGGTGAAGACGGAAACAAAAGAGCATATAAGGATGAAGTAGTTCCGTATATAAGCCTTTATGATGAAAATTTAGAGGGTTACAGCATAAAGCTCACACGAACAAGACTTAATGAAAAGGATAAGGATGTAACAGCTGAACTTATAGGGAAAGGTATTTTAGCAGATCAAGATCACGCAGAAGTAAGCTTCAACAGCTTTAAGAAGAGTCAGGATATAGATGGGATTTATACATTAACTGTAGGGATAACTGATAAAGCATGCCATAAGACAGAAAGATCAATTGTATTTACGGTAAACAGATACGGTTCAGTTTATGCATACAGCGATTATTTAAATGAGCTTATAAAAAATGGCGGAGCCTACGTAAAAAAGCTGACAGACGATCTTGTCATTAACGAATACAATGCAGATAAGCTTCTTGAAGGAAGTCTGAAAATAAAGATATCAAGAGATGGAATGCTTATTGACAATGCTGATTTTGAGGTTGAGCCGGTAATAAATGACGATATTGCTGTAGGAGAGAGCGGATGGTATCAATACAGCTACAGGATAAGCCGGGAAAATTTTTTAAAAGATGGCATATATAAGATAGCAGTGTCATCAAAGGACAAAACAGGCAATCTGCCGGAGACAACAAATTATGACGACAAGAATATTTTGTTTAGAGTTGACAGCACAGCACCACAAATAAGCAGTATAAAAGGGCTTGAGGACAGCATTATAAATGCATATGAGATGGAAGTTGATTATACGATCTATGATGCCATCGGACTTGATTCTGTACAGGTATTTTTGGATGGCGAACGGATAGATAATATAACTGATTTTGATGATCCCAATAATTATCAGGGCTCATTTATTATACGAGAGAGTGCATCAAAGCAGAATATACGATTGGTAGTAAAGGACAAGGCAGGAAATATAACAGACACAGCAGGCGAAAACTTCATGTCAGAATGTACATATGGTTTTAATGAATGGGTAACAGTATCATCAAATCCTATTGTAAGAACTCTGGCATGGATGAAAGCTAATATCATAAAGACAGTAATTTTTGCTTTGGCAATTGCTGCGGCGTCGATATTACTTGTTATATTTGTAAAAAAGCATTTAAAAAGAAAGGCTTAGCCCCAAGATGGAATCAAGATTTAAAGAGTTTATATATGAGAAAAGGCAAGGAAATGATCTGGTATATATTTTAAATAAGACTGATTTGATATCACCGACCGAATATAAGGTAATGGAGAGCTTTGATGATATATTCGTAAAAATGATTAGGACTTTAATTGACGGAAGATCCGCTCTTTATTATCTGACAGATGAATACAGACCGGTCTTAAGTATTGCTTCTAAGATAGGCAATGCCGGAATTATATCTGTGATCAGGAGCATTATAGAAAGCGCTTCTAAGCTTAAGAGCAATGGATTTCTTACCTGCAAAAATGCAGATGCTTCGACAGAGCATATATATGTGATGAAAAATACATATAAGACAGCCTTTTTATATTTACCTGTAAGAGAGACTTTATACGAGGATGAGGCGGAATTTGAAAAAGAGCTGCGGAAAACGCTTGTGGGACTTGCAAAAAGTGCAAATGAAAAAGACGAAGAATGTATAACAGAGATTATAAGAAATTTGGAGGATGGTACTATACCGCTTGGTGATGTTTTAAGTGCTCAAAAAATGATTGAAAATAATAAAAAAGCTATATGGCTGGAGGGGCTTGATAATGCACAGGGAACGGTCATTGATATAACAAAGGATGAATTCATTATCGGTAAATGGGCCGATGTGGCAGATGGAGTGATTTCGTTTAATGAAATGGTAAGCCGTATCCATTGCAAAATAAACATAAAAGACGGCAAATATTCTGTTACAGATCTTAAGAGTGCAAACGGAACTTTTGTAAACGGGATAAGGCTAATGGCAAATAAACCATTTCCGATAAAAAAAGGTGACATTATACGACTTGCAGACAGCAGATACAGGTTTACAGAGGAGTAGATGAAAAAACCAAGGATAATAATAGCAGATAAAGATCAGGCATATGCGATGCCATTACTGCATAAATTTATAAAAGAATTTTATAGAAGAGCGGAGTTTGAATTTATTTCTGACAGTACTTATTTCGAAAAATTGTTTATGCAGCAGCAGATGGCAGAGGTACTTATTATTTCAGAGGAACTGTATGAAAATGTACTTCAAAGGCATGATATAAGGCATATTTTTATATTAACTAATGAAAAGGATAATAGGTATTCAGAGTATGCATCAGTAAATGTGATTTATAAATATTCAAATATACAGGATATTTTTAATGAAATATCAGGAAAATGTGCAGAAGCTTTTGATGCTGTGACAGACAATAATGAGGAAACAAGGCTGGTGCTTTTTTTATCTGCGTCAGGCGGAATAGACAAAACTACAGCTGCATTTAATATAGCATTAAGTCTTGTAAGGCAAAGTAAGAGAGTGCTGTATATAAACAGCAGCCGTCTGCAGAGCTTTGGCTATCTTTTTGATAATTGTAAGCAGATATCGGATAAGGAACTATATTCATACATGGCAGATACAGATGAGGATATCTATCAGAAAATAAAGAATGAAATCAAAAATAGAGAATTTGATTACTTGCCTCCGTTTAAGGCAGCGCTTATAACGCTTGGACTTCCTGAAGATATATTTTTAAGGATAGCCGCAGGCGCAAGAGTATCAAAGGATTATGATTATATTTTAATGGATACGGACAGCATATTTGATGAAGCAGGAGTAGGAAAGCTCAATGCGGCAGATAAGGCAGTGATCATAACGGCAGATGATCAAAGAGCAGTTTTTGAAACCAACAGGTTAGCGGAAAATATTAATGGGATAAACAGCGATAAATATTTATTTATCTGTTTTAGACATAAAAATGAAAGAAAAAATGACCTGACATCCCATATAAAAGCAAAATATGAGATCGATGAATATATAGATTATCAAAATGAGACTTATATGAACGTATATATAGATCTGAGCATGGATAATGGGATTAAAAAAATTGCTTATCTTTTAGGAGAATAAAGACATTTGGAAAGAGCAATCGTAGTTTTTGATATAGCAAGCAGAGGCTTTTCTGAGGATATCGATGTACCGCTTGATATAACGGCAAATGATCTCATAAAGGCATTAAATGCAGCATATGACTTGGACATAGATATATCTGATATCAAGAAATGCTATTTAAAGGCAGAGCATCCTATCACATTGCTTAGAGGAAGCAGAACGCTTGCAGAATTTGGTATTCGAAACGGGAGCAGGATTTTTATCTGAAATCGGAGAATAGGTTGGAGAAGGAATATAAGCTTATTATAACCGGAAAAAAGCTGTATAAGGAAGTCGAATTGGCAGGAGAACTCAATCAGCTGAAGATCGGAACTAAGGCAGGCTGCGACGTAAGGCTTCAAAGAGAGGCCTTCTTTGAAGCTATAGAGCTTTTGTTTATAAAAAAAGACACGTCCTGGATTGTTATATGCCCTGATAATCTCTATATGACACTTGGAGATGCAAGAAAGCTGATGACAAGGCAGCTTAAGATGGGCGATATACTGGAGGTTAAATATCAAACTTCAAATAATACTGCACTTATAATTGAATTTTATATAGATTTTGACAGAGATATCAGGTATGAAAGGTGTATTGATATTCGAAAAAAGGATGAGATCAGTATAGGATGTGGCAGCGGCTGTGACATAATCATAAAAAGCGAATATATAAAAAATGATGAAATAAAATTAATAAAAAAAGAAAATGACTATATACTTACGGCAGCTGATGCGGCATATGGAGTATATATAAACGGAAAAAGAGCAAAAGTATATGATCTATTCAGAAATACGGATTTTTTATCTATAGGCGATTTCTTTTTTTATCTAAAGGATGGCTGGCTTTGGACGCAGATAAGAGACGGTATATCTTCATCGCTTGAATTTTTTGATATACCCAACAAAAACGGATATCCGGAATTTAAAAGAAATACAAGAATAAAAAATAAAATCTGTGATGATAAGATAGAAATACTTGACCCACCGCCTGTACCCATAAGACCTAAGGGAAATATTATCATGCGGCTTATTCCGGCATTTGGTATGCTTGCCGCATCCTTGATAATGGCGCTTATGGGTGGGATGATGGTCATATTTTCGGCAGTTACCTGTATGGTGGGAGTGATCTCTGCAATAGCAGGGAGTATAGAAGCCAAAAGAGATTTCAAAATGAAGATCGATGACAGGATAAAAAATTATACAGCATATATAGATGCAAAAAGAAGAGAAATAGAGGAGTGCAGAAATCAGGAAAGAGAAGCATTAGAGAATATATATATATCAAAGGAAAAGGAAATAAGGCTTTTAAGCAATTTTTCTCCTGATTTATTTGCCCGATCAGGAGATGATGAGGATTTTCTTTATATAAGGCTTGGGACCGGAAGGATAGAAGCTCTTAGAGTTATACAATATAAGAAAAAGGAAAGAATCGAAACAGATGATGAGCTTATTAAGATTCCGGAGGAGATATGTGATCAGTATAGGATGATATCAGATGCGCCTATAGTATGTGATTTAAAGACTGCAAATGCGATCGGAGCAGTGGGTGATCTAAGGCAGAGATTCGATTTTTTAAAGATTATTGTAGTAGATATTGTTATAAGACAGCATTATCTTGATGTTGAGCTGTTTTTTATAGCAAAAAAGGAGCATAGCAATCATCTTCAACTGCTCAGGTTTCTTCCACATTTACAAAATAGGGAACTTGGTATCAGAAATATTGCATGTGATGATGACAGCAAAAATATCATATTTGAATATCTTTATAAAGAGCTTAGCAAAAGAGAGCAAAGTAAAGCATATGATAATAGATTGGTTGTATTTTTATATGATGAATATGGCTTTAATCTGCATCCTTTATCAAGATTTGTAAAGAAGGCAAACAGTCTTGGAGTAACATTTGTTTTTTTTGAGGACAGGATAGATAAGCTGCCTGATGGATGCGGATACATTATATCTGTTACGGATGAAAAGAATGCTCAGCTTATTAATGCAGATGATAAAAATAAAACATTCAGCTTTAAATATGTTCATATAGAAGACCATGCAGCAAAGGAAATAGCACAGTTTCTTGCGCCTGTATATACACAGGGGATAGCACTTGAGCATACATTACAAAAAAAGATAAGCTTATTTGAGCTTTTAAATATATTTGATGTGACGGATATCGATCTTAAAAGAAGATGGGAAAGCTTCGATGTGACAAGATCTATGGCTGCGCCTATCGGAATATCAAGAGGAGGGATAGTTTTTCTTGATCTTAGCGATAAAGCTCACGGACCCCACGGACTTGTTGCCGGAACAACAGGTTCCGGAAAATCAGAGCTTCTTCAAACATATGTGCTTTCTATGGCTGTAACATATCATCCATGTGAGGTCTCATTTTTGCTTATTGATTTCAAAGGCGGAGGAATGGCAAATTTGTTTGAAAGGCTGCCGCATCTGTTAGGAACAATAACAAATATAGATGGAAGAAAAGCAGAAAGGTCTCTTAAAGCACTAAAGGCAGAGCTTTCTAAAAGACAAATGCTCTTTGCAGGATCAAATGTAAATCATATAGATAAATATATCAAAATGTACAGAGCAGGTGATGCAAAAGTCCCGCTTCCGCATCTTATAATTATAGTTGATGAATTTGCCGAGCTGAAGGCAGAACAGCCGGAATTTATGAAGGAACTTATATCGGCGGCACGAATAGGAAGAAGCCTTGGTGTACATCTGATACTGGCAACGCAGAAGCCCTCAGGTCAGGTCAATGAACAAATATGGAGCAACTCAAGATTTAAGATATGCCTAAAGGTACAAAGCAGCCAGGACAGCATGGAAGTATTGAAGTCACCGTTGGCAGCAGAAATAAAGGAACCCGGAAGAGGCTATCTTCAGGTTGGAAACAATGAGATGTTTGAGCTTTTTCAATCTGCTTACAGCGGTGAAGCACAAAAAAATGAAATATCAAATGAAAAGGAGTTTTCTATATACAGCCTTAAGGAGGCTGGGAAAAGACAGATAATATATGAGCAGAAAAGAAAAAAGAATGCAAAATTCGGTAAAACTCAGCTTGAGGCGCTTGTAGATCATATAGAGTGTTACTGCCTTGAAAATAAAATAAAAAAATTACCGGATATATGTATGCCGTCACTTAAAGAACATATTGAATACAGAAAAGAATGCATAGACGGACAAATGATCGCAGTCGGAATATATGATGCACCGCAAAGACAGATCCAGCCGTTGTATGGGCTGAATATATTTACGGAAAATACAATGATAATAGGTGCGCCTATGACAGGAAAAACAAATCTTCTTAATTTGATAATAAGAGGCATAGCAGATAACTACTCACCAACGGATGTCAATATTTATATGATCGATTTTGCATCTATGAGCCTTCGATGCTTTGAAGGGCTTAGGCATGTCGGTGGAGTAGTCGGTGCAAATGATGATGAAAAGCTAAGAAATCTCTTCAGGCTGCTGGATGAGGAAACAGCAAGGCGAAAAGAGAAATTTTTAGCAGAGGGTGTTGGCAGCTTTAGTGCTTATAAGGAGAAGAAAAATACAGATATACCGCAGCTTGTTCTTATAGTAGAGAATCTGACAGCATTAAAGGAGCTTTATCTTAATGATCAGGATCTGCTTTTGCCAATATGCAGGGATGGATTGTCAGTCGGAATATCTGTAGTGATAGCAAATGCGCAGACATCAGGGATTGGATATAGATATTTAACATGCTTCAATCAAAGGATAGGATTGTTTTGCAGTGAGGCATCTGAATATAATACACTTTTTGATCACTGCAGGATCATACCGGAAAATGTACCCGGAAGATGTATTGTTCGAGTGGAAAAGGAATTGTATGATGCTCAGCTGTTTGATGCGTTTTGCGGTAAAGGAGAACATGAAAAGGCACAAAAAAGAGGGGAGTTTATCAGAAAAATAAATAGTTTGTATGCTAAGAGTGCCAGAAATATTCCGACAGTTCCAAAGCTTTTGTCAGAGAAAATAATGAATGATGAATGGAATGTACTTTCGGATAAAGATAAGCTTATTGCAGGGCTTGATCATGATGAAGTATCACCTGTTTATATTGAGTATATCAGGCAGGAAATAATAGGACTTGCGGGGAGCAGATCAAATGAGGGATTTATAAGTTATCTGAAAAAAACGATTATATCACATTGCGAATATTTATATATCATGGATGATTATTCGGAAAAATATCATGACATTTCAAAGAATTATAATACGGTAATGTATTCAAGGACGGTAAGTGATATCGAATCAATGCTTGAGATGATTTCTGATATATTGGCAAAGCGGTATGACATTAGGGAGACAGAAGGGCTTAGGAGCATCTATGAACTTAAGCCTGTTGTGCTTGTGATCAACTCTATTGAGGCGGTAAAGTATATTGATAAAAATACAAGAACGGCAGAGTTATATAAGCAGATCACAGAAAGATATAAGGGTCTTAAGCTGCTTATAATAATTGCAGGAATAGAAAATGAAGCAATAAATTACAATTCTCCTGAACTCCTGAAGCGTTTAAAGGATAACAGACAGTTTATCTTATTTGAGGATCTGGGAAGAATTAAGCTTTTTGATATACCGCTTGCAGTTTTAAAGGAGCAAAGGAAGCACCTGAAGGAAAATGAAGCATTTTTTGTATCCGGCAGCGATATCAAAAGGATAAAAACGATAGATGATTTATAAAATCAATATTAAACGGGTACATATCAAAAGATAGTACCCGTTTTTGTATCAAGGTTTAAAAATCCGGTTGGCGAGATGGCTTTAATCAATAGCCTTCCAAGCAGTTTCAAGAGCGATTTCCATCATTTCATTGAAGGATTCGCGGATCTCATCAGCTGAGAGGAATTCCTTTCGGAACATATGATCTGATATTGAAAGGATGCTGACAGCTTTTTTCTTGCTTGCAAGAGCCTCAAGATAAAGGCCGGCAGTTTCCATCTCTACGCAGAGCATTCCAAGCTCTTTTGCTTTTACGGCAACATCCGGAATAGAATTGTAGAACATGTCTGTACAGAATACATTTCCGACACGTATATTTGCACCACGCTTCTTGCTGATGTTTACAGCATCATAGAGCATATCGAAATTTGCTGTAGGAGCAATTGTTCCCGGGAACTGATACTGGTGTGCAAAGTTTGAATTTGTGCAGGCACCCATAGCGATAACAACATCCTTTACGTGCATATCATCTAAAAGTGCTCCGGCAGATCCGACTCTTATGATCGCATCTACATCAAAGAAGTTGTAAAGCTCGTGAGCATAAAGTGTAGCAGAAGGAATTCCCATTCCGCTTCCCATTACAGAGATTTGTTTACCTTTGTATGTTCCGGTATATCCGAGCATATTTCTTACATCATTGAAAAGCACCGGATTTTCAAGATATGTCTCTGCAATATATTTTGCACGGAGAGGATCACCCGGCATAAGTACAACCTTAGCTACTTTTTCTTTGTCGGCAACGATACATGCCGAAGGTGTTGAAAACATATTAATTCCTCCTGATTTATATAAAATATGATATAACTTTCCAGCATTTGTAACTATAAATTAAAGGATTTGAAAAGTCAATTGGAGTTTAACGAATCAAGGAAGAGCGTTACTGTCAAGTAATCGTTGGCAAACCCTTCATACAGATCAACTCTCGCATTGC
>CAVLAA010000050.1:0-14036 GCA_963660835.1 bacterium
GTGCAATACCGACACGCTGTTTATATCCCTTTGACAATGATGAAATAAGGCGGTTTTTCACATTGTCAATCCTCACCTGCTCGATAACTTCGTTTATGTTCTGTTTTAGCTTCTCTCCTCTAAGTCCCTTAGCTTCTCCGACAAATTTTAAATATTCGAGCGGAGTTTCGTTTGGATAAAGCGGTGGCTGCTCCGGAAGATATCCGATAAGCTTTTTTGCTTCATTTGGCTCCTCATAGATATCATGAGTTCCAATAAGCACCCTGCCGCTTGTAGCCGAAAGACAGCCGGTCATGATGTTCATGGTAGTTGATTTTCCTGCACCATTCGGACCTAAAAAACCATATATATGACCTTCCTCGATTTCAAAAGACAGGTCATCAACGGCAAGCACATCTCCGTAATACTTGGTTAAATGTTCAACCGAAATCATATTTTTCCTCCTCTGAGTTTATATATGCGTGATATAACACATAACGATAAAACACTAACAGTTCTTCCTGAAATGTACTTGAAAAAGCAGAGCAAATCCATCTCAACAATGAATTTACTCTGCTTTTCTATATAACAGCCCTAAATAATATTTTATTGTCACTTATCTTATTTGCGGATATTTTTCCTCCATGTAATTCGACGATCGCCTGTGCTACCGAAAGTCCTATACCGCTTCCGCCTGTTTTTTTTGATCTGGAATCATCAGGTCTGTAAAATCTGTCAAATAATCTGTTCAGATCATCTATATCAGGAATTATGCAGCTGTTCATTACTTCTATATAAACCTTATAATGTTTCTTATACATAGAAAAATGGATCATTCCTTTTTCACTTGTGTATTTTATAGCATTGTCAAGTAATATCGAAATCAATTGACAAATCGACTGCCTGTTGCCTTTTAATAAAATGCCATCCTCTATATCCTGCGAATACGAAAAGCTTTTTGCTCTTGCAACAGATGCAAATGGCTCACTTATTTCCCAAGCTGCTTCGCTAACAGAAAAGACTGATTTTTCATAAGATTGACTTCCTTCATCAAAACGCGAAAGCATAACAAGTTTATTTACAAGCTTTGACAATCTTACAGTCTGATTTTGAATGTTCCTTATCCATTCATTTTCCTCATAATCCATGCTTAATATATCTGCACTTGTCGAAATTGACGTAATTGGAGTCTTTAATTCATGACCTGCATCAGTAATAAAACGTTTCTGTCTTTCTATATTGCTTATAAACGGTCTTATTGCTCTGTTTGAAAATATCAAAATAAATATAAAAACCAGGATCATTCCCAATATACCTATAAGTATAGATGTCCAAATAAGATTTGACATATACATCCTGTCATTTGCAATATTCAAAAAAAGTACGGTAATACCATTTGATGTATGAGAAATCCTATATCTGTATTCATCAAAATATCCTCGTTCGTTTCCTCCGATTATAACGCTTTCAGAATATTCAACCGCTGTTTTACTGTTTACAGATGCTATGTGATCCCTTGAAATTACTGAAACTCTTCCAGATGAATCATAATGTACCGAAAAGAATCGTGTACTGAATTCTGCCTCCTGTCCGCCTGAACCGGGAATATTTTCTATTAAAGGGAACTCTACATCAGGCGTTATTATTATAGCCTGCTCATATTCCATGAGCATATCTATTACTCTGTCTTCATCATTTTTTATTCTGAAATGGTTTATTATATTTATACCTATGATAAATATTACGGTTACAGCTGCAAATGATGCCATAGCCGAGGCTATAAATCGCCATCGTATTTTCTTTAGCATTTAGGTGTCTCCAATATATATCCTGCTCCACGTACAGTTTTTATCTCAACATTTGATGAAATCTGTTTCAGCTTTTTTCTTAAAAAACCTATATATGTCCAAACAACATCTATATATGCCTCACTCTCTTGTCCCCAAATCCTATCCATAAGCCTTGTAACAGAAAAAACAACATCTGGATATTTAAAAAACAATTCCGCAAGCTGAAATTCTTTATTATTCAGCCTTACAGACGAGGCTGCTCCGATAAGCTCATATGTATTGCAGTCAAGATATGTATTCCCGATATTTATCCTGTCACTTGTATATACTGTGCTTCTTCTTGAAAGTGCTTTTACACGAGCAATAAATTCTTTTGTCGAAAAAGGCTTTGGAAGATAGTCATCCGCTCCACATTCTAATCCCTCAACTCTGTCATCTATCTCTGATTTTGCTGTCAGCATCATTACAGGGACCTTGTTTCCTGCTTTTCTTAATTGCTTTAATACGTCTAATCCGTTTTTTCGAGGCATCATTATATCGAGAACAATAACGTCATATTCATTTAAATTTATAAAATCATCTGCTTCAGCTCCGTCATTTGCAATATCAACTGTGAAATTGTTTCTCTCAAGAAGATATTTTAATCCCTTAGCGATCTCTATTTCATCCTCCGCTATCAAAACACGCATAATGTCTCCTTATGATCTAAACCTTCAATTCAGGCTCTCTTGTAAGAGAAAATTTGATCTTGAAGTCCTTGTATCAGTGTATCATTTTAAGTTAAAATATAATTGAAATTAATTTTCAGTGTAACACAAACGCCTACACGATGCACATCAAAAAAAGAATGATCATCTTTATCTCACATTATCCAATTCATCAATACATTCGTATATATGTATATAAGATAATGTTCAAAACTAAATAGACAAAGGAGGATATAGTTAAAATGAAAAAAATATTAGCAGCAATAATTTCATCTACTATAATACTTTCAGCAATATCACCTTTAACAGTTATGGCCAGCCCTACTACCATTCAGACATCGATAAATAAAAATCTTACAGCGACTGTAGATTCTGATGAGATGAATGTCAAAATAGACTACAACAACAGCAATGCATATTCTGATCTAAAAGCTGCTGTTTGGACCTCTGATGACCAAAAAGATCTTATCTGGTATGATCTTCAAAATGATGGTGAAAAAGCAACAACCGTAATCCCGATCACAAGCTTCAAGGCATCCGGAAAATACAATGTACATCTTTATAATGGTTCAACCTTATTAGATAATACAACATTTACGATCCATCCTTTGACTGCAACCGGACTTAGGATCAGCGGTATAGACGGAACAATGGGAATATTCAGCGCAACATTAAAAGGTATATCATCCTCATCAGGAATTTCCGCTGTCAGCATATCAGCATGGCCCAACAGTGATCCAAGCAAAACATTTACATATACTGCCGAAAAAGCAGGTGATGATTACATCGCTGATATAGATGTAGCCAACCATGGAAGAATATTTGGCAAATATACTGTAAATGTATATGCAACCGGAAACAATGGTGTAACAACATGTGTAAAACGAGGAACAACCACTATCACAGCTGATAAATATCTCTATTGCGAATCCACTGGAGATTATACAGAACGCGTATGGATCATAAATCCCGGTTCAAATGTTACCAAGGTACAATTCCCGACATGGTCTGAGGAAGGAAATCAAGATGATCTCATATGGTACGATGGAGTACAAAGCGACAACGCATGGTATGCAGATATAGACAGTTCAGCACATAAACACAGTGGAACATACGTTACTCACTGCTATATAACAAAATCAGAGCAAGAAGCTCAATA
Source organism: bacterium (assembly GCA_963660835.1). Taxonomy (GTDB): domain Bacteria; phylum Bacillota; class Clostridia; order Lachnospirales; family Lachnospiraceae; genus Alectryocaccobium. Next base: position 3,636 of record CAVLAA010000050.1, read on the forward strand.
TATCGATTCTTTGGTATATAAGCTTGACCGAAAAGTACCCGAAAACAATACTGATGCAAATCAAGGTGTAAATTCAGCAAATGAACAGGAAAACAGCCAGGCAATGCTTAATATAGCACAGGATATTTCAAGTCCAACTGAATATCTGATACTTATAAATCGTGGCCTGCATCGAGTAGGAATTTATCAGGGAAGCCAGAATAACTGGTCAGAGATCAAATATTGGCCATGTGTTGTTGGCAAACCGTCAACACCAACTCCAACCGGAACCTTCCATATAAAAGGCAGATTTTCATGGTTTGGAGACGGACATAAATCCTGGTGGGCTACTCAGATAGACGGATACTATTATTTCCACAGCCAGATATACTACTGGGATGACGCTCCAAATGAGATATTAGATCCGACAATGGATGCTGAAGCTTCCGCCGGATGCGTAAGACTTTATGTAGACAATGCATATTGGATATATACAACAATTCCGAGAGATACAACCGTATATATTTATAATTAATATAGTGACAGCTAAGTTAAGTTAAAAAACAAACTAAATAAATTCATAATAAGGGATGGTACATAGCATTTATGGCACCATCCCTTATTATTACGATTTCAATAGTTATCTCTATGAGAGTTTCAGATCTCCGGGTTTTATCCAGCCTGCATTTCTCTCCATCTTGCAGAATATTGTACTTAAAACAGCCGGAAGAACAAAGCAAATAAGTATTAAGCCTATCCAGTCAAATCCTGTAATTGCTGCTCTCGTTCCTTCCTCTATTTCATTTAACCAACCGGTGTAAACACCTATCTGACCTACCAGGCCACAGGTTCCCATACCTGATGATACTGCCGGTCCGTTCATTGTCAGTTTGAAAACACATGTTGCTATAGGACCGGTTATTGCTGATGCTAGAGTTGGTGCGATCCATATCTTTGGATTTCTCACGATATTAGGCATCTGAAGCATAGATGTTCCTATTCCCTGTGATACAAGTCCTCCTACTCCGTTTTCATAATAAGACATCACTGCAAATCCTACCATCTGCGCACAGCATCCGGCTACAGCTGCTCCTCCTGCAAGTCCGGTAAGACCCAAAGCGGCACATATTGCCGCGGATGATATAGGAAGTGTTAATGCTACGCCTACAACAACCGAAACAACTATTCCCATGAAGAATGGCTGAAGATCTGTTGCCCACATTACCATCTTTCCGAAGGCTGAAGCAGCAGTTCCTATTGGTGCTGCAACAACAGCTGCGATTCCGATACCGACTAATATAGTTACAAGCGGAGTTACCAATATATCTACTTTTGTTTCCTTAGATACAAGCTTGCCACACTCTGAAGCAACAATTGCAACTACAAATACAGCAAGCGGACCACCTGCTCCACCAATTACGTTTGTGGCATATCCAACAGGTATCAGTGAAAATAATACAAGCTGCGGAGCCTGAAGCGCATATCCTATGGCTGCAGCCATTGCCGGACCTACCATAGCAGATGCAATTCCTCCTATGGTATAAGCCGTCTCTCCTATTGTGCATACCGTCATACTAAATAAACCGATATGAAACGATGTTCCAAGCGTATTTAAAATTGTTCCAATAAGCAATGTACAGAAAAGTCCCTGTGCCATTGCACCAAGAGCATCAACTCCATAACGCTTTGCAGAAAAAACAATATTTTTCTTTTTTAAAAATGCTTTAAAGCCTTCCATTTCTTCCTCCTTTAGGCTATGTCAAATTATGTGTCATGACATATGCATAAACTATTATAACCGGCTTTCGCGCATTGTCAAGACACATGTTGCGACATAATTATATTGACGTAAATAAATAAAACTATATAATGATAGATGCTAGGGTCAAAATTCAAACCTCCGATATAAGCCTGCTTGTAGGAAGTTTATAACCCTAAATCAAATCCAGGAGATTACAAATGACAGCAGCCAAAAGACGCCAAGCTATATTAGATATACTGCATGAAAATTCAAATCCTATAAGTGCAGCAGCTATTGCAAAACAGTTATCTGTAAGCAGACAGATAATCGTTGGTGATGTTGCTCTGCTGCGTGCAAAGGGCTCGTCCATATATGCTACTCCCCGAGGATATGTCCTTGATATGCCTGATAAAAGCATAAAAACATATACTATAGCCTGTAAACACGATGAATCCCTTACTGAGCGGGAGCTTAATGTTTGTGTCGACAATGGCTGCAAGGTACTTGATGTAATTGTAGAACACCCAATTTACGGACAGCTTACAGGGGAGCTGCAGATTTCCTCAAGATATGACATTAAGCAATTCCTTGATAAAGTATCTCAAAACAAGGCACATTCTCTTTGTGAACTCACCAATGATATCCATCTGCATACTCTTATATGTCCAGACAATGAAACCTATGAAAGAGTTTGCCGGGAGCTGGATGCTCTTGGAATTCTTATAAATCATTGACAGCAATAGATATGTTTGGTATTATTATTTCGGTTTACTTCAACACTTTAAAGTGCAATGCTTTAAAGTGTAATATTTTTTTGTAACGGGGGAGAAATAAATGAACTTAATATTACTGATCGTATATTTTGCTGTTATGGTAGGCATTGGATTATACTGCCGACATACAACAACTGATGTAAACGGATTTGTCTTAGGTGGTCGAAATGTTGGACCTTGGCTTACTGCCTTTGCCTATGGCACATCTTATTTTTCGGCTGTAGTATTTATAGGATATGCCGGACAGTTCGGATGGAAATATGGTCTGGCAGCCACATGGGCAGGAATTGGAAATGCAGTTATAGGTTCTCTTCTTCCATGGATAATCCTTGGAAAACGAACACGTGTTATGACACAGCACCTTAATTCTGCTACAATGCCACAATTTTTTGGCGAACGATACAAAAGCAAAGGTCTTAAGATCTGTTCTTCTATAATTATATTTGTATTTCTGATACCTTATACTGCATCTCTTTATAATGGATTGAGCCGTCTTTTTGGTATGGCATTTAATATAGACTATTCAGTCTGTATTCTTTTAATGGCAATCCTGACTGCAATCTATGTTATAGCCGGCGGCTATATGGCTACTGCAATTAACGACTTTATCCAGGGAATCATAATGCTGTTTGGTATAATTGCTGTTGTAGCAGCTGTAATAATGGAACAGGGTGGACTCCAAGCTGCAATAGAAGGCCTTTCAAAGGTAACCGATGAAACTGTTTCTTCTACTCCCGGAGTATTTGCCTCTTTATTCGGACCGGATCCAATAAGTCTTTTATTCGTAGTAATTCTTACCAGTCTCGGAACCTGGGGACTTCCTCAGATGGTTCAAAAATTCTATGCAATAAAGAGTGCTGATGTAGTAAAAAAAGGTGCTGTTATTTCAACTGTATTTGCCCTGATCGTTGCAGGCGGAAGCTATTTTCTCGGTGGCTTCGGACGTCTCTTTTCCGATAAGATTGATATAGCAGCAAATGGATATGATTCTATTGTACCTACAATGCTTTCAACCCTTCCATCATTACTGATCGCTCTTGTAGTCATACTTGTACTTTCAGCATCGATGTCCACTCTCTCATCGCTTGTTATTACATCATCATCTACAATAACTATTGATCTTTTAAACAAAAATGTTATCAAGAAAATGAGCGAGAAAAAGCAGGTTCTTTCAATTAGGATCCTCATCGTGATATTTATTGCAATTTCATCTGTTATAGCACTTATACAATATCATAGCTCTATAACATTTATAGCACAGCTTATGGGAATATCCTGGGGTGCACTTGCCGGATCTTTCCTTGCTCCTTTCCTTTACTCTCTGTTTTGGAAAAGGACAACAAAGCAGGCTTGCTGGGTATGTTTTATTTTTGGTGTAGGATTTATGCTTCTTAACATGTTCGGCAGCTCATTGCTTCCGTCTATACTTAAAAGTCCGATAAACTGCGGTGCAATAGCAATGTTGGCAGGTCTCATAATAGTACCTGTTGTATCACTTATAACACCAAAGCCTGCAGAGGATGAAATAAATAAAATATTCTCTTGCTTTTCTAAATAAAATATTAAAACTATAAAAAAGGTTTGGAAGTCAATTTTCCAAACCTTTTTAGCACTATTTTTTTATATGAACGTGAATATTTATTTTAAAACCGCACCTTCATCAGCTCCTGCAACAAGTCTTGCATATCTTGAAAGCCATCCTGTTTTTACATTTGGCTCCGGCATGATCTGTTCGCTGCGTCTCTTTTCAAATTCTTCATCGGATACTCTTGCATTAATAGTATATTTCGACATATCTATATCTATTATATCACCATCTCTTAAAAGACCGATTTCACCGCCCATAGCAGCCTCCGGAGATACATGTCCTATAGCTGCTCCTGATGACGCACCGGAAAATCTTCCGTCTGTAATAAGCGCAACTTCTCTGTCAAGCTTCATACCTACAAGAGCAGATGTAGGTACAAGCATTTCTCTCATTCCAGGGCCACCTTTAGGTCCTTCATAAAGGATTACGACAATATCTCCCGGCTTAATCTCACCATCATATATTGCCTTTACTGCTGCTTCCTCTCCATTAAATACTCGAGCCTTGCAGCTATGTATCTGCATCTCAGGAGCTACAGCACTTCTCTTAACAACACAGCCCTTCTTTGCTATATTTCCGAAAAGGAAAGCAAGTCCGCCTGTTTTGCTATATGGCTTATCTGTAGGTCTTATTATCTCCTCATTGTGATTATATGCATCAGCTATATTTTCGCCTATTGTCTTTCCTGTTACAGTTAATAGCTCTGTATTTATAAGACCCATGTCTGCAAGCTCTTTCATGACAGCTGAAACACCGCCTGCCTCATTTAACTCCTCCATATAATGCGGACCTGCCGGAGCAAGGTGACAAACATTTGGTGTCTTTTCACTTATTTCATTAAAGAAATGAAGATCAAGCTGAACTCCGGCCTCATGTGCAATTGCCGGAAGATGCAGCGCTGAGTTTGTAGAGCATCCAAGTGCCATATCTACTGTAATCGCATTTTTCAAGGAATCTGCGTTGATGATATCTCTTGGCTTGATATCCTTTTCTACGAGCTCCATTATCTTTGCTCCCGCATGCTTAGCAAGCATTGTTCTGTTTGAATATACTGCCGGAATAGTTCCGTTTCCCGGAAGACCGATTCCGATTGCTTCACAAAGACAATTCATTGAATTTGCTGTATACATTCCTGAGCATGAACCACAAGTAGGACAGCATGCCTCTTCTCTTGCTGTAAGCTCCTTTTCATCTATGATTCCGGCTTTATATGCTCCTACAGCCTGGAACATAGAAGAAAGGCTTGTCTTTGCTCCGTGAATATGTCCTGCAAGCATAGGACCACCGGAAACTATGATTGACGGTATATTTACACGCAAAGCTCCCATGATCATACCCGGAACAATCTTGTCACAGTTAGGAATAAGTACTATACCGTCAAAGCAATGACTTGCTGCCATCGTCTCAACAGAATCAGCAATAAGCTCTCTTGATGCAAGAGAATATCTCATTCCGGAATGTCCCATGACAATACCGTCACAAACACCTATAGAAGGCACCATAACCGGTGTTCCACCTGCTGCATATACTCCGGCCTTTACAGCCTGGGCAAGCTTGTCAAGGTGTGTATGACCCGGTATTATCTCACTAAACGAGCAAACAACTCCTATTAAAGGTTTCTTTAATTCTTCCTCTGTAAATCCTGCTGCATAAAATAATGATCTTTGCGGTGCCCTGTCAGGACCTGCCTTTACAACATCACTTCTCACTTTTCATCCTCCTTGTACTTTTCAATATTTGCCAGACGTTCAAGCGCCTTTTTGTATATTTTTCTATTAAGGATAAAATCCTCCTTCAGAATGTATTCATCCTTCATATGCTCGGTACTTTCATGCCCCGGGAATGATGCACCAAAAGCAATGATATTCTTCATTGCTCTTGCATAAGTCCCTCCGCCTATTGTTTTAGCTTCTGCTTTATTATCACCTGTCATTTCCTTATAAGTATTAAGAAGAGTTTTAATAACAGGTCCGTTTTTATCAAGATATATAGGCGGCTTCCAAAGCGTTCTTTTTACTTTTATATTATATTTTGATGCATGATCCTCTATGGCTTTTACGACCTCATTCGAATCTACATCTATAGGACATCTAATGTCAAGACTTAAAGTAACATTTTTATCATCTGTATGCAGCATTCCTGCATTCATAGAAAGCTTTCCGCTTTTTTCATCTTCAAATGCACATCCTGAAAGTTCACCATTTACATCCCATCCTATATGCTTCATATAATATTCTGCAAATTTACTTTTTGAATCCTTATAAAGTTCTTCCATGGATGCCGTTATCGCATTCTTTCCAAGCTCCGGTGTGCTTCCATGAGCCGGAATTCCGGATGTATGAATGTTCTTTATTGTTCCGTCATTTGATATATATTTTATTATGCAGTCTGACGGAACCACATTTACTGCATTTCCTGCACATGCATATTCTATGCTGCTTTCTTCCTTAGGCATTGATAATTCCAGATTCATTATACCCTTTTCTCCGCAAAGCACCGGGTAATCAGCATCCGGAGTTATTCCAAAACACGGAAGCTCTTCATTATGTATATAATAGTCTATATCTGTCCATTCGCCAGCTTCCTCACTCAGACCAAATATTATGCGGATACGTCTGTTAAGCTCGATTTTTTCATCCAATATGTCCTTCATAGCATATATACATGCTACCATAGGTCCTTTATCGTCAGCTGTGCCCCTTCCGTAAAGTCTGCCGTTAATATCAGTAAGCTCAAATGGTTCAAAGCTCCAGTCGTCTCCTACAGGCACTACATCAAGATGTCCGAGAATGCCTACTATCTCACTTCCGCTTCCGATTTCTGCCCAGCCTATAAGATTATTGCAGTTTTTAGTCTTAAATCCTAATCTTCTGCATACATCAAGTGCTTTTTCCAAAACTCTGGCACTCTCGATTCCTAATGGTGCCTCATCTGTTATATTTGTTCTTGTTACACTTTTTATCTTTACAAGCTCTGCAAGCGAATCGATCATTTCATCATTAGTACACATTATATAGCTCCCATAGAATATATTAAAGGCAGAACCATAGCAGCAATTACAACCATTGCTATTACGAATACAATTACACGCTGAAATTTTTTTCTTTTCATATTAATCATTAACCTGTCCTAACAAATATGTAATAAACTGCTGAGCTGTTCGGCCTGATATTCCTCCGTGACTAAGCTCCCATTTATTTGCCTGTGCCGTAAGTTCCTTCTCATCCATTGTTATTCCTGATCTTCTTGCAAGATTTACAACAATATTGAAGAATTCCTTCTGATTAGGTTTAGAATAATTGATTGTAACACCAAAGCGGTTGACAAGTGAAAGCTTTTCTTCTATTGTATCTGATTTATGGATTCCGGCAGAATTTTCAACATCATCTCTGTCCTTCCAGGTTTCCTTAATAAGATGACGTCTGTTAGATGTCGCATATATAAGGATATTTTCCGGCTTAGTTTCGACACCGCCCTCAATAACAGCCTTAAGGAATTTGTATTCTATCTCAAATTCTTCGAATGAAAGATCATCCATGTAGATAATAAATTTATAATTTCTGTTTTTTATCTGGGCTATAACAGTAGAAAGATCCTTGAACTGATGCTTATAAATTTCTATCATTCTAAGCCCCTGAGGATAAAATTCATTTACAATAGCCTTTATACTTGTGGATTTCCCGGTTCCTGAATCTCCATATAAAAGACAATTGTTTGCCTTTCTGCCTTCCACAAAAGCCTTTGTATTATCAACAAGCTTTTTCTTTTGGATTTCATACCCTACAAGATCATTAAGCATTACCTTATCCATGTTATTAATAGCATGGAATTTTACACCATTTGCATCAGATGAAGCGATTCTGAACGCCTTATTCAGGCCAAACATTCCAACTCCAATATCCTTATAAAAAGCTGTTATTATATCGAAAAATTCATTTTCATCATTTGCATTATCTAATTTTATACTTAATTCCTGAACCTTTTCGCTAACATTTTTATTATACATAAGCTCAGGCTTTCCGATTGCCTTGTAATTTACAATAAGACTAAAGCAGTCTATACCAAGCTCCTCTTCAAGCCACTCAAATGAATAATGGAAAAGCTCCATAAACCTTTTATAATCATTTTTTGCAAATATATTAACACTTCCATCCTTAGCTCCTACTTTTTCTGATGTAAGAGTAAAAGGATTTTCATCTGTTATAAGAAGATATGTAAGATAGCACTGCCAGAGATTTCTGTCGAATCCATAATCCGTAGCTACGACTAAAATTCTTTTAACCTGATTGTAGCATCTGGTAATAAGCTCATCTTTTGACTGCGTATGTTCCCTGGTTTTTGTACATATGTCTCCAATCTGCATGAGAATGCTGTCCTTGTCCATATCTCCATAAACCAATAATTTTGAAATAATATGATCCATATTGTGCCTCTTTTTTATAGCATTTTTTGTTTTTGTACTGTTCTGATCAATTCCTCGTTATTTTTTGTTCTCGAAAACATATTTAAAATATTTTCTGCTGCTTCATCTGATTTAAGACCATTTAAAGCACGTCGCATCTTGTTTACTGCCTCCTGTTCTTCTCTCGAAAGAAGCAGATCCTCTCTTCTTGTTCCGGATTTAACGATATCTATAGCAGGAAATACTCTGCGTTCCTGAAGCTTTCTATCGAGCACAAGCTCCATATTTCCTGTTCCCTTAAATTCTTCATAAACAACATCATCCATCTTACTGCCTGTATCAACAAGTGCTGTAGCAAGTATTGTAAGACTTCCGCCCTCTCTCATATTTCTTGCTGCGCCAAAAAAGCGTTTAGGCATATGAAGCGCAGCCGGATCAAGTCCTCCGGAAAGAGTACGTCCGCTAGGCGGCACTACTTGATTGTATGCTCTTGCAAGACGTGTAATGCTGTCTATAAATATAACCACATCTCGTTTACTTTCAACTAATCTTTTAGCCCTTTCTATAACCATTTCAGAAACACGCTTATGATGATCCGGCATTTCATCAAATGTAGAATATATAACCTCTACATTAGGTCCTTTAACTGTCTCCTTCATATCTGTTACTTCTTCTGGCCTTTCATCTATGAGAAGGATTATAAGATGCATTTCGGGATTGTTCTTTAGAATGGATTTAGCCGCGTCTTTTAAAAGAGTAGTCTTTCCAGCCTTAGGCGGTGATACTATCATTCCACGCTGTCCCTTACCAATAGGACTTATTAAATCTACAATACGCATTGCAAGACTTCCGCCCGGTCTCTCAAGATATATTCTTTCATTTGGAAATATGGGAGTCATATTTTCAAAGTTCATGCGTTTCATGCTTTCACTGGGATGAAGTCCGTTTATTGTTTTTACAAAAAGAAGTGCTGAAAACTTTTCGTTTTGTGATCTGATCCTCGTATTACCATACAGAAAATCACCTGTTTTTAATCCGAATTTTCTAATCTGTGACGGTGATACATAAACATCATTTTCTCCGGGCATAAAATTATCCGATCTAATAAATCCATATCCATCGGACATAACCTCTAAAATTCCTTTTGCCTCCTGGCCGCTGTCAAGTGAATTAATATCTAATCTGTGCGGACTTTCTGCTTGAGAATCCTGTTTACCTTCTAATTTTGTTTCCTTCTTAGTATTTATTGTAGCAGAAGCTTTCGTGTCCTCATTTTTAATTTCATTTTCTGATGTTTCTTTTGATATATTTTGCTGCTTTAGCGGTTCTTTTTCCGCTGATTTCAAATCACTGTCAATATATTTTTTTCTTGCTCTCTTGTGATTTTGAAAATCTCTTTCGCGATCCTTTCTTATCGTTTGACTGTTATTTTTTTGTTTCTCTATAACATCACTTTCTTCAGTCTTTTTTTCATCGTCATTACTGCTTTCAGACTGAATCTTTTTATCCTCACCAAGCATAACCTCTATAAGATCTGCCTTTCTTAAAGATGATATGCCTTTCAATCCTCTGGCCTTGGCAACCTGCCTAAGCTCATTTAGAGGCAGAGTTTCGTACATTTCCCTCGTCATACTATAATGATATACCTCCTAAATCAAACACAGCAATACTATATCAATTAAACATCAAATTAATTTTTATGGGGTTTTATCGGAATGTGTTTTAGAATGTAAGACAAATTCTGTTGTAAGTAATATATTTCAAAATGTCTTTTATGTCAATTGAACAAGACTAACGCATTATGATTTAAGTTATCACATGTAAATACATTTTGCAATTGTTTATGATTATTAAAAAGTCTGTGTTACTGTCAAGTAATCGTTGGCAAACCCTTCATACAGATCAACTCTCGCATTGC
>CAVLAA010000051.1:0-13896 GCA_963660835.1 bacterium
TACTTATCGTGTGCCTTTGTTACATAATCCTGATCTGCAAATGATGTCATATTTCCGGATGCATCTGCAAAATTAAACCATGTTGGACTTATTACATTTATGCCGCTTGCATCTGCCATCATCCCATCAAGATAAACATTATTAGCCATGCTGTCTATGTAATGCCATACCATCTTAACAGTCTGGCCAAGACTGCTGCTTTGAAATTCAAATCGGCTGCTGCTTTCATGAGTAAGCTCTGCTGTATCCTCTGATATACATTCATTCTTTATATATCCTGTATATCCCTGAGCTGTTGTAACCTCAGTCCAGCTCTCACCTGCTTCTATTATAGTTACACTTTCACCCTTTGAGATCTCAGTAACTATATTGCTTCTGTCATTATCCTTTTGTCTTATTTTTGTATCTGATAATATGTTTGCTGATACTATACCATTCCATTTATTTCTAATGACTATACGGTTTGGATCTTCAAATTCCTCATATTCTATATCTGAGTTATCTATAATGCATTGTGTATCTATATAATAATTTTCACTGTCACTATATAAATATCCGGTCCCATCATCCGTTGTCCATGTTTTTGTACCTTCAGGAAGAGTCATATAAAGAACATTTCCTTCAAGATAAAATCCGCTGTTTATATAATTCCAAACATCATCATATAAGATATATGTATGTCCGTTTATTGTTTTTGCTGTATTTTCCAGAACAGTTCCATTTACGACAACACCTTTTTCATCATCTGATGAAATACCAAAATACTCCTTTGGATCAACTGCCTGTGTACCCTGTCCTGCTCCGCTTATCAATAAAACAATAATACATATTGCTGCAATTGCAACAGCTGAAGCTGTGATCATCTGTTTCTTATTTATACTGTCTTTTTTATTATATTTTCTTTTTGAATTATATTTTCTGTTTTTAGAATTGCCTGCATTGTTTTTTGCAGTGTTTTTTTTATTTTGCATTTCCACCTTTATAAATGTTATATTAATTACTCTCTACTATTGCAAGTATACCTGAAATTATCAAGAGTACACCTACAAATACGAATATCACTGATATAGTTCCGCCTTGATTAAATAAAAATACAATACCGCATATTATAAGCAATATAGGCCTTAATGCTTCAGGTCTAAGTATAGTATCATTTACGGCTCTTGTTTTGAAAAAATCAGTAAGCTTTACTATACCGAAAACTATCATTGCTATCGCTATAATATAAAATAAAATAGATATCATAAACCAACCTACACACAAAATAGCGATGCCTAAGATCAACATAACTGTTCCGGGTATAACAAGCTCGTTAACAAGCTGCATGATACCAAAAACAATAAATGCTATGCCGACACAAAAAGCAGCAAATGAAATAATACCGCCTCTGAAAGCTATACATAAAAGTCCAAATACTATATATATGATTCCGGCAATTGTAGTCTGATTATTATGCGTCATACGATTTAACACCTTTCTCTTTATTTCTTAGCCATTCACTGGATTCACAGGTGAAAATAAATTTTGACCTTTTAACCCCAGTATCATCATGATACACGTAATCAATTCTAATTGCAAACTTTTATATTTTGTTTTATACTATCTTATTAATAATGCCGAAATCAAAGAAAATTTATTCAAAAGAGTATTATTACGATGCTGTATTACTAAATCAACAATATTATACAGAAAGTAAACTTTCATGGCTGCCTATGTAGCCAATACAAAGGAGGGCACATCATGAAAATTGAAAAAATCAACGAAAATCAGATCCGGTGCACTCTTACAAGTGCAGATCTGTCAAGCAGAAAGATAAAGCTAAGCGAACTGTCCTATGGTTCAGAAAAAGCCAGAAATCTCTTTTATGATATGATAAATCAGGCTCATAACGAATTTGGCTTTGAGGCAAACGGAATCCCTCTTATGATCGAAGCTATTCCATCAAAGGACAGCCTTATCCTCAATATAACAAAGGTTTCTGATCCTGAAGAGCTTGATACAAGATTTTCAAGCTTTTCAAATCCACAGTCATCATCAGGCGAGCTTCATTTTTCCGGTGCTGACGGAATCCTAAATCTTATGAAAAAGATCAAAGAGGTTACCGAAAAGGCTATTTCAACTAAAGAAAGTACTCAGGATGATACAAAGAAATCATCATCAGACAGCACAGCAATGCCGTCTGATGCACCATCATCTGCAGAAAATCTAATCGAAGCCTTTAGATTTTCTTCTCTTGACGATGTTATCAAAGCTTCAAAAGCTGTTAAGACACTTATTGCTTCCGAAAATTCCTTATATAAATATGAATCGGATGCTTATCTGATCATCCTGCATTGTTCCAAGGAATCGCCTGAGATTTCCAACCGGATATGCAATATTTTATCAGAATACGGATTTTCCGATCACTGCTGTGAAGCTTCAGAAAGCTATCTTCGTGAACATGGTTATCTTATGATATCCGGCAATGCACTTCAAAGGCTCGCAGAAATATAAACCAACAAATCGAGTACTTTTATTGTAATCAAAAAGGACTGAGCACTATTTTAGTGTATCAGTCCTTGTTTTATTTATTTATTTGTAAGATAATCTTCTACCTTTTTCATTGCCAGCTCTTCATCTGAACCATTTGTACAAATAACTACTTCATCTCCTACATCCAGGCCAAGTGTCATCATTCCCATTATGCTTTTGGCATTTACTTTCTTGGTTCCGTTCTCAATATAAACCTCACTGTCAAATTGACTGGCCACCTGTACCAACATTGCAATCGGTCTAACTTCTAAACCGTTAGAAATCCGAATAGTTACCGGTTTCCTTATCATAATAACTTCCTCCCTGGTTTTTAAGTGATGCTGCCACAGCACTGATTTTTCTCAGTCTGTGGTTGACGCCGGACTTCCCAACCGGCGGTTCTAAATGCGAGCCTAATTCGCTTAGATTTGCTTCAGGATATTGCAGTCTTACTTTTGCCATTTTATCGAGTCCATCCGGCAAGGAGCTCAAGCCGATATGTTCATCGATATATAAAATATCCTCTATTTGACGTGCTGATGCTTTTGCAGTCTTATTTATATTTGCTGTTTCACAATTTACACGTCGATTTATATTTCCTCTGACTTCCCTTCTTATCCTTGCATTTTCCATGTTAAGCAGCGAAGTCCTGGCACCCATAAGTCCAAGTAGCTCAGATATCTGCGTGCCATGTTTTAAATATACCACAAAACGTCTCTGTCTTTCAACTACCTTTGCATCTAAATGCAGGTCATTCATGATTTTAATTATACACTCTGCTACATATTCATATCTGCACGGGATTTCCAGGTGATAAAATCTGTCAGGGTCGCTGATCGAGCCTGCGGAAATAAATGCTCCCCGAAGAAATGCTCTTCTGCAGCAGTTTTTATTTGTAAGCATTTGTATATCCGGAAGAAGCACATCTTTTTCCTGTTTTATCTTAAGCGCTTCATATGCCTCTTCTGAAATTTCTTCCATAAAATTGATCTCATATAATTCAAGATTTCTATTTGAACGTCTGATATCGATCACTGTATCATAATGGAATATTTTTTTTATAAGCTGCCGGCATTTTTGCGCAGGTATCATATTTTCCGATGAAACGCTTATCTTGCAGCTGCCATTTTCATATACGATTTTTCCGTCAAATGACAATATCCCTGCAAGCTCTGCAATTCGGCAATGTCTTGCATTGTCAAATACGTTTCCTATTTCTTCTTTAAGCTCAGCTGAAAATGTCATTGTTCCTCTTTTCTTGTTCGTTCATTGCTTCATCATGACTGATTCAAGGTTTTAACATTAAGCTTTAGTATCCCTTTATCTTTTTGTCCTTGTCAACATCGCGATGCTCTATCCTGATACCATATTCATCACACTTCTTTAATTCCTGATAAAGCCAATTGGCAAATGATACTGATCGGTGCCTTCCGCCTGTACAGCCTATCGAAATCACCAGCTGATTTTTACCTTCATGTATATAATACGGTATCATAAAATCGATCATATCAATAAGCTTTTTCCTGAATACAAGGCTTTCTTCGAAACTCATGACATAATCAAAAACTTCGGCATCATTTCCCGAAAGTCTCTTAAGCCCCTCAATATAATACGGATTAGGAAGAAATCTTACATCAAAAACAAGATCCGAGTCCGTCGGTATTCCGAATTTAAATCCAAATGATCGGATTATGATGATAAGATTTCCGAATTTCTTATCTTTAACAAAAATATCTGTTATTTTCTGCTTTGTATCTCTTGAGAGCATCTGACTTGTGTCAAGAATATAGTCAGCCTCTTTTTTAAGAAATTCTATGGTTTTTCTTTCCTGTTTTATTCCGTCTTCTATACTTCCGTTTTTTCCTGCAAGCGGATGAAATCTTCTTGTCTCTTTAAATCTGTTGATAATAGCTGCATCCGAAGCATCCATAAAAAGAATTTCAAACGGAATCTCCTCATGACGCATTTCCAAAAAGATCTGATCTGTCTCTTCTATATTAGAACCGCTCCGAATATCAATTCCTATGGCAGCATGGCTCATCTTTTCGTCTTCATTTCTCATTATAAAATTGCAAAAAGTCGTGATCAGCTCTATCGGAAGATTATCCACACAATAATATCCCGCATCTTCAAGCACCCTTAGTGCTGTCGATTTTCCTGCTCCGGACATTCCGGTAACTATCACAAGACGCTTAAACATCTGTCTCTCCTTATTAAAATTCCCCTAAGAAGCAAACCTCAGGTTCAAGCAAAACATTGAATTTTTCAT
Organism: bacterium; assembly: GCA_963660835.1. Taxonomy (GTDB): domain Bacteria; phylum Bacillota; class Clostridia; order Lachnospirales; family Lachnospiraceae; genus Alectryocaccobium. The sequence continues at coordinate 4,781 of CAVLAA010000051.1, forward strand.
CAACTGTTCTTATAACCTCATCAAACAGCTTTTTCATATCCGATGCTGTCGCATTTCCAAGATTAACAAAAAATCCACAGTGCTTCTTTGAAACAGCAGCATCTCCTATTGAAAATCCGCTAAGCCCAGCATCCATTATCAGCTTTCCTGCAAAATTGTCTTTTGGCCGTTTAAATGCACTTCCTGCACTTGGATAATTAAGCGGCTGCTTACTTGTTCTCATAGCCTTCAGCTCGTCTATTTTATTCTTGATCTCCAAAGGATCTCCGTTTTTAAGCTTCAGGCAAACATCTAATACTACGTGGTCAAGTTCCTTAAAGGCACTTGTCCTGTATCCGAATTTCAGCTCGCATGGCAGCATCGTTACGATAGAATTTGTATTGGGGTCATATGCATTTACGCTTACGACTACATCCTTCATTTCTCCGCCGTAAGCACCTGCGTTCATCACAATGGCACCTCCAAGCGTACCCGGAATTCCGGATGCAAATTCAAATCCTGTCAGTTCATTTGCAAGTGCTGCAGACGATATTTTTGAAAGCAGAACTCCTGCATCGGCATATATCATATCTTCCTGCACACTGATAGCGCCAAGACTCTTTGATGTATTTATGATAACTCCGTCATATCCTTTATCAGATACCAATAAGTTTGATCCGTTTCCAAGTATGAAGTAGTTTGCTTTATTTTTTCTGCAGCAATCGATAATCCTGCAAAGCTCGTCTTTATCTGACGGTGTAACAAAGTATCCGGCAGGACCGCCTATATGAAAGCTTGTATGCCTGCTCATTGGTTCATTTAAGATTATATTTTCTTTTGATGCAGCCTTACACAGCTCATCATATAATTTGTCAAAACACTGCTCCATAATATCTCAATTTTCCCATGCACGTATTCTGTATCTGACACCAATGTCCTCACAGATCTTTCTGCACCTTTCCTCTTCTTCCTTAGTGATCGTTGTTTCTACGGTTGTAAGCACAACATTCGGAACATATTTTACGGCTTCTCTTGCAAAATCAATCATTGCATTAAATGAATCTATTCCGAACTTCGGACGTACTATCCTATAATATTCTTCAGCATCCGGTGTATTTAGGCTGATAGAGATCGTATCTATAAGTCCTTTAAGCATAGGAGTTATATCCCTGCCGTTAACAAGATTTCCAAGTCCGTTGGTATTTATCCTTACAGGCTTACCGTAGTTTTCTTTTATATATCCTGCAAGCTTTAGAAGAACGTCTAATGCCTCAGTAGGCTCTCCGAATCCGCAAAATACTATTTCTCCGTATTTTTCAACATCGAATTTTTTTAATTCATCTACAGCCTCTTCATATGTAGGCTCATGGTCAAGCCAAAGAGAATCTGACTCTTCCATATGATCTCTGTTCTGTCTTAAGCAAAATGTACAGTTACATGGACATTTATTTGTAAGATTCACATATAAATTGTTATGAACCTCATAAAATATTGTCATTGCCTTATTCATTTTATTTTCCTCTGATCTCATCTGTATTTTATACCGGTTTTCAATATCTATACCGTGTTATCTAAGCTTATGTAAAACCTCCTCAAAACACACGCCATCTGTGAGCGGAAGGTCAAGCTCTATTGATCTTTCTATGCATTTCTTTATAAATAAAGAAGCTTTTCTGACTGAATCATAAAACGGAACCTTATTTACAGCATCAGCTGCTATGATTGCCGCGAATATGTCACCTGTTCCTGATCTCTGTTCTCCGACTCTGTGTACCTTGCGCATCCTTCCTGCCTGGCCTCTCTCATAGCAATAATTAACTATAAAGCCTCCCTGGATGATTCCCGTTATTACGACCTTTTTAGGTCCCATATCGCTAAGCTTTACTGCAAGAGCTTCAAGCTCCTTTATCCGTCTCTTTTCATTATATTCCTCTCCTGCAAGTATACAGGCCTCTGTAAGATTCGGCGTGATTATGTCTGCGTATGATACCAGTTTTTTCATTTCCGCACACATTTCACTTGTGTAAGTAGGATATGCTTTTCCATAATCGCCCATGACAGGATCAACTATAACCTGCGTATTTTCATCTGCGAAATACTTAAAAAAATCAGTTACTATCCTTATCTGGTCAACTGATCCCATAAATCCTGATGAAATGCCTGAAAATTTGAGTCCAAGCTTTTTCCACTCATCTATATACTGTTCCATCCTGTCTGTATAATCCTCGAAAAAAAAGCTTTTAAAGCCGGTATGATTTGAGAATATTGAAGTTGGAACCGGACAGCACTGGATCTTCATTGCTGAAATTATAGGAAGTGCTACTGCAATCGAACATCTTCCAAAGCCGGAAAAATCATTGATGACCGCTATTTTCTTTTGATTATTATGATTCTCATTCATATAAGGATCTCCTGCTGCAGTATATAAAAGTCTTTAAGACAGCATTATAACATATTTTTATCAAAAATAAAGGCTGCAGCATCCTCTGATTTAAATGCCGCAGCCCGTATTTATCTTGTAAATTCACTTTTTATATCAAATCCATGGTTCATAGGCCCTGATCCCTTTCCAAGATCAAGCATCGAACCAAGCGCACCTGATATATAATCCTTTGCTCTCTTTACAGCTGCATCAAGTTCATAGCCCTTAGCCAGGTTTGATGCGATCGCACTTGATAATGTACATCCTGTTCCATGTGTATTTGGATTGTTTATCCTTTTTCCGTTAAACCATTTTATCTCATCTTTTGAATATAAAAGATCATTTGCATCATTGAGATCATGCCCACCTTTAAGAAGCACACAGCATCCGTACTTTTCATATATTATTTTTGCCGCTGCTTCCATATCCTCCTTTGACTCTATCTTCATCTCTGCCAAGATCTCAGCCTCAGGAATATTAGGTGTTGCTATCTGCGCTATTGGCAGCAGCTGTTTTTTCAATGTCTCAAGAGCTTCGCTTTTTAAAAGGCTTGAACCTGATGTGGCTACCATTACAGGATCTACAACTATATGTCTTGCATTATAAAATTTCAATCTGTCTGCTATTGTTTTTATGAGCTCTGATGATGATACCATTCCTATCTTTACGGCATCCGGAAAGATATCTGTAAATACCGCATCAAGCTGTTCCTTAAGGAATTCAGGCGTTGAATCCATTATATCGGTTACACCGGTTGTATTTTGTGCAGTAAGCGACGTTATTGCACACATCGCATATACTCCATTTGAAATCATAGTCTTTAGATCAGCCTGTATGCCTGCGCCGCCGCTGCAGTCGCTTCCTGCTATTGACAATGCTGTTTTCATATAAATCTCCTTTCAGACCTCATTTCTCCAGATAATGTATTTTTTATCTAATTTCCTTAATATGCTCATTCCGATAAGCGCAATAATACATAATATAACAACCGGTGCAAATACAGCCGCTCCGTCCATTTTGCTTATCATCCGCTTACTGAAATATCCCAAGCCCTCGGTTGCACCAAGCCATTCCGCTACAGCAGAATCAATTACCGCCCACGGCAGTGTCATCTTTAAAGCCGTTACAAACTTCGGAAGTGCAGATGGGATTTCCAGCATATAAAATATCTGAAATCTGTCTGCTCCGCATGTTTTCATCCATTCAATCTTATTTTTATCTGTACACTCAAGTCCGTTTAATGTATTTAATGCAATAGAGAAAAAAGTACTTAAAACTACTGCAACAAGCTTTGCCCTTAGTGTATATCCAAACCATATGACAAATAACGGGCTGATGCACATTACAGGCACTGTCTGTGTAACTATGAGCACGGGATTTATCATGGCCTTGATCGCTTCGCTAAAATGCATCATTACCGCAAGAATTATTCCTATAGCTATCGACATTGTCCATCCTATTGCAATTGTAATAAGAGTAGTCGGAAGATGATGCAAAAAAAGGCTTTCTCTAAGATCCCATATTTTAATTATTATATCTGTAGGTGCAGGAAGGATATGCGGTAGGTCAACTATAACAGCTGCCGCCTGCCATACAGCTATGATTAAAGCTGCCGTAATTATAGCCGGTATCCTTTCTCTTGCTTCCTTTGATAGCTTCATATCGTCTCTGTTCCTTATTCATTTACAATTACATCTTTTGCCGAAAGCTCTGACTCTATAAGCCCTGTTTCATTCATCCAATCTATAACCGACTGCCAGTTATCCTCAGTCATAGACAGGAACTTTGCGTCATCTGTCTGCATTCGTTTAATAAGGATTTCATAGCTTTCTCTTTGCTGGTCTTCATCAAGCGGGTTATCATCGCTGTTCATATCCTTCATTATAACATCCAGTGCCTGATCCTCATCTGCGATCATATCCTGGAATCCTTTATCACATGCTCTTAAAAACGCCTGATAAACCTCCGGATCATCATTGTATGAATCGTTATTAACAGCCATTACAAGTCCATATATTTCAGGAACTCCGTAATCCTGCTTGTAAAATACATTCAGGTCATATCCGGCATTTTCCATAGTCACGACCTCATCATTGACAAATGTTCCGAATACGACATCTACACTTTTTGTTGTAAGGCTTGTAACAAGGTCAAAGCCTACATTTATAAGCTCATAATCTCCATCGTTAAGTCCTGCATTTTTCGTAATTGTTTTAACTGTCGCTTCAGATGCAGCTGTTCCGGCATATCCAATCTTTTTGCCCTTAAGAGATGACATATCAGATGTAATGTCAGTATTCTCCTTAAGGGAACAGAAGCAGTCAAGCGGTGTCTGCGATATTGCAGCAAGTGCCCTTACAGGCATATCACTGCTTACAGCCTGTATGATCTCCACAGGATATGTAAGACCTATTTCAGCCTTTCCCGATGCAACAAAAGTAATTGCATCAACACTTTCTGCCGGACTGATAATATTGACCTTAAGTCCTTCATCCTCAAAATATCCATTATCTATTGCTTCATATAAAAATGTATGTACTGCATTCGGATACCAGTCAAGCACAACATCTATTTCCTTTAATGATTTTGATCTATCTGAAGAGCTTTTTTCTTCAGCTGTGCTGCTTGATGCCGATATATCAGATACTGACTCCGATGTACTTTTATTTCCCTGACATGCACATATTCCAAGTGCAAGTATTCCAGATAACGCCAAACCAATTATTCTTTTTATTTTCATTATCCTATTCTCCATTCTATCCTTATTTTCTATTACAAACTCTCTTTATATAGCCATAGATATGTTGCAAACAGCTTGGTTTTTTCCGCTAACGAAGGTATATATATTCTTTCATCTGTGGTATGCATTCCGTATCCTACCGGACCCAAACCATCAAGTGCCGGTATACCTGCCATAGCAAAATAATTTGCATCAGTTGCTCCGTGAACATCCTCACCGTGTGCATTTACACCTTCTTCAACAATATCAAGCGATAAAAGCTCTCCTGCTTTTTTCATAGTCTCAAAAAGTATTCCCGCAGCTTCAAGTCTCTCCTGTGGCGGAAAAAGCATCCTGTAGCTTAACTCAAGGCTGCAGTTTTTGTCATTTACATGTGTTCCCATGACATCAAGCTTCCTCTCACACTCATGATAAGATTCCCAATCCGGGATACCGGCAACACAAAACTGCATATTTGCACTTCCCGATACTACACCGTTAGGTCTTCCTCCGCTTACCGGGGCTGCATTGTAATATATTCCTTTTTCATCATCATTAAAGCTGTAAAGCTCTAATATTTTATGAGCCAGCTCTTTATTAGCACTATGTCCCTTCGAATAAGCACTTCCGGCATGAGCTTCAACGCCCTTTATATCCAGATTTCCAAGAATAACGCCCTGTCTGCTTGTAAGGATAGGTATTCTGCCTTCTTTATTATATACACCCGGTTCAAATATGTATGCCGCATCTGCGCCCTTTGAAATTTCATTAAATATCTCCTGTGCTGTCATAGAGCCCTGCTCCTCATCACAGGTATATAAAAGATCTATTTCGATATCAGGAAGGAGTCCCAGCTCCTTTAAGATCCTAATAGCGTATGCGCTTACGGCAAAGCCTCCCTTGCAGTCTATGACACCGAGTCCGTAGAGCCATTCACCTTTTCTCCTTGGCGGATTATTTATAGCAAATCCAACCGGAAATACCGTATCAAGATGTGCATTTAAAATAATCCTCCCCTTGGGATTTTCAGGCTTTATCCGTGCAATAAGATGTGTTCCTACGTTCTCATATTTTATCTCTTCGAATTCAGGCTCAAGGCATGCTAAATACTCCCTTGCAATATCTACTGCTCGTCTGTTTCCTTCTATATAATTTGTCTCGCTGTCAAATGAAGCAAATTTTTCAAGAAGAGCTACCTGCTCCTCAAGATAATTATCTGATTTTTTCTGTATTTTTGAAATAATCTCTGCTGTCTTATCCATTTCTTCCTCTATTCTGATCATTAAAGCTTCCGGTTCTTAAGAAGCTTCTCCTCCCCAGGTCACGATTTTCTTCTCTATAAGCTGAATTACCGCATTGATCAACAGTGCAATTACGGTAATTACCACAAGCGGTGCTAAAAGCCCTGCTGCATCAAGGCTCATCATGCAGTTTCTGCTGTATGTTCCGAGCCCACTTGGAGCGCCCAGCCATTCTGCAACCGCAGCTCCTACGATACTCCATGGAACGGTTATCTTAAGTGCTGTAAAAAAGGATGGCAATGCACTCGGGAATCTAAGCAATATGAGCCTCTTAAATTTTCCTGCTCCATATGTCATAAGCAGCTCTGTCCTTGCAACGCTTGTTGAACCCAGTCCATCAAAAACATTTATTGCAACCGCAAAAAAATTTGTCAGTACAACGACAACAACACGCATTGTTACCGAATATCCAAACCATAATACAAATATAGGTGCTATGCACATTACAGGTATTGTCTGCGTTGCTGTAAGTATAGGATATAATGCTTTTTCGATACGTTTGTCAAAATCCATAAGCACAGCAAGAGCCGTACCTAAAACAATTGAGATAATGCATCCGATAGCAACAACATACATAGTAGCCGGCAAATGTATAAGGAAAATCTCATTTCTGTTTTCAACTATCTTTTCCAAAACAAGCAATGGTCCCGGAAGTATATAGCTTTTTCCTATTATTACAGAAAGGATTTCCCACAGTGCAAGAAGAAATATTCCAAACCCTATTCCGAGACATTTCTTCTTTAAAGCACTCATTCCTTAGCCTCTTTTCTTAGCATCTCGACAAGCCTGTCCTTAAGCTGCCTTATATTTTCATTTTCAAGCATCTTGATGCTTCTTTTTCTTTCAAGCGGCACATCAACAACCTTAAGACTGCTTACCGGATTCCCGGTCAGAACAAATATCTTTTCAGAAAGATACAAAGCCTCTTCTACATCATGTGTGATGAAAAGAATTGTTTTATCAAGAGTCTCCCACTGGTCTCTGAGCCACTCCCGCATCTTTATCCTGGTAATAGAATCAAGCGCACTAAACGGTTCATCTAGCAGCATAAGATCAGAGCCTTCACAAAGCGTCCTGGCAAAGCTGACTCTCTGCCGCATTCCTCCTGATAATTCTCTCGGATATTTTTTTGCATATTCAAGAAGTCCAACCTTTTCAAGCATTTCATGGGCTTTTTTCTTTTGCTCAGCCTTTGGGATTTTTTTGATCTGCATCGGTAGCATCACATTTTTCTCAACCGTACGCCATGGAAAAAGCAGATCCTGCTGCGGCATATATCCTGCATAATTTTTAAGCTCATTTATATCTATTCCATCAATCAAAATATATCCGCTTTGCGGTTTTTCGAGAGCATTTAAAAGCCTGAATATTGTTGTCTTGCCACTGCCGCTCGCACCTATTATACTGACAAAGCTTTTATCCGGTACTTCAAACGAAAGATCCTGTATGACAGGCTTTTCATCACTCTCATAGGTAAAGCTGACATTTTCAAATTTAAGCATCCTTACCTCCGCATCTCCCAGGACATATCCCAGAAAAGTCCCTCATACAGGCTGCATCTTCTGCCTATCTCAACAAGCCTCTCAAGCTGTTTTTGTGAATAACCCTCTGCTGCCTTTTCTGTCAATTCCATAAGCTTGATATTTTCATCATGATATTCATCACATGAATATCCTTTGATCCAATCTCCGAAAAATACATTCTCTGCACAGATAGGATTTTCCTCAACCATTTTTCTTCCTATCAACTCATAGCTTACTGCACATGGCAGGATAGCTGCACATACTTCGGCCGGGCCTCCTTCATAAGCCATGCGAAGCATATAGCTGGTATAACTCAGGTTATCCTGTGACATTTCGGAATTTTCCGCATCACTGATATCTATTCCAAGTCTTTTCATATATCCCTTATGGATATCCATTTCTCCATTCAGTATCGACGATACATATCCGGAGAAAATCCTCATCATTTGAGGATCATTTGTTTTTGCTGCTCCTATGCTGAAAACTCTTGCATAATCCAGAAGATACAGATAATCCTGTATCATAAAGAATTTGAATTTTTCGACAGGCAGCGTTCCATTGGCGATCCCTTTTACAAACGGATGACTGTGAAAGTCATCCACAATAGCCCGGCTGCCCTCTATGATCAGGTTAGAGACAGTATATTTCATACATTTATACCTCTCTTTCCCATAATGAAGGCGCCTGCGCCAAAGCTATATCCGGCGGTCGTCAATGTGTTTTTTCTTGTCAACATGTGTTGGCTCCTTTCACATTGGTTTTTTATAGCGATATAAGATGGTGCCCCCAATATACCGCTTTTTATTGCCGATCAAATAGGCTGGCTCCTACTTGATCGCACAAAAAAGGTAACGGATTTCCCGTTACCTGTGTCAACTTTAAATATTTTCCTACGTTGGCATTATCCAAATCAGGTTATGGGTCACGGAAACATCCGACTCTCAGCCTGCTTTTGCAAGCTCCCCTTTTTCAATTCGTGTTTATTTTATTGCTAAAGCATAATGTTGTCAATATTTAATGAGATTTTTGATACATCCTAAGCCTTTTTCATTACAAGCAGAAACATCATAACAAATATACAGCCAAAGCCCATCGCATCCCATATCGTAAAAGTGCTTCCTAAAAATGCAGTGCTTATAATTGCTGCTACTACCGGCTCTGCAAATCCAAAA
>CAVLAA010000052.1:0-13896 GCA_963660835.1 bacterium
GGCGAGGAGGTTATAAACAGCGAATTAACAGATGCAATATTGATTGCATCAGCCGATCCTTCACATGCCGGCTATGTTTTGGAATGTATTAAAGCAGGCAAAAGAGTATTTTGTGAAAAACCTCTGGCTCAAAAAGCAGATGACTGCATTGCAATAATGAAGGCAGAGGAAAAGAGAGGAGAAATACTTACACAGGTTGGATTCATGAGAAGATATGATCCGGGATATGTAGAGATCAAAAAAATGATCGATTCCGGAAAATACGGAGTTCCGCTTATGATCCATGAAAAGCATAGAAATGCATATCAGACAGGAAGCAATTTCGAAACAAATACAGCAATTTACGGAGTCTGTATACATGAAATAGACATTTCAAGATGGCTTACAGACGATGAATACGTAAGCGGACAGGTGCTTACAGTAAGACAAAGCAGTGAAACAGACGGAGATTATCTGAATCCTCAGATAGTAAATCTGCAGACATCTAAGGGAGTAAGGATTGATGTTGAGATCATAGCATCCGGTGCATATGCATATGATATTCAATGCGAGGTTGTTACTGAAAAGGCAGCGATTTCCCTGCCTAATCCTCCGAGTGTTAATTGCAGAACCAATTACGAAGAAGGAAGGCCGCTTATGCATGACTGGTCGGAGAGATTTCCGGGTGCCTATGATATTGAAATACAGGCATGGGTAGATGCGGTACAGGAAGGAAGAGACGAAGGCCCGACTGCATGGGATGGATATGTTGCAGCGGTTACAGCGGATACACTTATAAAATCAAGATCAACCGGTAAAGCTGAAAAGATCGATCTCATAACAAAGCCTTCAATATATGTCAAATAAAGGGAGGATGAAATGAAGAAAATTAAAGAAAATCCATTTGTCAAAAAGCTGGGATTTAATAGGCTGATGCTTATTATCGTCCTAATCGTAATGTATTTAGTTTTTTGTGCTATCATTCCTAATTTTTCCGGAACGGCACATATTGTCAGCACACTGAATTATGTATATTTCCTTGGATTTTTGGCACTTGGAGTAACATTTGTAATCGCTACAGGCGGAATTGATTTCTCGATTGGTCCGGTAATGTTCTGCTGTGCACTTATTTCGGGATATGCATTTAATCAGCAGGGAGTTCCGATAGGAGCAGCAATTTTTCTTTGCATACTGATAGGTTTTCTTTTTGGTGTCTTTAACGGATTTATGGTCGCTTATTGCAAGATTCCTCCATTTATTATTTCGATGGCATCCATGAATATCGCTAAAGGACTCGCATCTATTTATACAGGTGCGAACTCGGTAAGCTGGCCGCAAAGAGCAGATGCCGCAGGAGCATTTCGAAATATTGTTATTACAGAAAACGGTTTTCCTGTAGGAATAATAATCTTTGCGGCAGTAGCTATTCTCTGTGGTGTTCTGCTAAACAGCATGAAGCCTGGAAGGTACATCCTGGGACTTGGAAGCAACGAAGAAGCTGTTCGTCTTTCAGGTGTTAATACAAGGAAATGGAAAATGTTTGCATATGTAATGTGCGGAACACTTGTTGGTCTTGCAGCGCTTTTCTTTGTAGCTTCTTATACAACTGTTCAGCCTGGATATGGCGATCAGTATAACAATGAGGCAATTGCAGGATGTGTTATGGGTGGTACATCAATGGCAGGAGGACTTGCTTCTATCAGCGGTACAGTAATAGGTGTATTTATTATATCTCTTCTCCAGGAAGGTATTTTGGCATTGAAGCTGTCTAAGGACATTCAGCTTATTATCACGGGTCTTATCGTTATAGTTGCTGTATTTGTCGATGTTTTAGGCAGAAGAAGAAAGAACTGATGAGCAGACAATTCTTATACAAAAAAGGAGAAATTTAATGAGTGAATACATTTTGGAAATGACCGGAATAGATAAAAGCTTTCCGGGTGTACATGCACTTGATCATGTAAATTTTAATGTAAAGCCGGGTGAAGTTCATGCGCTCATGGGAGAAAACGGAGCAGGAAAATCAACACTTATGAAGGTACTGACCGGCATATATTCCAAGGATTCGGGTTCTATAGTTTATGAAGGCAAGGAAGTAGAGTTTCACAATGCAAGAGAGGCACAGGATGCCGGAATTATCATTGTTCATCAGGAGCTCAACATGGTAAGTGATCTGACGGTTGCTCAGAATATATTTATCGGACGTGAGTTTAAAAAGGGCTTTGGAATAGATGATAAAAAAATGATAGAAGAGTCAAGAAAGCTCTTCGAACAGCTCAAGATAGATATAGATCCTACGATGAACATGGATGAGCTTACTGTAGGAAAGCAGCAGATGTGCGAAATAGTAAAGGCTGTATCACATGATGCAAAAGTCATTGTTTTCGATGAGCCGTCGGCAGCTCTTACAGAAAAGGAAATAGAAGAGCTCTTCACTATCATAAGAGATCTTAAGGCTAAGAATTACGGAATCGTTTATATCTCACATAGAATGGATGAGATAAAGGTTATCACAGACAGAGTTACAGTCATGCGAGACGGAACATATGTTGGAACACTTGTAACAGCAGATTCTACTAAAGAAGACATCATAAACATGATGGTAGGCCGTGTAATCTATGAAGATCCAAAGGAAAAAAGCATGGTTAAGCCTGATGCGCCTGTAACACTTAAGGTAGAACATATAAATGCAGGCCGAATGGTCAAGGATGTAAGCTTTGAGCTTCATAAGGGCGAGATCCTCGGATTCTCCGGACTTATGGGTGCAGGACGTACCGAAACCGCAAGAGCGATTTTCGGAGCGGATCCAAAGCAAAGCGGTGATATCTATATAAATGGAAAGAAGGTTTCCATAAAGTCACCAGAGGATGCTGTTAAGTATGGCATAGGATATTTGTCAGAGGACAGAAAGCGTTACGGAGTAGCGGTTCAGAGACCGATTTCCGAGAACAGTACAATGGCTGCACTTGATGAATTCTGTACCGGACTCATGATAAACAAAGCAAAAGAAGCAAAATATACAAAGGAGTATGTAAAAAAGCTTGCGATCAAGACACCGGGAATAGATCAGCTGGTTGTAAATTTATCAGGAGGTAATCAGCAGAAGGTTGTTATCGCAAAATGGCTTATAAGAAACTGTGACATTTTGATTTTCGATGAACCTACAAGAGGAATCGATGTAGGTGCAAAGAGTGAAATTTACAAGCTTATGAATCAGCTGGCACAGGAAGAAGGAAAATCAATCATAATGATTTCTTCGGAACTTACAGAGATACTTCGTATGAGCGACAGGATTGTTGTTATGTGCGAGGGTGAGAAGACAGGAGAACTTGATATATCGGAAGCTACTCAGGAAAATATCATGGATCTGTCTACAAGAAATATTGCTGATTGATTATGGAGGGCAGGATGAAAAAGAATTCTAGTTTAGGAAATATGGTGAAAAGCCAGAAATTCATAGTTGTTCTGGTATTTATCGCATTATTTATAGTTTTTAGTGTTGCCAGTCCGGTTTTCCTCAGATATACGACGATAATCCAGATGTTTGATATGGCTTACTATTATCTGATCATGGCATTTGGAGTAGGACTTGCACTGATAACAGGAGGCGTTGATCTTTCGATAGGAACAGGTGTTGTATGCTATGCGATCGTAGGAGCGGCAGTTATTAAAAACCTTAACGCACCGGTTGCTGTTGGAATAATCATAGCAATACTTTTGGCAGTAGGTATAGGACTTGCAAACGGAATTTTGGTTGCGATCATGCAGCTTCCGCCATTTCTGGCAACTCTTTGTACATGCATGATAGCAAGAGGACTTGGTTCTATATGTGCAAATAACTTTTCTATACCGTGGCCGACAACAAGTCAGGCAGGAGGAGAGTTCCATTATCTGTTTAAATTTACAACATCAAGCGGAGTGATAATCCCTGTAGGCTTCATATGGATCTTCATATTGATGCTTATCATGCGATATGTGCTTAACAGCACAAAATTCGGACGTTACACGATCGGTATAGGAAGTAACAAAGAGGCACTTCTGCTTTCAGGTGTAAACGTTAAATTTTATCACATCATGGTATATGTAGTCTGCGGATTCTTTGCAGGAGTTGCATCGATCGCATATGCAGCATCCACACCTACAATTCAGCCCGGTGTCGGTGCAGGAATGGAAATGGACGCAATAGGAGGTGCGATCGTCGGTGGTGTTTCGGCATCAGGCGGACGCGGATCTATGGAAGGTATTTTCATTGGTACATTGGTAATAATGCTTCTTAAGGTAGGACTTCCGTTTGTTGGATTCCAGGCAAACTGGCAGCAGCTCATTACCGGATTTGTACTTATCGGATCAGTTCTTATAGATGTAGTCAGAACAAGCAAAGCTGCAGCTGCAAAAGCAAGCGCAGCATAAAATAAGCTTAAAAAAGGAGGAAATTTTAAATGAAAAGAAAAATTTTAGCTTTTGGTCTGGTCACAGCAATGGCAGCATCACTTGTAGCTTGCGGTGGTGGAAGTTCATCTTCAAGCTCATCTTCGAAGGCAGCTTCATCAGCATCTTCAGCTGAGGCTGAAAGCTCAAGCAGCACATCTGAGGCTTCAAGCACATCGTCAGAATCAAAATCAGAAACAGCTGACAAATCATCATCCGGAGAAGATTGGGTTATCAATGTAGATGACATGATGTCAGGAACACAGTTTGAAGGCTTGAAGGCAGATGACAGCTACAGCTTCCAGATCGTTGTTAAGGCTTTCCAGAATACATACTGGCAGGCAGTTATCGCAGGTGTAAATGCTGCAGCTGCAGATCTTGGAGTAACTGTTGATTCACAGGGACCGAATACAGAATCTGATATCGCAGATCAGATCAACATGCTGAATACAGCTATTAACAACGGACCAAGCGGAATAGGACTTTCTGCATCAGATGCAAGCTCTGTAGTAGATTCTCTTAATTCAGCTAAATCAGCAGGAATACCTATAGTAGCTTTTGATACAACAATCGATACAGCTCCTGAAGGAACACTTGCAGCAACAATAGCTACAGACAGTATTGCAGCCGGTGATACAGCAGCTGCTGAAGCATGGGATGCACTTTCAGACAGAATAGAGTCAGCAGACAAGCCTGTAAGATTTGGTATGGTAGCTCAGGATGCTACATCATCAAACCATCAGCAGAGAGGTCTTGGATTTGTAGACGGAATCATTTCAAGAGCAAAAGAAGCCGGATATAAAGTAGCTGTTATAGGTAATGATTACTTTACAGGCGCTTGCTCAGATAAGGGCGATGAGAGCTCAGCAGATGTTATCATTGAATGTGCAGTTCCTTCACAGTCAACTCTTGACTATTCAGCAACAGAAGCTTCTGCTATAATGAATAAAGCAGATACAATCTGTATGTATGCAACAGGCCAGACAGCATCTGAGGCACTTGTACAGGCAGACAGCACACTTGGTGTTCTTGGAACAGATCCTTCAAAGGATATGATAGCTATAGGATTTGACTCAGGAACGATCAACAAAGAGAAGATCAACGATGGTACACTTTACGGATGTATTACTCAGATGCCATATGCAATGGGATATTATACAGTATGTGCACTTGTTCAGCTTGCTAACGGCGGAGAAGTTGAAGATATGAACATACCTGGATATTTCTACAATGCAGATAACATGGATGACGATCTTATAGCTCCTAACCTTTATGATTAATGGTTATAGGAATGTTGTATAATATACATATTTTAAGACATAAATAACTTAAAATAGAATAAAAAGGGATGGAGTTATTCTGCATCCCTTTTTATAAGAAGAAACAGGAACGAGGAAAGCAAAAATATGAAATGTACAGCATGTATAGAAACAATTTTTACAGAATTGCCTTGGGAAGAAAGATTTAAAGCCGCAAAGGCTGCAGGCTTTGATGCGGTTGAATTCTGGAGCTGGACTGACAAAGATCTGGATCAGATAAAGGCTCTGGCTGAAGAGGCTGATATTGTGATAACAGGATTTAACGGAGATGCTGATTATTCTCTTGTAGATCCTACACATAAAGAAAAATATCTTGACTTTTTGAAAAAATCCTTAGATGCTGCAAAAAAAATAGGAGCACTTAGTGTAACGATACATTCAAATGCACTTGGTGACGGCGGAATTGTTGTTGATCATTATGATGAGCTTTCAGATACAGTAAAGCTGTGTTCAATGTATGACATGCTGAAGGATGCAGCTGTTCTTGCTGAGGAAGCAGGAATCACATGTAATCTTGAGGGATTAAATATAACAACAGATCATGTCGGAAATTTCCTTAAATCAACACAGATGGCTGCAGAGATAATAAGGGTGCTGAATTCACCTCGAATAAAAATCCTATACGATATATATCATATGCAGCTCAATGATGAGGGCTCAATAATCGATACAATAACAAAATATGCAGATACAATGGGTCATATCCATATTGCAGATGCGCCTGGAAGACATGAGCCAGGAACCGGTGAGATAAATTATAAAAATGTTATTGCACATTTGGATAACATAGGATATAAGGGATATGTGGGATGTGAGCTGTTCCCTAAGGGAAGCAGTGAGGATGCTGTTAAGGCCATAATGGCAGTAATGAATAAATAACCACGAACGAAATATTAACCGGGACGGTATGGCAGTATGAAATTTAGAGATATCGCTGAGGAATTAGGTGTTTCGATTGCGACTGTATCCAGAGTATACAATGGTCAAAAAGGTGTAGGAGAAAAGACACGAAAAAAAATCGAGAAAGTCTTGGAAGCCAATAATTATTGTATAGATACAGGAACAAGAAACAGAGCATTAAGCAGAATAGAAAAAAAGAATTTTGCATTAATTACTTTTATACTTTATGAGGGAGGCAATCATAACATTGAAAGAAATGAAGATTGCTTTGCCAGGATTTTGATGGGTGCAGAACGAAGAGCCAAGGAGCTTGGATACGTGCTTAGCATAGTGCATATCAAGTCTGAGGATTTTGACGAGTTCATCACATCATCAAGAGAGATAAAGATTAGTAAGGGTGCACTGCTTTTTGCGAGCGAAATAAATACCGAAAAGTTCAATAGCCTGAAGAAGTGCAATATTCCGATCGTTATGATCGACAATGAATTGGGATTTTATTCGTACAATACTGTAGCTGCAGACGGAAGGCAGGGAACTTATACAGCGCTGGAATATCTAAAGTTTCTGGGTCATAAGCAAATAGGACTTTTAGGTCCGCTGTGTCCGATGGGCGGATTAGCACATAGAGAAGAAAGCTACTATGAGGCTATGCACCGTATGGGACTTCAAATAAATGAAAACCATATAGTTAAACTGGATCATGTATTGGATGCAGGAATAAAACAGATGGACAGCTATCTTGAGAATAATAAAGATCTTCCGACTGCATATTTTGCTGTTAATGATGCTATTGGCATTGCTGCTATGATATCATTAAAAAAACACGGCTATAGTATTCCGGAAGATATATCTATTATTGGATTTGATGACTCAAATATCGGAAATTCATCTAAGCCAAGGCTTTCAACGATGAGAATTGATTTCACAAGAATAGGTGAGATATCCATAAATCGACTGGATGATGTTATCCGTGGTGATAACAGTGTGATTCATGTATATATGGAGACAGAGCTGCTTGTAAAGGAATCGACAGCCAGACCCGGCAGAATGGATGGCAAGGCATCTTTTGAGCCTGACATCGTAAATTGGAAACAAAAAAGCATATAACATTTAAGTATATACTTTTTAAATTTGCTATGATATGCAATAAAGGTATCAAGAAGGAGGATGTAATGGTAAAAATAGGAATGCTTGGAGCAGGAAGAATCGGAAAGCTGCATGCAGCTAATCTTCAAAATTCAGTAGCAGAGACTACAGTTGTTAGGGTTGCAGACCCATTCATGAACGATGCAATGAAGGAATGGGCAGATTCATTAGGAATTCCTAACATCTCAAGTGATCCGGAGGATGTATTTAATGATCCGGAGGTAGATGCTGTATTTATCTGCTCATCAACAGATACACATGCTGATTTTATAATCAAAGCTGCAAAGGCAGGAAAGCATATTTTCTGCGAAAAGCCTATCCATACAGATATCAAAAAAATAAACGAAGCTATAAAGGCTGCTGAAGAAGCAGGCGTTAAGCTTCAGGTTGGATTTGTAAGACGTTTTGATAAGAGCCATAAGGCTGTAAGAGATGCAGTAGCATCAGGAAAACTTGGAAAACCATATGTAGTTAAGGTTTGCTCAAGAGACCCTGAGCCGCCGTCAATCGAATATGTAAAGGTATCAGGCGGAATATTTTCAGATATGATGATCCATGACTTTGATATGGTCAGATATCTTTCAGGCAGCGAAGTTACAGAGGTTTATGCAATAGGTGAGTGCCTTGTTAATCCTGACATCGCACAGTATGATGATGTAGATACAGCTATTGTTACTTTGAAATTTGCAAACGGAGCAATGGGCGTTATCGACAACTGCCGTCAGGCTCCATATGGCTACGATCAGAGAGTTGAAGTACACTGCGAAAAGGGCTGTGTACAGGATAATAACAATATCGAAAACGAAGCATATATAAGCACAGCATCTGGCGTAGAGTCTGCTAAGCCAACATGGTTCTTCCTTGAAAGATACAATGATGCTTTTATAGCTGAGGAGAAGGATTTTGCACAGGCTATCATCAACGATACAGAAGTGCCTGTAAATGGCAAGGATGGACTTGAGCCTGTAAGAATAGCAATTGCAGCAAAGAAATCCTTAGAAACCGGCAAGCCAGTAAAGCTTGACGAAATAGATTGTTGATCTGCGAAGCAATAGCTTCGATTTCATTTCTTCTTTAAAGACAGCCCGGCGATGGTGACGCCGGGCTGTTTACATTAAATCATTCCTCCATATTTTTAAATGAATCCCTATATTTTCCGGGTGGAATCCCTACATATTTGTTAAACATTGAATTGAAATGCGCAGTGCTCGAAAAACCGAGCATATCAGCAATATCACCGATTGGAATAGAAGAATCCATCAGATAGCCTTGTGCCTCGCCGATACGCCTCTCCATTGCATACTGGATAGGTGAAATGCCATATTCTGCTTTAAAGGTATGTGCAAGGTAATATTTGTTTAAATTAAGATCTCCGGCAATGATATCAAGTGTCAGGGAATCATGACTGTGTTCGTTCAGATAAAAGCGGATCCTTTCGGCTGTTGCGTGGGCAGAGGTTTCTCTCTTGGAGATTTCGCTGTGTCCTTTTTCTTCTATTAGCTGTCTTGTAAGAAGCAAAAGAGATTTTGCAAGAGAATTGCATATATTATTATCTTTTGAACCTCCGTCCGTAAGCTTGTATATAAGCTGGAAAATCTCATTTACATTAGATGTAAGAGCTCCACAGGAAACAACAGGTATAGTATCAAGCGAACATATCCAGTTATCTCTGAGATTTTTGAATTTAACATTTGTGATGCCGATACTGTATGAACGTACATGACCTTTGAGATCAGGACTTTCTCCGTGAAGTACACCGGCATTGCATATGACAATATCACCTTCAGTAATGTCATATGTATTTGTATCCACTATATAAGCTCCGCTTCCTTTACATACAAAAAAAAGTTCCATGAAGTTATCATGGCTATGCGGCAGCCGGCTGTGTTTATTGTTGTGATGTTCATTTATGAAATGACATGCACAGCAAACAGGTTCTTTTTCAAGAATTAGATTAGACGAAGTTAGTGGTGAAAGCTGCATTGTTCCTCCTGGAAATTATCCTAGTAAATATTAAAAAGCAATATTCTGTAATCGAAATCAAAAAAAACGCTTTTAAGGCCGATTATACGGCTTTTTTTTATACAATATTAAGATAACGTCTTATTGGATTTTACCATATAATTATAGATAAATAAAGCAGGAGACGTAAACAATCACCAAAATAGTCTCATATATCTGCTTTAAATAATAAAAGTGTATGAATATAGGCCTGATTTATACAAAATAACAGTAAATATAACTGATTAATGGGAAACTTTAAAGAACGGAAGGAATGAAATAATAATGAAGAAAGTAAAAATCGGACTTATAGGTGCAGGTAGAATCGGAAAATTACATGGTGAAAATCTTGCTCATTCAGTAGCAGATGCAGAGCTTTACGCAGTAGCAGATCCATTCATGAACGATGCAACAAGAGAATGGGCTGCAGATATGGGAATCGAAAATGTATATGATGATCCGGAAAAGATATTTACAGATCCGTCTATAGATGCAGTATTTATCTGCTCTTCAACAAATACACATGCGGACTTCATTATTCGCGCAGCAAAGGCAGGAAAGCATATATTCTGCGAAAAGCCTATTGATACAAAGCTTTCAAAAATCCAGGAAGCTTTAGATGCTGTAGAAGCAGCAGGAGTTAAATTGCAGGTTGGCTTCGTAAGACGCTTTGATCATAACCATAAAGCAGTTCGCGACACAGTAGCATCAGGAAAGCTGGGAGCACCGAATATCGTAAAGGTTACCTCAAGAGACCCGGATCATCAGTCAATGGATTACATCAAGGTTTCAGGCGGTATCTTCATGGATATGACAATTCATGATTTCGATATGGTTCGTTATCTCTCAGGCAGTGAGGTAACAGAGGTTACAGCTTATGGTGCAGCTCTTTCCGGAGAGGGATATGATAAGTTAGGTGATGTTGATACGGCAATAATAATGATGAAGTTTGAAAATGGGGCATTAGGTGTAATTGATAACAGTCGTGCAGCTCATTATGGTTATGACCAGAGAACAGAGGTTCATTGTGACAAAGGTGCTGTTTGGGTATCGAATGATCTGAACAATACAGCAGTTGTTTCAAGCGGGGAGGAAGTTGAGATAGCAAAGCCAACCTGGTTCTTCCTTGAAAGATACAACAATGCATTTATAGCAGAAGCAAAAGCATTTACAGAGGCAATATTGAATAACACACCAACCTTAGTAAACGGGTTCGACGGAATCCAGCCGGTTAAAATTGCTATGGCTGCTGACAAATCACTTAAAGAAGGCCGCCCGGTTAAGATTAGCGAAATAGAAGCAGAAAACTAATATCATTACCGGGGGGATAATAAATGAGCGGAAACGAAATAAATAACGATCAGTTTAAAAGGTTAAGCACAAAGGTACGAGTGTCATATGGGTTTGGTGACACAGCCTGCAACATAGTTTACGGTATGATCTCAGCACTTCTTGTTCTGTTTTATACAGATTATGCAGGAGTACCGGTTGCAACAGTAGGTTTGGTAATGCTTATCTCACGTATCTTTGATGGTACAAGCGATGCGATCATGGGCGTCATTGTAACAAAGACAAAGAGCAAATGGGGAAAAGCAAGACCATGGGTACTGTGGATGTCAATTCCGTATTGTGTATCTGCCGTAGCACTGTTTACAGTACCGCAGACAAGCGAGACAATGCAGTTCTGGTACATCTTCATTACATACAATGTTGTTACCACAATCTGCTATACAGCAATAAATGTTCCATACGGTACTCTTTCAGCATACATGACACGTTCATCACACGAAAGAGACATGCTTTCAATATTTCGTATGTCGATGGCACCTATCGGACGTATTATAGCAGTTACGCTGACACAGCCTGTAGTTAAGCTCTTAGGAGATGATCAGGCAGCATGGGCAAAGGCAATGTTTATATGGGTTATTATTGCATTTGTTATGCTTCTTATATGCTTCATCAATTGTAAGGAAATGGAATCCGGAGATGATGACAGCAATAAGGATACAAAGGTTGGAATAGGAACAGCGTTAAAGACTCTTTTAACTAACCAGTATTTCTGGGCATGCTTAGTACTTTGGACAATAACCTGTGTACACAGCACAATAGTAGGAACAGCACTTCCATATTATTGCAAATATATATTTGAAAATGATACATGGATGTACAGTGTGCTGTATCTTGCAGAGACACTTACACTTGTAGTCGGAGCAATGCTTTGTCCGATGCTTCTGAAAAAATTCGGAAAGAGACAGATATCTCTTATCGGAGCAATTGTAACAGTTATCGCACAGGCATTATTTATAATCAATACACAAAGCTTTGAATGGGCTTTGGCAACAACGATTCTTCGTGCATTAGGTGAAGCTCCTCTTACCGCTATTGTATTCGGTATGTTAGGAGATGCAGTAGAATTCGGACAGTGGAAATCGCATATCCGCCAGACATCACTTATATTTGCAGGTGGTGCACTCGGATTTAAACTGGGAACAGGTATTACAAGTGCTTTGCTTTCAAATATGCTTTCGGCAGCAGGTTATGTGAGTTCTTCAGGGGCAGGAGTTACACAGCCGGCATCCGCACTTGCAATGATACAGAATATTTATATCTGGGGACCGATCATTGTATGGGTTATAGCAGTAATCGTACTTGCACTTTACAAACTCGACAAAAAGTATCCTGCGATCATGAAGGAACTTTCAGAGCGTGAGGCAAGAGGAGAGCTGTAATACGCTGAAAATATTTAATGGGATTTTTGCATCGGACAAATAAAAGTAGGGTTAAGGAATTTTAAAGACTTGGCATCGCATTGCGGTGCGGTGCCGGGAATTTATTAAAGAGGTAAGATAATGGACGTAAAGTTGGGAATATGTAATTTCTGTGTGCCGGGAACAGGAGTATTTGCACCGCAGATAGTTTCTGAAATGGGACTTGACGGAATGTCACTTGAGCTTGGTTCATATGAGCATGGATGGCCGCTTGGACAGAGAAAGCTTCAGGACCTTTATCTTGATGCACAGCAGAAATATGGAATAAGTTATCCGAATATCGGTGTAAGCGACGGAGATAATGTACCGTTTCATGCAAGAGTTGGCACAAAATGGGATTCTATAGTAAATGAAGAAGGAACAACAGCTATTGATGCAGCTGCATATATGGGAATAGATCTTGTTTTCTTCTCAAATTTCAATGCTAGTTATATGGCAAATGATGAAGATATAGAAAATACAGCAAGAAGATATCGTTACTTCTGTGATTATGCAGGAGAAAAGGGAATCAAGATAGGCTGTGAAAATCCAAACAGCGTCGAGGTTCAGAAGAAGCTGTATCAGCTGGTTGACAAAGAAAATTTCTATCTTTTCTTTGATTCATGCAATCATGCATGTCTCACAGATATAGATATACACAACGTTCTTACAGAAATGTATCCGTACTATATAAATCAGATGCATGTAAAGGACGGAATCAAGGAGCAGAACGCACAATACGTTCTCGGAACAGGAACAACGGGATATTACGAGACAATAGACTTCCTTAAAAATCAGAATTATTCCGGATGGCTTATTCTTGAGAATCTTTATGAGCTTGAAACTATGAGAAAGCTCAATAAGGATTACTTTGAGATCATGAAAGAGGATATCAAGGTATTGAAGGAATCAACGAAGTAATTCGAAATATGTCCTGAAAAAATGTTAGGTACAAATTAAAAATTTATATAATAGGAGAGCAAAACTATGTTAGATCCAAAGAAGGTTAAAGTTGGTATTGCTCCTATCGGATGGACAGAGGATGACATGCCGGAAATGGGAGCAGAGAATTCATTTTTACAGACAATCAGTGAGATCGCACTTACCGGTTATGTCGGAACAGAGATCGGATGTCAGTTCCCGAGACAGCATCCTGAGATCATTAAAAATGAATTAGACAAAAGAGGCTTAAGTGCTATCACTGCATGGATAAGTACTTACATCAATGAAAAGCCTATGTGGGAAAATGAGAGAGCATTTATAGATCATATTCATTTTCTTAAATCGATCGGAGCAAGCATTATCAATACTTCAGATCAGAGCTATTCTATCCAGCATCAGTGGAATACACCTCTTAAGTTTAAGAGAGAATTAAA
>CAVLAA010000053.1:0-13759 GCA_963660835.1 bacterium
GGACAAAAGGATTTTAATATTTTTTATTATAATGTAAAAAATGTTTACAATTATAAGAAGGGGATTCTTATCGATACAGGAAGTGAACACGAGAGTGTTTTTTTGCGTTATCTTACAAATAAGGAAGAAACTTATGATGCATTAATTGATTGCATAAATAAGAAGAGGTGAAGAAAATTTGGTCAAAAAGCGCATCAGCCCATATTATTACAACAATTATACTCAGTTGTCTATTGGAGGCTATTCAATCAGAGCAAATTATGCAGAGGTTATTGATGAAAGCTGTGTTGCATTTGAACACAGACACGATACGGATTTTGAAATCGCTTATTGCATGAATGGAATACTCAAAATGCGAGTAGATGGAAAGTGTGTCACCCTGAATGAGAATGACTTTTTGATCATAAAACCCGGATCATACCATGATTTTATCTATGAACCAAATGAAAAAAGCATGGCATTTCTCTTTGTATTTGAAAAGCCGTGCTTCGATGAAAATTTACAGGACAGCAATCTTGCAAACAGCAATTTCATAACAAATGCCATGCAATATATAGAATGTAAGCCATACGTCTACAATAAAGACAAGATGTGCTGTGACAAATTTATAAAGGCCTTTATGGATGAATTAGAGATAAAGCTACCCGGATATGAGCAGATGGTTTATAACAGCTTTACGGAGTTTATGATAGGAATATTTCGAAATTTCATATTTCCTACAGCTTCGAAAGAAAGCAGTACGCAGGTCAATTCAGACTTTAGCTGTAACTTGAATATTGCGTTGGAGTGTACAAGATATATACATGATCACTATCATGAAAATATAAAGCTGCAGGATGTAGCAAATTATTTTCACGTTTCTGAGCGGCATATCAGCAGAACATTTGAAGGATATTTTGGAAAAACCATTAAGAAAACCTTAAATACTATCCGTATCAGTTATGCAAAAAACTATCTTGCAAACACAGACTATTCTATTGACGAGATCTCAGATAATATCGGTTTTACATCCGCAAATGTATTGTACAGATTATTTAAGAGCAGCGAAGGAATCACTCCGTTGGAATACCGCATCCGCTGCAGGCAGAAAAAGAACGAATGAAGGTGAGCAAGGTTATTCACTCACACTTCTTCAGTTCGTTATAAAGTATTGCTTCTGATGTTTTTATATAAGGAAGAGTAAGTATATATCCAAATGCCAGGCTTAATACGGAAAGGATATGCATTCCGATAAAGCTAAGCTGAAGAAGGAATATCCTTGTGTAAGATCCTTTTGTAAGCCTTATGCTTTCCTTGAGGGCTCCTATTGCTGTAAGTGATCTATCATCAAACAATGCATAAATGCTGTAGCTGAGCCTTATTGTAATTAAAAAGCTTATAAACATCGCAAGAAGGCTTCCGCCTAAAAGGATTGCATAATAGATCGGAGTACTGAAGTTATATTTTTCAGAGATCACAGGCAGCAAAGTTACAGGTATGCCAAGTATTGTCTGGATGCCGGCAAATAAAAGCTTTATTTTCAGGAACTGATCGCTTTGATTAAAAAATGCATAGAGTATATCTGAGGGTGAAAAGCTTTTTTGTGCAGATATATCATAGGAAATCTTGCTAAGACCAACTCCAAACATATCTGCAAGGACTTTTAGCAGATATGATAAGAGAAATGCAGATATATATTGAATAGGTGCTGATGCATCAGAGAAAACAAATGATGGCGCTATGCCGGAAATAAGTCTTATTAATAAAAAGATCAAGGCCATTAAGCCAAATGATGAATGTTCGCCCATAAGCATGCGGCGGGCATTTATTTTTATTTCTGAAATAGTCATATTAGACGGCCTCCGTTTGTTGATCGGATGATGCATATCCGTTTTCCTCAAGCCAATCCTTGATGGAATATGAATCATTTGATGAATCATTGCTGTAAGTGCTTTCAAGCTGCTTTATGATCTTATCGTATGTTCCTGATAATACTATATAAAGAGAAGATATTGTGATGATAAGTCCAAAGACAAGTCCGATAATAGATATGATAAGTCCGGTTTGTCCTCGGCCTTCAATGGATTTACCGTCGCTTGACATGACTGCAAATATAATGCCAAGAGCAGCTACAGGAACAGCGAAGCCGGATATGATTAATATTAGTGATATGATGCCTGCTGTCATTGAAGCAAGCTGAAGCTTTTCCTTAGAATTCATAAAAACCTTCCGTAAACTTAATTTTGTTTTGACCATATAATTTATTTATTATAAGATTAGATGGAAAATTGTCAAATAAACACCACAGCGAGAGTGATAAATTGGATGAACTAAGCTTAATAAAGTCAAATATAAGAAAAGAAAAATGTGCCAAAAGAAGAGCGATCGCGCCTGATATTTTAAAGGAAAGATCAGATGTTATCTGTAAGAAAATACTGGAATCTGACTTTTATAAATCGGCAAAAAATATTTTGATATATAATGCCATAAACGGAGAGGTCATGCTTGACATGATAGCGGATGAGTCAGAAGGAGAAAAAAGAATAGCCTATCCGGTATGCATAGATAAGACAACGATGGAAGCATATATTCCCAATAATAAAAATGCTTATATAAAAGGCGCTTATGGGATAAAGGAGCCTGATTTAAATGCATCATCGAGGATAGAGCCTGATAAGCTTGATCTTATAATCGCACCCTGTACCGCATTTGATAAGGACTGCAAAAGGCTTGGAATGGGTGCGGGATATTATGACAGATATTTGAAAAGATGTACTAAGGCAAGGGTAATAGCTGCCGCATTTGAAATGCAAAAGGTTGACAGTGTTCCGTGTAATGAGCACGATATAAGCCTTGATGCAGTTTTTACTGAAGAGAAGATCTATATAATATAATGGACGAGGAGGTTATTATGAGCATAAGAGATGAAGTAAGTAAGATGAAGAAAGATGCACCGATCCTTGCGGCTGCAAATGTAGATGAGAGGAATGCAGCTCTTCTTAAAATTAAAGAAAATCTTGAGGCAAAAAAGCAGATTATTTTTGAAGCTAATAAAAAGGATATTGAAGCAGCAAAAGAAAATAATATTTCAGATGCAGTGATGAAAAGGCTCAAATTTGATGAAGGAAAGCTAAGAGATGTAACAGCAGGAATAGACCAGCTTATAACACTTCCGGATCCTCTTGGAAAGATATCGCTAAAAAGACAGCTTGATGACGGCCTTGAGCTTTACAGAATAAGCTGTCCTATAGGTGTTATAGGAGTTATATTTGAAGCAAGGCCTGATGCACTCGTGCAGATATCAACACTTTGTATAAAAAGCGGAAACTGTGCGGTACTTAAGGGCGGAAAGGAAACTGCAAATACAAATAAAGCCCTCTTTGAGGTAATACATGACAGTATATGCGATGCAGGACTTCCGAACAGAAGCCTTCTTTTGGCACAGCAGCACAGCGAAATAGATGAGCTTTTGATGTGTGATGACTGTGTTGATCTTTTGATCCCTAGAGGTTCAAATGCATTTGTCCGCTATATAATGGACAATACAAAGATACCTGTTATGGGACATGCTGACGGAATATGCCATATCTATGTAGACAAGGATGCAGATTTTGAAAAGGCAATTCCTATTATTGTAGATGCAAAGACCCAATATACAGCTGCCTGCAATGCTGTTGAGACACTGCTTATAAACCGCAGCATAGCAGATAAATTCCTGCCAAAGCTGTCGGCGGCACTGAAGAATGAAGGAGTAAAACTTCTTGGAACAGCTGAAGTCGGAAAGGTAATAGAGCTTAACTCAACGGTAGACGAGTCAGAATTTAAGGAATACCTTGAACTTGCAGTTTCGGTAAAGCTTGTCGATGATGTCAGCGAGGCAATAGAGCATATCAACAGATATGGCTCGCATCATACAGATTCTATAATTACTGAAAACAGTGAGACAGCAGAAAAGTTCATGCAGATGGTAGATTCGGCAGGAGTATATCAGAACTGCTCTACAAGATTTGCTGACGGATTCCGCTATGGCTTCGGTGCAGAGGTTGGTATAAGCACAGGAAAGATCCATGCAAGAGGACCGGTAGGTCTGGAAGGGCTTGTGACATATAAATACAGGCTTTATGGAAGCGGACACATCGTTGGAGATTATGCATCCGGCAAAAAGAGTTTCCATTTCAGAGATTTATAATTTTATAAAACAAATGAATAATAAATAATTTCTTTAAATGCGTTTGAGAAGAATAGAGTCTTTTCAAACGCATTTTTACTTTGGGGCAGTTTATTTGATGAATCAGCTAACTTGATCAAAAATAAGTTGACATATGAAATCTTTGGATGTAGAATGTGTAAAAAAATAAAGGTAAAATTTTTTAACTAAAATAATTTTACTAAAAAATCTTAGAAAGTGAGAACGAAAATGACATTAGAAGATTTAAAGATAATTATTTGTGAGAATTTTGGAGTAAGTGCTGACGAGATCAAAGAGGAATCAGAGCTTCAGAAGGATCTTGGATTGGATTCACTTGATGCAGTTGAGCTTTCGATCATTCTTGAAGAGAAGCACGGCATAACAATTCCTGAGGAAAAATTTGCAGAATGTCAGGTTGTTGGCGACATCTTGAATTATGCAAACGGTAAATAAAATGGAAAAGTATCTGGAATTAACAAAGAATCTTATTTCTGAATTCGATAAAAGTACAAGCGATTATTTTGAGATCCATATTTCGGAATTTTCATTGACATTGAAAAAGGGTTCATCAAATCAGCAGGCCGCAGCTGTGCCTGAAAACAAAATAAAAGCTCCGATAATAAATGCTGCTCCGGCATTACCTGCTGCAGCAGAAGAAGTGCAGACAGAGACTAAAGCTGATGCAAAAAACCTTCAGGAAATAAAATCACCTATAGTAGGCGTTTTTTATGAAGCAAAGGATCCGGAATCTGAACCATTTGTAAAGGTAGGTCAGAATGTCAAAAAGGGCGATGTGCTTTGCATTCTCGAGTCAATGAAGATGATGAACGAGATAAGATCGGATTATGACGGAACTGTAAAAGAGATTAAATGCAAAAACGAAGAGCTTGTTGAATTCGGACAGGTGATGTTTGTTTTGGAAAGCTAAGAAAGAAGAAAAAATGTTAAGAAAAGTTTTGATTGCCAATAGGGGCGAAATAGCACTTAGCATATTTAGAAACTGCAAGGAGCTAGGAGTTGAAACAGTTTCTATATATTCAGATGTAGATAAGGATCAGCCGGTTGTATATCTGACGGACAATGCTGTATGTGTCGGCCCCGGAAAAAGCTCTGATTCATATCTTAATATTTCAAATATTCTTACAGCTGCACTTGAGACAGGCTGCGATGCGATTCATCCGGGATATGGATTTTTATCTGAAAACGGGGATTTTGCGCGTAAGGTAGAAGCCTGCGGACTAAAGCTTATAGGACCTTCGTCAAGAGTAATAAAGCTTATGGGTGACAAGCTGTCTGCAAGGACGCTGATGCAGGAAAGCGGCGTTCCGGTCGTACCGGGCTGCAATGAAGCTATAAAAGATAAGGTTCAGCTGTTTGAAGTGGCAGATAGTATAGGCTATCCGGTGCTCTTAAAGGCTTCTGCAGGCGGAGGCGGAAAGGGCATGAGAAGGATATATAAAAAGGAAGAGCTTCTTAAAGGCTGGGAACTGACCAAAAAGGAAGCGGGAGCTTCATTTGCAAATGACGATATTTACATAGAAAAGCTTATTGAAAATCCAAGACATATCGAGGTTCAGATACTTGCTGACAGTTTTGGAAATATTGTTTATTTGCCTGAAAGAGACTGCAGTATCCAAAGGAACAATCAAAAGCTTATTGAAGAGTCGCCAAGCAGGGCAGACAGAAAACTCCTTAATAAAATGTATGAATCGGCTGTTAAATGCGCAAGGGCATCAGGCTATGAAGGAACCGGAACTGTAGAGTTTATTGTAGACAAAGATGATAATTATTATTTCATGGAAATGAATACAAGGATTCAGGTTGAATATCCGGTTACTGAAATGGTCACAGGCATAAACCTTATAAAGGAGCAGATAAGGATTGCATCAGGTCTTCCGCTTTCCGTTAAGCAGGAGGATGTACATGCAAACGGCCATGCGATCGAGATAAGGATAAATGCACAAGACCCGTTTAATGGATTTAGGCCGGATTGCGGAGAGGTTACGTTTTTTCTGGCACCGGGAGGACTTGATACCAGATTTGAATCATCGTTGTATCAGGGAGAAAAAATCCTTCCTTTTTATGATTCGATGATAGGAAAGCTTATCGTAAAAGGCAGTACAAGGATGGACGCTATAAAGAAAATGAGAAGGGCTGTTGAGGAAACTATCATCGATGGCATATCAACAAACCTTGGATTTCAGTATTCTATTCTTTACGATAAGGATTTTATTCAGGGGAATATTGATACAGGATATATTTCTCAAAAGGAAAATAAACTGCTTGAGGGTATGAGCATGTTTGGAAAAGAGGCATAAATGAGCAGCTTAAATAATCGTAAGGAGCTTTTAAATGCTTTAAGAAACGTAAGAACGGGCTCTGTTCCTAAAAGGGAAATCAAAAAAAAGCAAAGAGCAGAGCTTCCGGATCTTTTTGTTAAATGTGAAGCCTGCAAAAAGGTAATAGATTATAGTCTGTTTAAAAAGAATCTAAAGGTTTGCCCGGCTTGCGGACACAATGTGCGCATGACAGGCAAAGAAAGATTTGATTATCTGATGGATAAAGGCTATGAGGAAAAAAGCTTTGGAAGCAGGATAGGAGATCCTATTTCATTTCCGAGATATTTTGAAAAACGCAAAAAAGAAGAGGAAAAATCAGGACTTAAGGAAGCAATTTCAATAGCAGAAGGACATATAGATGGCAATCCTGTGATAGCTGCAGTGCTTGAAAGCAAATATCTGATGGGAAGCCTCGGAACCTATATGGGCGATGAGCTTACTGCAATGTTTGAATATGCGGCAAAAAACAGAATCCCTGCAATTGTATTTTCGGCATCCGGGGGTGCAAGGATGCAGGAGGGAATTTTTTCTCTTATGCAGATGGCAAAGACAAGTGCAGCAGTAGAAAAAATGAATGAAGCAGGCGTGCTTTATATAAGTATACTGACTAATCCGACAATGGGAGGAGTATCGGCAAGCTTTGCGTCCCTCGGAGACATAATCATTGCAGAGCCTAATGCTCTTATCGGATTTGCTGGGCCAAGGGTCATAGAGCAGACGATAAAGAAAAGACTGCCAAAGGGCTTTCAAAGAGCAGGCAAGCTTGAGGAATGTGGCTTCGTAGATATGATACTTAGCAGAAATGAGCAAAGAGCTGTAATAGCAAAAATACTTAGAAATCATTTAAGGACCGGTGCCCAATATGAGTAATGCTTATGAAATTGTAAAAAAAGCAAGATCAGAATACAGATTAAGAGCGAAGGAAGTAATAGAGGAGCTCTTTGAGGACATAGTCTATCTCAAGGGAGACAGATGTTTTGCAGATTCCAATACAGTAATTGGCGGAATTGCATCTTTTGAAAAAAAACCGGTCACTTTTATAGGAATACAAAAAGGACGGGGTATCGATGAAGGTGTCAAAACAAATTTTGGAATGCCTATGCCGGAGGGATACAGAAAGGCTATGCGCCTTATGAATCAGGCAGAGAAATTCAGAAGACCCGTCATAACTTTTATAGATACTCCCGGAGCATATCCGGGAATTGAAGCTGAACAAAGAGGTCAGTTTCAGGCTATAGCTGCGTGTCTTGAGACTATGTCGGCACTTACTGTTCCGGTTATAGCTGTTGTGATAGGTGAGGGCGGTTCAGGCGGAGCGCTTGCATTATCTGTGGCAAATAAGATCTTTATGTTTCAAAATGCGGTTTACTCTATCCTGTCGCCTGAGGGCTTTGCCTCTATTTTATGGAAGAATGCAGCACTTGCACCAAAAGCTGCTGACATCATGAAGATAACAGCAAAGGATCTTCATGAGTTTGGAATCGTTGACGAGATTATCGAAGAGGAGGATAAGAGCGTCAATCTGAAACAGCTTAGCAAATCCATTAAACGTGAGCTTGATAAGATGGCACTTGAAACAGGTGAGCAGCTAAAGCAGGAGAGATACAGAAAATTTAGAGAGATCAGAGGCTGATATGGGATTAAAGATAAAGGATATAAGCAGTCTTAATACAGGAAAACAGGTATACAATTCATACTTTGAACAGATACTTGATACCTCAGATGAATGGATAAGCAGCCGTACAGGAATCAAAAGCAGATTTTTTACGGAAGAGCTTCCGTCTGAAATGGCAGTAAGACTTGCAGAGCAGCTTGATTTTGATGCAAATAAAATAAAAATGCTTATTGTTTCTTCATTTACAGGAGATCTTATCCTTCCTTCTATTGCAGGAAGGGTTCATGCAAAGCTTGAAATACCCGATAACTGCTTTTGTATGGATATCAATTCGGCATGTGCTGGCTTCCTTGCTTCGATGATCATTGCCGAGAAATTTTTAAATGAAGGTGAGCAGGCTCTGCTTATAGCAGCTGAAAAGACAAGCTCGTATCTTGATTTCAAGGACAGAGGCACGGCTATTTTATTTGGCGATGGCTGCGGCGGAATGATCGTAGAGAAAAATAATAAAATGTGGGTTTCAGACGAAAACACATATGATGACAAGGGTTCTCTTACAATGTCAAAGGGAGAATTTCTTAAGATGCAGGGTCAGAGGGTATTCAGATTTGCCTGCAGCAGGGTGCCTGAGTCAATTGATCGTGTATTGAAGAAGGCAGATCTTATGATCGATGATGTGGATTATCTCGTTTCGCATCAGGCAAATGACCGCATACTTGAGGCAATTGTAAAAAGAATAAATATAGATGGCAGCAGGGTTTTGAAAAATGTAGAGAACAGGGGCAACACCTCAGCTGCGTCGATACCTATCCTCATGGATGAATATAAGCACATCTTTAAGGATGGTGACAAGATATTATTTACTGCGTTCGGAGCCGGACTTGCAGTTAATTCGATTTTGATGGAGTGGTGATCAGATTATGAATATAAATGAATTGCTAGGTGTTAAATATCCTATCATTCAGGGCGGTATGGCAAATATGACAAACGGTACTTTTGCGGCAGCCCTGTCAAATGCGGGTGTACTTGGAACAATAGGTGCCGGAGGAATGAAGCCGGATGTATTAAGGGAAGAGATCGCTATCTGCAGATCAAAGACAGATAAGCCGTTTGCCGTAAATCTTATCATGTTCAGAAAAGATATAAAGGAAATGGTTGATGTCGTATGTGAGGCAAAGGTTCCTTATGTGATAGCCGGTGCGGCAAGCCCTGCACCTTTTATGGAGCAGTTTGATGCTGCAGGCGTAAAGGTTATGCCTGTTGTATCGTCACCTATACAGATCAAGAGGCTTGATAAGCTGAATGTACTGGCATATATAGCTGAGGGCATGGAAGCAGGCGGCCATATAGGCGAAATGACAACAATGACGCTTATATATCAGGCGCAAAAAGAGACAAAAAAGCCGATAATAGCAGCAGGAGGAATAGGCTCAGGAGCACAGATGCTTGCGGCAGAGGTTTTAGGTGCAAAAGGAGTGCAGATAGGAACTGCATTTTTATTTACAAACGAAAGCCCTACACATGAGAATTATAAGGATGCTCTGATAAATGCAAGCTCTACAAGGATCACATCCATAGGATATATAAAGGGACGTCCTATGCGTGTCTTGAAAAATGCAATGGCAAGAGAATACCTGAAGCTTGAAAAAAGCGGAGATGAAAAGGATGAGCTTGAAACCTTTACTCTCGGAAGACTTAGAAAAGCCGTTATAGAAGGAGATGTACAGCAAGGCTCTGTTATGTGCGGATATACTGCAGCTCAGTTTGACAAATTATATTCGGCAGAAGAAATGGTCCAAAAGCTGATGAACGAATATGATGAGGCAAAGAAAAAGGTCAAGGCAGAAATTTGAGGAGAAATAAATGGGAAAGACAGCAATCATTTTTGCAGGTCAGGGCTCACAGTATGAAAAGCAGGGAGCTTTGATGTACGAAAAATTTCCGGAAATAAGATATATATATGATTTCCTCGGTGATGGATTAAAGAAGGTGTCATTTGAGGGATCTATAGAGGAAATATCAAAAACAGAAAAGCTTCAGCCGTTGATGGTAGCATTTCAGCTTGCAGCGTACAACCTTATAAAAGACAGAATACCAAAGGCAGATGCTGCCTGCGGTTTAAGCCTTGGAGAATACAGTGCGATAACAATATCCGGCATAGTCAGTGAGAAAAAGGCTCTTGAGCTTGTAAAAAAAAGAGGCGAGCTTATGGGAGAAGCTTCTCATATGATAAAAAGCAAGATGCTCGCTTTTGTAAATGCGACTGCTGACATGGTTGCAGAGCTTATAAGTGAAAATGCAGAATTGGAAAAAAGAGTATATATCGCAAATATAAATGCTCCAAAGCAGATAGTCGTATCAGGTGAAGAAAGTGCAATAGATATTCTTAAGGACAAGGCAAAGGAAAAACGTCTTATTGCAAAGCCTTTAGCTGTAAGCGGAGCATTTCATACACCGTTTATGGAATCGGCAAGATGCGGATTTAGCGAATATATTAAGGATATGGAGTTCAATACGCCTGTTATTGACTATTATCCGAATCTTACAGGAGAAAAATACGATGGACAGGATATGAGAGAGGTTCTGCCAAACCAGATCGTATCACCTGTGCTCTTATATAAGACATTTAAAAATATGGTTGATGACGGTGTAGATCATTTCATTGAGATAGGGCCTGGAGCAGTTCTTTCTAATATAATCAAAAGAAACTTTGACAATATTAAGATCGATACTATCAAAAATGATGAGACTCTAATTGAATTTCTCGGAGAATAACAGATGGAAAATAAAAAATTGGCACTCATAACCGGAGCAGCCGGCGGAATAGGAATGGCAATTGCAAGAAAACTCAAGGAAGACGGCTTTGATCTTGCACTTCATGCAAGAAATAAAAGAACGCAGCTTGATGAGCTGAAGGAAGAGCTGGAGGATGAGGATTGTAAGGTACAGCTTGTTTACGGCGACATTTCAAGCTTTGAGGATTGTCAGAAGATCATAAAAGAGATATTAGCCGAAAACAAAAGCATAGATGTTCTTGTAAATAATGCAGGAATAACAAGAGATAACATTGTTATGATGATGAAGGAAAAGGATTTTACCGATGTTATCGAGACAAATTTAAACGGAACTTTTTATTTGAGTAAGCTTGTGACAAGAGGCATGATGAAGAACCGCTTCGGAAGGATAATCAATCTTACATCAGTTGTAGGAATCCACGGAAACGCAGGTCAGGCAAACTATGCGGCATCCAAGGCAGGTATTATCGGGCTTACAAAATCATTTGCAAAGGAGCTTGCTTCAAGAAACATCCTTGTAAATGCGATAGCTCCCGGATTTATCTTATCACCTATGACAGATAAGCTGTCAGATGAAGTAAAGCAGAAGATCAAATCAGAGATTCCGCTTGGAGAGCTTGGGGAGCCTGCTGATGTGGCAAATCTGGTATCGTTTTTGGCAGGCGATGCTTCAAGATATATTACAGGTCAGGTTATTTCTGTAGACGGAGGAATGAACATATAATGAGACGTGTTGTAATAACAGGAATAGGAACTATTTCACCTATAGGCAACAATAGAGAAGAGATAGTAGAGGCAATGAAGACCTCAAAATGCGGTATCAGCGAGATTTCGCTTTATGATACTGCAGACAGAGCAGTGAAGCTTGCAGGTGAGATCAAGGACTATGATCCTGACGAGCACTTTTCAAAAAAGGATCAAAGACGCTTGGACAGGGTAAACCAATTTGGTATAATAGCAGCCAGAAGAGCTCTTTGTGATGCCGGCCTTGATAAGGAATATCTGGCAAATGAAAGAGTCGGAGTTTATTGTGCGTCAGGGATCGGCGGAATAAGGACAATAGAAAATGAACATTCAAGAGGCTTAGAAAGAAGCTTTGACAGGGTTTCTCCTTATTTTATCCCAATGGCGATCGTTAATCTTACTGCAGGCCATATAGCAATAGAAATGAATGCCCATGGTTCATGCCAAGGAATCGTTACAGCTTGTGCATCTGCAACAAATGCGCTTGGAGAAGCTTACAGACATATAAAGGACGGATATGCCGATATGATGTTTGCAGGCGGATCAGAGGCTGCAATAACAGAGCTTTCAATAGGCGGATTTACTTCCATGAAGGCACTTACAACATCTACAGATCCTAACAGAGCATCTATTCCGTTTGATAAGGAGCGTTCCGGATTTGTAATGGGTGAAGGAGCAACAATCCTTATCCTTGAGGAGCTTGAACATGCAGTAAAGAGAGGCGCAAGGATCGTTGCCGAGATAGCAGGCTACAGCGATACGTGCGATGCAAATCATATTACTGCGCCATGCGAGACAGGTGAATATGTAGCACTTGCTATGGAGCAGTCAATAAAGGATGCGGGAATAAATCCAAGCGATATTGATTATATCAATGCACACGGAACATCGACTCATCTTAATGATAAGATAGAGACAACGGCGATAAAGAGAGTATTTAAAGAGGCTTATAAAGACATACTTGTATCCTCCAGTAAGTCACAGATAGGCCATTTGCTGGGAGCTTCAGGCTCAACAGAAGTGGCAATGTCTGTTTTTGCAATGAATGAGGGCATAGTACCGCCTACGATCAATTACGCAGTTCCGGATGAAGAGTGCGATCTTAACCTGGTTACAAATAAGCCGGCCAAGGCAGATATAAGATATTTTCTTAAAAATTCAATAGGCTTTGGCGGACACAATGCATCAATTGTTATAAAAAGGTGGGAAAATAAATGACATTATCATTTGAAGAGGTAAGAAATATTCTTCCTCACAGATATCCGTTTTTAATGGTAGACAAAATAGTCGATCTTGAGCCGGGGATCGAAGCAACAGGCATAAAAAACGTCAGTGGAAATGAACCATTTTTTCAGGGACATTTTCCGACTGAGGCAGTAATGCCCGGAGTACTGCAAATAGAAACGGTAGCTCAGGTTGGTGCTGCAGCATTGCTTATCAGTGAAGAAAAAGGAAAAAATGTATTCCTGGGCGGTATAAGCAAGGCCAGATTTTACAAGAAGGTTGTCCCCGGAGACAGGCTTGAGGTTCATTGTAAAATAAGCAAAAGAATGGGAAATATCGGTTTTGGAGAGGGTTATATCCTCGTGGATGGCGAAAAGGCAATGATGTGCCAGATTTCATTTGCGATCCAATAAGCACATCATCTCTGAAACCGTATATATGGTTTTAGAGAAAGGTAGATTTTATTATGCTGTCGGAAGTATTCTTAGAGGTGTATGAGAAATTCAAATTAAATTTTTATATGAATATGTTTTTAAAGATAAAGGACAGGGAGACATCACTTACAGCTACGGAAACATTTACCGTAGAGGTTATTCACGCGCTGAAAAACCCTAAGGTGAGCCAGCTTGCGAAATTCTTAGATATGTCTACGCCAAATGTAGCTTACAAGATCTCGTCACTTATAAAAAAAGGATATGTTGAAAAGATCCAGTCAACAGAAGACAAACGAGAATATATTTTAAAGGCTACAGATAAGTTTTATGCTTATTATGACGGGAAAAATGAATATATCGAAACTGTTTTGAAAAGGCTTGAGGAAAAAATGGGAAGTGAAAATGCCAAGAAGCTTGAGGAGATACTTGAGGTCATGAGC
>CAVLAA010000054.1:0-13621 GCA_963660835.1 bacterium
CGTTCATAATTTTTTGATTATTTTGCGCCCATCAAAAGCTGCATTACATAGAGTTCAAGAGCTTCGAAGTCTCTGTTTTCAACGCACTTTTTCTGGAAATCATAATCAAAACGATCAACTTTTTCTTCAAGCATCTTGAATACTTCAAGAGATGTCTCCAAGTGCTTGTAGCTGTCTTCGTCCTTTGTAGTACGCATTGCCTTTACATCAAGACCGACATATTCGCCGTGATCGCCATATCCGTTCTCTTTAAGGACTTTAACCTGATTGAAGGCTGCTCTAAGGTTTTCTACACCGAATGATTTGTCCTGATCATAACGGATTCCGTTCTGGTCATTAAGATGTACTGTCATAAGTTTGCCCATTGCAAGTGCGAAGCCTATCTCATTTGCAGGATCAAGGCCTGCAAGGATTGCATGTGCACTTTCAAGATTTCCGCCTACACGGCTTGGGTCTATAGTTGCAGCTGAAATACCCATTACATGTCCCATAGTTCCGCAGATAGAACGGTCAATCGGTTCATTTGGCTTAGGCTCGATGCAGACACGGATCTTCGGATCATATTCAAGCATCTTATTTATTGCTTCGATAAGCATCTTTGTAGCCCATACAGGTGATTTTGATTCTGCACAAAGAGTTCCTTCTCTTGCAAGCCAAAGAACGATCATGTCGCAGCCAAGCTCATTGGCTATATCTATAGAACGGTAAGCTCTCCACATTGCATACTCTCTGTCTTCTTCTGATGTGCTCATAAAGCCGCCGTCCTGAGTATGAGGATCCATCCAAAGCCTTGGTGCTACAAATTCTGCAGCAAGACCGTATTTATCAAGCTTTTTCTTTAATTCACGTGCTTTTTCTTTTATTTCTTCTTCTGTGTAATCGTTTATATTAGGAACTGCATCATCATCGTGAAACTGGATAGCTGAAAAGCCAAGCTCAGCGAATTTGGCAAGCTTTTCATCAAAATCAATTTCTTTTCTTGTTGCCGGGCCATATGAATCGGCACCTGAATGTACGTTCCATGGACCTACTGAAAATTTGAATTTGCTCATAATGTGTCTCCTTTATAAATATTGATATCAAGATGTTACTGATTTAACTGTTAAATATTTTATATCAGATACAGAATGTAAAAAAATGACAATGTTGTGATTAAAACTGCGATATCTTGCGTTTTGTCTTTGCCTGACAGATTTGCATGGTGTAAAATATATTGTGACATAAGTATAAAGAGGTAGGATATGGCTAAGGGTAAGGAAATTGAAATAGTAAAGCATGTGACAATGTCGCAGCTTGAAATATTTGTTGTTGAGCTAACGGCAAGAGGGCCGCATGGACATGACGATCTTGAGATTGGAATAGTTCTTGAAGGCTCGCTCATTCTCTATATAGATCAGGAGGAGCATATCCTGAAAACGGGTGATATTTATATAATAAATCGCTATCAGGTTCATTCGTTTGCTAAAAACAGTGAATACAACAGGATCTTGGCATTTCAGATAAGTACAGGAATGTACAGGGCAATTAATTATTCATACGGATATATATTTTTGAAAAACAACATAATCCACAGCGGATATTTGTACAACAGACTCCATGAGGGACTTATGAATTGTGCAGTGTCATATTTTTCAAGACAGGAATTTTCAGAGCTCAGATGTGCTTCGATATTGCTTGAACAGCTTTTTTTAATATTGACAAATTCGCATTATGCCATAAATTCAGAGCAGGAATCTACAAGTGCAAGAAATGATTCGATGAGATTAAACCGCATTATTGATTATATTGCGGAGCATTATACGCAGAAAATATCTCTAAGCGACATTGCAAAGCTTGAGAATATCACTACATATCACGCTTCACATTTCATTACAAGGATGCTTGGCATTTCCTTTCAGGATTATGTAAATCAGGTGCGGTTTGAGCGTGCACTGCAGCTTATAGACCAGACATCATTAAGTATTTTAGATATCTGCATGGAATCCGGCTTTTCAAGCAGCAGATATCTCAATCAAATGTTTGAAAAGGCATTTTCATGCACAGTCAAGGAATACAGGCGTTTAAAAGTAAAGCCGCAATATAAAAGAGTAGCACTTCCAACTGAAAATATACAAAGACGTTATACATTTGAACAAAGCAGGCTTTATATTGAGCATTATTTGACCTTGTTACCATAAATATATTGTTGACAGGATTTTTTATAATGATATAATTACCGACGGTAATTACCTTGGGTAATTACATATGCTTTCAAGGAGAATCAAATGAACACAAATAAGGTTAAAGAGCTTATGGATGCATGTTACAGAGCAAAAAGGATTCTTGATATGCAGCCAAGGCTTCCAAAGGACGTGCTGCCTTCCTATATCAGGTTTTTGGAGGCGGTTATCGATCTTAACAGCATTAAGGAAAATGTTAAGATCTCCGATATAGGAGACTATCTGAAAATCCCAAGACCCGGAGTAACAAGAACGATAAATGCAATGGAGAGCATAGGACTTTTGAAAAAAAAATCCTCCGAAGAGGATGGACGTGTTACATATATAACTGTAACTAATGAAGGAGAGCGGGTATATCAGAAGTTCGATATCGAATATTTCACTGAACTGTCGAGGAGACTTGAAAATGTTATTTCAATGGATGAAGCAAGCACAATGATAGAAACTATTGATAAATTATATGAAGTTATGGAGAAGGGGAGAGATATAATCGATGAGCAGTAATTCAAAAGCTGATTTTACAAGCGGGAGTATATTTAAAAAGCTGGTAATGTTTATGATGCCTGTGCTTGGAGCACTTGTTTTGCAGGCAGCCTATGGTGCGGTTGACCTTCTTGTGGTAGGAAGATTTGGTTCGACCGCCGGACTTTCTGCTGTTGCTACAGGAAGCCAGGTGCTGAATCTTGTTACATTCGTTATAACCTCGCTTGCTATGGGTGTCACGGTTTTGATAGCAAGATATATCGGTGAGAAAAGGACTGAAAATATAGGAAGCCTTATAGGCGGATCTGCGGTAATATTTCTCATCATATCTGCAGTGCTTTTTGTGATAATGATAACTCTTGCAAGGCCGATATCAGTGCTTATGCAGGCTCCGACGGAAGCCGTTGAGCTTACGGCAAGCTATATAAGGATCTGCGGAGGCGGTATATTTTTTATAGTTGCATATAATTTTCTGTCAGCTATATTCAGAGGCTTAGGAGACAGCAAATCACCGCTTATTTTTGTTGCTGTTGCATGCGTTATAAATATCTTCGGAGATCTTTTGCTCGTTGCAGTATTCAATATGGATGCAGCAGGCGCAGCTATCGCAACAGTTGCCGCACAGGCTGTAAGTGTTGTTTTCGCACTTATCCTGCTTTTAAAGAAGAATCTTTCATTTAAGATCACAAAGCATGATTTTAAGGTAAACAGTATCTGTCTTAACGCATTTAGGTCAGGACTGCCGCTTGCACTTCAGGAATGTCTTACGCAAGGATCATTTCTTGCATTGTGTGCATTTATAAACAGACTTGGACTTGAGGCATCCTCAGGCTACGGAGTTGCATGCAAGATAGTAAACTTTGCAATGCTTGTGCCAAGCTCGCTGATGCAGTCGATGGCTTCATTTGTTGCTCAAAATGTAGGAGCAGGAGATCAAAAGAGAGCCAAAAAATCAATGTTTACAGGCATGGGGATAGGTCTTGTAATAGGAGTAGTAGTATTTATATTTGTCCTGTTTAAGGGAGATTTCCTTACAGGAATATTTACAACTGAGCCGGATGTAATACAGAAGGGCTATGACTACCTGAAGGGCTTTGCGGTTGAATCCATAGTAACTGCTATATTGTTCAGCATGATAGGATATTTCAACGGAAACAATCAGACTATGTGGGTTATGATCCAGGGAATCATACAGACACTCGGAGTCCGTCTGCCGCTTGCATATTATATGTCTATACA
Organism: bacterium; assembly: GCA_963660835.1. Taxonomy (GTDB): domain Bacteria; phylum Bacillota; class Clostridia; order Lachnospirales; family Lachnospiraceae; genus Alectryocaccobium. The sequence goes on from CAVLAA010000054.1 coordinate 3,942, forward strand.
GCCAAATGCAAGTCTTACTCATATTGGTTATGCAGCACCTATTGCTACTGTTGTCGGAATCATCATAAATATACTTTATTACATACACTTTACAAAGAAGCAGAGTGGGCAACTGCACAATTAGTAGAAATTAATGAATAATTTCTTTCATTTTATGCGAAATTGTTGATTCTAAACCTTTTCATATCAATAAAAATGGTCTATTATAATATACGTTTAATGTATAGTAGCAGAGATTTTGAATGCATGTCCGATGTTAGCATTCAATGGGTTTTGGAGGTTATTTAGTTAAATGAAGAAGACAAAGATTATCTGTAGTATAGGTCCGGCAAGCGGAAATGCTGATGTGATGGAGCAGTTAGTATTAAGCGGAATGAACTGCGCACGAATCAACATGTCACATGCAACTGAGGAAAGTGCACTTGAGACTGTATCGGTTGTAAAGGAAGTAAGAAAGAGAACCGGTTTGCCGGTAGCTATTTTATATGATACAAAAGGACCTGAATTCAGGACAGGAAATTTTGAGACCGAGGACGGAGTCCAGTTAAAAGTTGATGATACAATAAAGATGGTTAAAGGAAGCGGCATCTGCAACAGAGAGAGCTTTACAGTTAATCATCCGGAGGCAATTGACCACATAAAGATAGGAGCACATGTGCTTGTAGATAACGCACTCCTTGATCTTGAGGTTATTGAAAAAGGAGATGACTATCTTACTTTAAAGGCACTCAACAACGGTGAGATCAAAAGCCACAAGACACTTAATGTTCCTGGAATAAATCTTGACCTTCCTTTTATCAGTGAGGTTGACAGAAAAGATATTGAGTTTGCTGCAACACATTCCTGCGATTATATCGCTCTTTCATTTGTCAATACGGCTGAGGATGTACATGCTGCCCGCAAGATCGTAGAAGGCGTTGGCGGAGATGCAAGAATTATTTCAAAAATTGAAAGCCAGACAGGTATAGAGAACATTGATGACATTATAGCAGCCTCAGACGGTATCATGGTAGCAAGAGGAGATCTTGGTGTTGAGGTTCCTATGGAAATGCTTCCGGTACTTCAGAAGCAGATAATCAAAAACTGCCGTGAGCATGGAAAATTTGCTATAGTTGCAACAGAAATGCTTGCATCTATGTATACAAGCCCAAGACCGACAAGAGCTGAGGTTTCAGATATCGCAAATGCAGTTCTTGACGGAACAGACTGTGTAATGCTTTCAGGAGAAACAACAGTAGGTAAATATCCTGTTCAGGCTGTTCAGTATATGGCAAAGATCTGTGCAAGCGTTGAGTCTACAATAGATTATACAAAGCATGTTGAATACAAGAGAGAGCTTGCAATCTCAGATACAATAGCAAAGCTTGTTATAGATGCAGTAGAGTATGATGATATCAAGGCGATCGTTACAACTACAATGTCAGGTTATACAGCAAGAAAGATAAGCAACTTAAGACCGGAATGTACTATCCTTGCATGCTGCCCTTCATGGGATGTTGCAGAGCAGCTTACACTTAACTTTGGAGTTAAGCCTGTTGTAACAAAGATTTATAATTCTACAGATGATATGCTCGATGCATCAAAGGCAATAGCAAAAGAGAAGCTTAATCTTAATAAGGGAGATCTGATCATCCTTACAGGAGGATTCCCTCTTGGACAGTCAAGAATGACAAATTATATCAGAATTGTAGAAATTTAAAAGAAATGATTTATATGAAGGCTGTCGCATTTGTTTAAGTGCGGCAGCCATTTTTTAGAGGAAGAAAATATGAGAGCGGATTACCACGTACATACAGAATTCAGTGACGATTCACAATATCCTTTTGAACAGGTTGTAAAGGATGCAATAGATAAGGGACTCGATGAGATATGCTTTACGGAGCATGTGGATTATGGTGTAAAATTTGATAAGGATGAAGTAGAGGTCATGCCTTATAGGAGCGAACCAAGAAATACGCCATTGTCAAATGCCGATTATCCGGTATATTTTGAAACCTACAATAAGATGAAGCGAAAATATTCTGACAAAATAAGCCTCAAATTCGGACTTGAATTCGGTATGCAGTCACATACAATTGAAAGATATGAAAAGCTTTTCAGAAGTTATCCGCTTGATTTTATAATTTTGTCTATCCATCAGGTAGGAAATGAAGAATATTGGACGGGCGAGATTCAGAAAAAATATACTCAGAAGGAATATAATGAACAGTATTACAATGAGTTCTTGTATCTTGTTCAAAATTATCATAATTACAGTGTGCTTGGACATCTTGATTATATAGTTCGGTATGATCCGAACGGAGTTTATCCGTTTGAAAAGCTAAAGCCGATAATAAGCAAGATACTGAAAACTGTCATTGAAGATGGAAAAGGAATAGAGATTAATACGTCAAGCCACAGATATAATCTTGCAGATACAACGCCATCGCGTGAGATTTTAAAATTGTACAAGGAACTCGGGGGCGAGATCATAACTATCGGAAGCGACAGTCATAAACCTGAGCACCTCGGAGCATATATAGAGGAATCAAAGGAGCTGCTTAAGGAGCTTGGCTATACCAGGTACTGTACATTTGATAAAATGCAGCCGGTATTTCATGAGCTGTGATGATATAGGAGTCAAAATGGAGATTAAGTATCGAGCTTAACGATGATAGAGTAGAGATTATAGGCGTTAAGTAAATCAAAGCTGTTGCACTATAAAAGTGCAGCAGTTTTTTTGTGCAATAAGCCTTCATGCAGAAATCGTGCTTGCGCAAGTTTCTATATGAAGGCCAATGATCATCGAGTAGGAGTATCCTGCTCGATAATGCAATATCGATTTAATAGGAAATTTTAATAAATTTATTTTCGGTTTACTGGTAGTTATTTCAATTGACACGGATTGGATCCAGTTATAATATAAAAAACGTAAATATTGTATCCAATATCCAATATAAAAAAGAAAGGAGAGAGAAAATGAAAATAGCAATAGGCTGCGACCCAAATGCAGCAGAGGCAAAAAAGGAAATTATTCAGTATATCGAAAAGAAAGGCTATGGAGAAGTTACTGATTTTGGCAGTGATGATCCGGTTTACGCAAATGTTGCTATTGAAGTAGCAGAAAACGTTGCATCAGGCAAATTTGACAGAGGTGTTTTGATCTGTGGTACAGGTCTTGGAGTTTCTATTGCAGCAAATAAGGTAAAGGGCGCATATGCAGCACTTGTATCTGATGTATATTCTGCAACAAGAGCAAGACTTTCTAATGATGCAAACATTGTTTGTATGGGAGCCTTTACAACAGGAAATAAGGTAAGAGAAACACTTATAGATGCATTCTTTACAAATGAATTTGTTCCGGGATGCTCATCTCAGCCAAAGGTAGATGCATTTGTAGAATATGACAAAAATAGAAAATGATGAGGATCAAGCTATGAAAAAATTATTTTTTGGAAGCAACCTCAAAATGTATAAGGGGATAAAAGAAACAAGGGAGTTTCTTCAGAAGCTTGTGGAGAATACGAAGGATATAAGCAGAGACGAAATTGAGCTTTTTATTATCCCTTCATTCACAACACTTCCGGAGGCAGTCAGCTGCATAGACAGAAGCTATGTGCGTCTTGGTGCACAAAATATGTGTTGGGAGGATCAAGGACAGTTTACAGGTGAAATCTCACCTGTAATGCTTGAAGAGCTTGGTCTTGATCTTGTTATGATAGGTCATTCTGAGAGAAGACATGTATTTGGAGAGAGCGATATTGAAGAAAATAAAAAGGTAAAAGCTGCTCTTTCACATGGTTTTAAAACATTGTTATGCATTGGCGAGACAGCACAGCAAAAAGAGCTTGGCATAAGTGCAGAGACATTGAGAACTCAGCTTAAGATAGGTTTTAATGGTGTTGATGCAGGCGATATCAAAAATATCTGGGTGGCTTATGAACCGGTTTGGTCTATAGGTGTAAACGGTACACCTGCAACAGCAGATTATGCTGAAGCTATGCACAAAGAGATCAAACAATGTTTGAATGAAATTTTTGGTGAAAATGCTGAGCAGATTCCGGTGCTTTATGGAGGCAGCGTAAATCCGGGAAATGCCGAGGAATTGATCATTCAGCCATCAATAGATGGATTGTTTGTAGGCCGAGCAGCTTGGGATGCGGATAAATTTGATAAACTTATCCGTGATTCTATAAAGGCATATGAAGTAAAATAATTGGTGAATATTCACAAAAAAAAAACAAATTAATCTGATAATTATGCAGATTGACAATTAATCGGATCCAGTTGTATGATTTGATCAAGATAAATCGTATCCAATATCCATTATCCAAACAGAACAAAGGGAGGGAAAGAAAAGGATGAAGGAAGAAAAAAGCTTTTTCAAGCTCATGCAAAGGATCCCAGGGGGATTGATTATTGTACCTATGTTGATCGGTGTACTGGCAAATACATTTATTCCGGATGTATTGCAGATGGGTGGATTTACAACAGGAATGTTCAAGACAGGAACGTCATGTTTGTTGGGAATGTTCCTTCTGCTTAACGGTGCATCTATCGATGTTAAGAAGATAGGAATGCCGCTTTACAAAGGCTTCACTTTAACACTTATGAAATTCGTGCTTGGTGTTGCACTTGGACTTTTGGTTTCATTCTTCTGTGGAGAAGCAGGTTTCTGCGGAATTACATCGATGGCTATGATCGCAGGTATCACAAACTCAGCCGGAGGTCTTTATCTTGGACTTGCTCAGCAGTATGGAGATGAAACAGATGCCGGAGCAATTTCAATATTATCACTTAACGATGGTCCATTCTTTACAATGGTAGCCATGGGAACAGCAGGAATTGCATCAATCCCGTTTTCATCATTTATAGCAACATTGATTCCGCTTATCATCGGTATTGTTTGGGGAAATCTTGATTCACATTTTCGTAAGGTTGCAGCTGCTGCAATGCCGATAATCACATTCTTCATGATGATCCCGATCGGAGCAGGAATGAGCCTTCTTAGTCTTGCACAGGGTGGAATCGGAGGACTTGTACTTGCAGTTATATCTGCTCTTACAGCATTTGTATTCTACTTTATTTTCCAGCTTACTCTTCCAAAGAAGAAGAGAAATGCAATGGGTGCTGCAATAGGTACAACAGCTGCAAATGCAACAAGCGTACCTGCATCATTAGCAGAGGTTGATCCGGCTTGGGAACCACAGGCAAATACAGCTACCGCTCAGCTTGCTGTTGCAGCTATCGTAACTGCATTTACCGCACCGCTTATCACATCAATGCTTGATAAGAGAATGAGAAGAAAGAAACTCGGAATATATTCCGATGAAGCTGTAGCTGAAAGAGAGGCTGCAGAAAAAGCACAGGCGGAAAAAGAATAATAAAAGCAGCAAAACAAAAATATAAAATACCACTTATAAAAAAGAAAAAAGCAAAGCAATTAGTAGTTAACTTAGAATTTTAGATTATAAAAGCGAGGTTTAGTTATGGCATTAACAATCAGACCACTTAATTCAGGATATATTCCTACAAAGCCACTTGAGTATTGGTATCATTTTTCATGCAAGAAATATGTTGAAAAAATGGGCATTACAAATGAGTCAGATCAGCTTCCGGATTTAACATTCCTTATCGAAGGAGGAGATCAGCTTATTCTTGTAGACACAGGTATGTCATGGACAGAGCATGCAGATAAATATCATCATGGTCCTTCACTTCAGAGACTGGGAATTGATGATATTGAGTCTCGTCTTGCACAGGTTGGATACAAGCCTTCAGATGTTGATATTGTATTATTTACACATCTTCATTGGGATCATATTTTCTATCTTGAGAAATTTACAAAAGCTCGTTTTATCTGCAATGAGGTTGAATGGGATTACGCTCACAATCCAGTACCGCTTCACTATAAATCATACTGCCGCCCGATAATTGCAAAGGATGGCGATGTAACATGTGGAGATCAGTTCATAGCTCCTTATGATCAGCCTGGAGTATATGAAAGATTTGAAACTGTTAAGGGTGAAGTTGAAATTGCACCTGGTGTCAGCGTATATGAGTCATTCGGACATTGCCCAGGACATATGACAGTTGTTGTTGAGACAGAGGATGGACCTTACTTCTGCGTAGGTGATTCAATCTTTGTTATGGGAAATATAGATGCTCCACAGGAGATGCAGGATGAATTGCATTATGATATCTGCCCTCCAGGACGTTATGTTGATATCGTTGCTGCATGGAAAACAGTACGTGATACAATCCGTCGCTGCAAGGAAGCAGGAGTAGATCCTCATAAGCATCTTCTTCTTGCACATGACGTTATCCTTTCAGCAGCTGTAGAAAAATATGAGGATACTCATGATAATCAGCTTCCTGTAATCGGTAAGAAAGATACAGATTTTGTATTTGATGAATACAAGAAGGCTATTATCGATAAGGATGCTAAGAAGGCAGCTAAAAAGGCTGAAACAAAGTTTTTTAGCTTAGTGTAATGATCAGATAATAAAATTGTGTAGTGTATATTAGGTAAAAAAGAAAACGACAGCAAATAATATTGTGAAGGTTCATTTAAACAGATGGCCTTCACAATATTAATATAAGGATATGGGAGAATTCATATGGGAAATAAGACTATAGCAGTCATTGAAAGCTGTGACACAAAATTTAAGGAAGCAAAGTTTATTAGCGATTTCATCAAAAAAGAAGGATTAAATGCATTGGTATTAAATACTGCAACGGGTCCTTCGGCATCATATAATTTCGATGTTTCGAGAGAAGAAATTGCAGAAAGCTTTGGAACACCATGGAGCGAGATGGAGCCGAAAACTAAAGGAGAAAAGATCGATTTCATGAAGCAGGCAATTGCTGCTTATGTATACAAGCTTTATGAAGAAGGAAAAATCGATGGAATTATTTCTGTAGGTGGACTTCAAAATACTGTTATGGCTTCAAATGCTATGCAGACACTTCCCGTTGGATTCCCTAAGGTTATCTGCACAACAGTCGCAAGCGGAACAAGAAAATTTGATCTTGTAGTCGGAGATAAGGATATAACAGTTATGCCGGCTATCTGTGACTGTACAGGACTTAATATTGTTACACGAAGAGTAATAGCAAATGCATGTGCTTGCTGTATAGGAATGGTAAAGGCAGCGGGAGAAACGCTTAAAAAAGGTGACAAGCCTGTAATTGCTGTTACTCTGATGGGTGTTACAAATACCGGCTGTGTTGCTGCTATTGAAGAGCTTGAGAGCATGGGATTTGATGTAGTAGGCTTCCATGCTACAGGTGTTGGCGGTGCAACAATGGAGGATATGGCAGCAAACGGACTTATTGATGGTATTCTTGATCTTACACTTCATGAAATAACTTCTGAATATTTTGGCGGCGGATTCTCATATGGACCAAAGGCAAGTATCCGTTTGATAGAATCAGTAGCAAATAAGGTTCCGCTTGTAATCAGCCTTGGCGGCATAGATTTTGTAGATTACAATACAAATGAGCTTCCGGCAAGAATGGACGAAAGAAAGTATATGCTTCACAATGCCAATACAGCACATATTAAGATATTGCCGGATGAAGCAGAGGCCATCGGAAAGATCGTAGCAGAAAGACTCAGCAAGGTTGATTATCCTGTTAAACTGCTTATTCCTACAAACGGAATGAGACACAATACATTGGAAGGTCAGGAATTATATGAGCCAAATGCTGACAAAGCTTTGATCAAGGCCATTGTAGAAAATGTAAATGCTAATATTGAAGTGATAGAGATGTCTGATAATCTTGATACACCTGAATTTGGAGTTAAGGCAGCGCATTATATTGTTGAAGAAATGAAAAATTTAGGAAAATTACCGAAGGATTTCGGAGAAAAATAATTAAGGAGGCAGATTAGTGCAATGGATCAGAAAACACATGAAATAGCAGAAAAACTTGTTATCGCAAGTAAAAGAGCATATACTAGGGGAATACAGACCGGAAGCGGCGGAAATGTAAGTGCAAGGATCCCGGGAACAGAGACAATGCTTGTTAAGGCAAGCGGTGGATCACTTGGGGAATGTACACCGGAAGGATTTTTAATTACAGATTTTGATGGAAATCTTCTTGAAGGGAATGGAAAGCCAACAAGGGAGGCATTGCTTCACGGATACATTTATAAACTCCGCCCGGATGTTCAGTCAGTAGTACATGTGCATTCACCATATGCAATCGGATGGTCATCAACAAAGAAGGATCTTCCGCTTGTAACATGGCATTCTAAGCTGAAAAATCCTGAAGGATTTCCAACATTAGATGTGCATGCAGCAATGGTACGCCCTGAGGATGTACCGATGGTAGAAGAGATGTTTAAGAAGACACCTAATATCAGCGCATTTCTTCTTGCAGATCATGGAGTTGTTGCAATGGGAAAAGATCCGCTTGCAGCGGAGCATACAGCAGAATTAGTAGAGGAGACTGCACAGGTAGCAATATTAGATAATTTAGTAAAAAAGCTCGGTCTGTAAATAAAATAAAAGAGAGCATAATAAAATGAATAACCGTATAACAATGAATCAGGGCGACTCAATGATCCTTCAAAGAGATACATTGCCTATGCAGGTACTCAATAAGCTCATGGACTGGATTATGGATGGTACTCTCAAAATGGGAGAAAAACTCAATACAGAGGAGCTTGCAAGACAGCTTGGAGTTAGCCGCATGCCAATCAGGGAAGCTTTGAAAAGCCTTGAAAAAATGGGGCTTGCAGAATCTATTCCATATGTAGGAGTAAAGCTTATTTCACTTGATCAAAATGATGTCTTGCAGATTTATCTCATGCGTCAATTGCTTGAGCCGTTGGCTGCAGGAGAGGCCTGCAAAAGAATAACATCAGAACAGATCGAAGAATTGGAAGCAATCCAAAAAGAGTACATAGAGATAGTAGAAGAAGAAAAGCTGGATGCTAAGAAGCTTTATCTTCAAAACAGGAAATTTCATTTTGCTGTATATGGATGCAGCAAGATGGAGCGAGTGTGCCTTACTATAGAATCTCTTTGGGATACGTTATCATTTTTTAAGCTTATTTATGGCCGCGATGTTATAAAAAATAAAAACGGTGTTAAAAATATGATCGCAGAGCATCAAAGCTATATTGATTATCTCAAGAATAAAGATATAGAAGGAATTAAAAAAGCATTGCATGATAATCTCGGCGAGCGAATAAAAGGAATTTCAGCCGAAAAGGATTATTATAGCCTATAAAATAAAACCCTACTCAAACGACATTGATATTGTCATATCTTATGTGAATAAGTATGATTATATTGATGTCGTTTTGTTTATACAAAGAATAGATCATAACATCAAGATAATAAGGAAAGAGAAAATTATGGATATTGACAACAAAGAACTTAACTGGGCAGTTTTAGGTACAGGCGTAATTGCAAATGAGATGGCAAACGCCCTTAAGAAAATGGGGAAAAAATTGTATGCTGTCGCAAACAGAACACATGAAAAGGCTGTAGAATTTGCAAAGAAATATGATGTAAATATAGTCTATGATAAGATAGATGATATGTTTGCGGATAATAACGTGGATATAATTTATATAACAACACCGCACAATACGCATTATGGATTTATGAAAAAAGCACTTGAAGCAGGAAAGCATATATTTGTAGAAAAATCCATTACGCTAAATACAAGAGAGCTTGATGAGA
>CAVLAA010000055.1:0-4828 GCA_963660835.1 bacterium
ATGTAAGCTCATTTTCGAAGCTGCTGTCCTCACAGTAATGCACGACCAGATTTTTGATAAGGGCAAACTTTGTCTCCTCACTGATTATATTTTCTGATGTAAGCTTATATTCTTCTTTAAGTATCCGATAAAATATACCATGAAATGTTCCAAAGCTTATGCCTTTGGATTCATTTCCACTTAATCGTAAAAATCTCTCTTTCATCTCCGATGCAGCAGCTCTGGTAAAAGTAACCACAAGAATAGATGAAGGAGAGACCCCGTTATTTATCAAATTGATTATCCTGCCTGTTATAACGGCAGTCTTTCCGCATCCGGGACCTGCCAATACAAGCATCGGCCCCATAAGGTGCAGTATTGCTTCTTTTTGTTGTTCATTATATTTCATATTGCGCAAAATCATAAAGGTGTGGAATCAAAGCTCCACACCTTTTTCTCTAAGATAATTGATAATGTCACCAACTGTGTTGATTTCTGCTAAATCCTCTGCAGGTATTTCAACAGAATATTCTTCCTCAAGAGCCATTACCATTTCGAACAAATCAAGCGAATCAGCTCCAAGATCATCTTTGAAATCTGTGTCTTCGGTTATAGTTGATTCATCATATCCGAATTGCTCTGACAGTAACTGTTTTAACTTCTCAAGCATATCATATACCCCTTTGTTGCTGAATATTTCAAATAAAGTGTATAAGGATAATCATCGTTTGTCAATAATAACTTTACTTCTCGGAACTCTGTATTTTTTCGTCTGAACAGGTGCTTTTACCTTTATATTTATCTGCCGTGATACACTCATAACAAGCCCTATCTCTATCATAAGGAATATTATAGATGTTCCTCCGTAGCTGAAAAACGGCAGTGTAACTCCTGTTGTCGGTATGACATTTAATACAACGCAGATATTGAGTATAACCTGAACCGATATATGTGCAAATACGCCTGTAGCAATAAGTGTACCTTTAAGATCCGGTGCGCTCCTTGCTATACACAATATCCTGTACAAAAGATAAGCAAAGAGCAGAACAACAACTATCGCACCGAATACACCAAGCTCTTCGCATATAATAGAAAATATCATATCATTCTGAGCCTCCGGTATAGTGTCCAGCTTTTGCGTACTGTTTCCGAGTCCCTTTCCGAAAAATCCGCCGCTTCCTATGGCATACAGTCCCTGCAGAACCTGATAACCTCCAAGGTCTGAATATTTTTCGGGATTCAGCCAGACCAAAACTCGCTTTAATCTGAAGCTTGAAGGATTGTTATCAATCTGATTTGAAAATGCAAGCACGCCAACAAACAGCACAGCGAATAAAATCACAATTGCCAAAACGAAAGGCCATGTCTTAGGATGGGCAACGAATACTATAACAAGATCTATAATAAAAATTATTATAGCTGTACTTAGATTATCGGTGAAATAATATGCTCCTGCTGCTGAAATAACGCCTACACCTATAACCTTTAATGTTCCAAAGACTGTATAAAATTCTCTTCCCAATCTTAATATAAACGAAGAAGCAAAAAGGATAAGTGTTATCTTCATTATCTCTGACGGCTGAAACTGCAGCGGTCCATAGCCAAGCCATCTTCTTGCGCCGCCGGCTGTTATTCCGAACGGAGAATATTTAACCATTGCCATCAAAAGCAATGAAAATGCCCACAAAAAGAATGCAATTTTAAAATAAAAATGATAATCCCACTTGGCTATAAACAAGGCAAACCCTAATGCTATAAAAGCAAATATTCCCTGCCTCATAAGATAATACAGATCATTTCCAAATTTGCTGGAAGCCTCATAAGAGCTTGCACTATAAAGCATAACAAGACCAAAGCAAATAAGGATTATAACAACTGCCAGCAGATTATAATCAAAATATCTGGAAACTATCTTGTTTTTTGATTGCTTATTGATTTTTATAGGCATTTGTCTCCTTCTATTATCCCCAAACTACAACCTTGGTTCCCTTAGATACAATACTATATATTTGCTTTGCGGCATCATAGGGAGTATTGATACATCCGTGTGAACCGTTGTTGATATAAATATCGCCGCCGAATTCTACTCTGTCTGCCAAATCATGTATACCTATATCTTCATTAAACGGCATCCAGTATTGAACGGTTGTAACATATTCATAGCTTCCGTCCGACTGAACGGGTCCCTTCATGGTATAGTTTTGCATTTTAAAATTGATATGCCATATTCCGTTGCTTGGTGTAGCGGTTTCATATGTGAGGTTATTGTTTATCGAGCCTGTTACTACAGGTGTATCAACCTTTGCAACACCGTTTTCATAGCAGATCATCCTCTGATCTGTGATGCTTATCTCAACATAGGTTTCCTCTGAAATAAGCTTGCCTGTTTCCTTATTGATAAGCGAAGGCTTAACTGTACCGCTGACCTTATTATTTATGTTTTCAAGCACAGCATCCACTGTTCCGTCTAAATCAAAGCTCCAGCCTGTATCAACACCACCCGGCAGATGTACCAGAACTCCGTCATATCTTACAAAAAGATAATCATCATCTGAGAGGCTGTTTTCTTTCGCCCAGTTGCTGACCCATTTGGATATCTCATCTCTTGAAATTGAAGGATTTCCACTGTCATCATAGACGATCATATTCTGCAGATCAGATGCTGTAAGAGTAACGACATCCTGCTCCTGTGTATCTACCTCGAGCTTTACTGTAACATTTGTCAGATCGGCAATCAGCTTCTGGCGTTTGATTTCTTTATTAAGATTTAAAACCTCTTCATTCAGGCTCTCATCAGTAGACAATATCGTTGGTTTTACATAGCAGTCTGTATCCGATAATGAAACTGATGTATCACCTGCCATAACAGCATCCTCTATAGCCTTTACAGCCTTATCAACATCTATCTTACTTCCTGCATCCTCCGGTACGATCTCCCAGTAGCCGTCATCCTTTTGATTCTTATATGCATCCGTAGGAGCAACTCCGTTCTGAACACATTCTAATGAATCAAGCCAGGATTTTATAGAATCTTCATTATATGTATATACAACGCTTACTTTTTCAGAAAGCGGCGAATTCGAGTTGATTATCCACAGCATCGGCTCCTGTTTGGCTAATATCTTTTCAAGAGCTCCGTCATCGCTGTATGTAAGCCCAAGCTGCTCTGCCGATACATTGTATATATTGCCATCTTTATCAGAAACAGCTAATTCATATTCATCAATTGTATTCTGAATAAGCTCCTTTGCTTCATCAAGTGTCAGCTCAGAGCAATCCATGTTGTTTATGACAGTGCCTGTATAAAAATGTTCACTGAAATATTTAAATCGCTGTAAATAAAGTAATGCTAAAATACCTAAAGCTGCAATTACAGATACAAGGATTATTGTCAGCTTAAACTTCTTGGATTCGACATTTTTAGTATTCATATATATGTTAACTCCGTAAATGCTGCTGCATTAAAAATAATATAAAATCTGAATTAAGAGTCCTTCTTAAGGCATCAATCTTAAGTCTATGAAAAAAAGCGGCTCAAAATCGAGCCGCTTTTAAAATATCAATCATCAACATATGGCATAAGTGCAAGATGTCTTGCTCTCTTAACTGCAAGCGTTACAGCTCTCTGATGTTTTGCACAGTTTCCTGTGACTCTTCTCGGAAGGATCTTTCCTCTTTCCGAAACAAACTTTTTAAGCTTTGCAGTATCCTTGTAGCTTATGCAATTGTCTTTTCCACAGAAAATGCAGACTTTTTTTCTTCTGCGCGGAATTCTTTTTCTGGATGGAGTATATGTTCTTTCCTGATTTTCAGCCATTATTATTTCCTCCTTTAATTATTCCTGTTCCTGCTCAACTGCAGGTACTTCTTCAACTGTCTCTTCAACCTTTTCAGCTTCCGGAGCAACAACATCATCTTCTTCATCCTTACGAATGATAAGATAACGAAGTACATTGTCCATTATACGAAGGTCTGTCTCGATCTGAGCCGGAACTGAAGGTTCAGCTTCAAAATGGATGAAATAATAATATGCTTCGCGCTGATCCTGGATCTCATATGCAAGTCTCTTCTTGCCCCAGTCTTCAACATTAGTGATAACACCGGCAACACGTGTGATATATGCTTTTGCTTTCTCTACAACCTCTGCTCTGGCATCGTCTTCGATCTTGGCTGTAACAACCAATGCCAATTCATATTTGTTCATTTTTTATCCTCCTTATGGTCTTTTGGCTTTTCGGTTATCCGAAAAACAAGGATGTTTTCACTTCCCACAGATTTGAATTCTATCACATAGATTTAATCTTGTAAAGAAAAAGATTTTAATTCCAAAGATTCCAAAGATTTTAATTCTTCTATTTCGGATTCACCAAGCCTTCTGTATTTTCCTCTTTTTATCGAATCGTCGAGCTTTATCGATCCGAAAGACACTCTTTCAAGATATATGACTGTTTTACCGACTGCTTTTATCATTCTTTTAACCTGATGGAATCTGCCTTCTCTTATTGTCAAAAGCAGTTCAGATGTGTTTTTCTCTTCATCTGATGACATAAGAACAGCCTTTGCAGGCATTGTAGGCTTATCATCACCTATATCGACTCCTTTTTCAAGCACATCGATATCTTCATTGCTTATGATCCCGCTGCATCTTACAAAATAAGTCTTGTCTATATGATTTTTGGGTGCAAGCAGCCTATGAGCCAGGTCGCCGTCATCGGTAATAAGGAGAAGTCCTTCTGTATCTTTATCAAGTCTTCCTACCGGAAACATATTTTTATACGGAACATCCTTTAGGATATCCATAACTGTTTTGTCTCTGGTGTCGGTTGTAGCCGTAACGCAGCCTTTCGGC
>CAVLAA010000055.1:4838-13428 GCA_963660835.1 bacterium
TGACTAAGCCTTTCTTTATCTGCTCTCTTACCTGACTTCTTGTACCGACACCGTTATCAGCCAAAAACTTATCCAATCTTATCAATGACACGATTTTATTTCCTTTGCACTTTGTTTAAGGTGTATGTTGATTTATTTTTACATATATAAGATATGCCGTCAAGGCACTCTGCGTTTTCTGCGCATCACAATGAGCAAAATACCAGCTCCAAGGCTGATCATCGCAAGCATGATCATCTTGTGAGACTGTGAACTGTCACCTGTGTTTGGCCCTTGCTCAGAGTCATTATGCGGATTTTCTATCTTCGGATAAGAAACTGTCTGGTCTTCATCCTCGATATCGGCATGGATTGCGATTTCAAGACCTTCATAAGAGACTGTCTCAAACGCAACTACCTTCTTGCCTGCTACAAGTTCTGAAGGCACTTCGAATGTTACCAAAACATCCCCGTCAGTAGTTTCTGCGGTAAATGTAGTCGTTGCTGTAACGGCATTGCCGTCCGCATCAAGGATGGCTTCATTCGTGTCCTTATTCATGAGTGTTCCGGTTACTGTGTACTTCTCACCTACTTTAAGGGCTTTGTAGTACACACGGTCGTTGATTTTAACTGTTCCGTCCGCAAGTCCTTCATGCTGATTTGTTGCGGCATCAAGGGCTGTTGTGTGGATTTCAGGGATGTATACGGTCTGGTCTTCATCTTCGAGGTCTTCATGCTTTCCGATGAGGTCTTTTGCCTCACCATCTTCATCCACATTGTAAACCTTCTCGAATACGACTGCCGCAGTGCCTGAAAGCTTAGTCTTATCAACACTGAATGTTACTTCTACTGTTCCGTTTTCTTCTTCAGGAACAAATGTTGTTGTGACAAGCATCACCTTATCATCAGAAGTATCTGTCTTGTCCTCTGCTTCTGTCTCAGCACCATCGTCAATCTTGACATCGGAATCAACATCTGTGTTAATGCTTTCTTCCTTGGTGTCTTCAACGGCTTCGGTATCTTCAGTGCCTTCTGTATCGGCATCTGCTTTATCACTTGCAATGGAAACAGGAATGACTTCTACTGTGTTTCTGTTCATAAGAACAGTCTCAAGAACGTATGTGTTGCCCGGCACTAAGCCTTCGTAAGACACAACATCTTTAAGAGTGATAGTATCTTCCATTGCTGAATAATGAGTGTCGGTATCTACGTCTGTTGCTGTTGTTCTGACCTTCGGGTATGTCACTGTCTGGTCTTCATCCTCGATATCTGCATGGATGGCAATTTCTTTTTCCTCTCTTGTGCAGTCCTCGAAAGCAACGACATGCTTGCCTTCAACAAGCTTTGCAGAAACCTCAAATGTGATGATAACTTCACCGTCACGCTCCTCCGGAACAAATTCCTTTGTTGCGGTAATCATGTTTCCATTTTCATCAAGGATGGCTTTTCCTGTAGCCTTATCCATCAGAGTTCCTGTTACTTTGTAGGTTTCACCGACTTTGAGTTTGCTGTATTTTACGGCATCATTGATTGTTACCGTTCCTTCAGCAAGCCCTTCATGTCCCTCGGTAATTCCGTCAGTTGCTGTCGTTCTAAGCTTCGGATAGGTGACAAGCTGATTCTCATCTTCGATGTCCTTGTGTTCTGCAACAGTGACATCATCACTTGTGTTTTCCATTTCCTCAAATACGACAACATCCTTGCCCTCAACAAGAGAGCCATCGCAGCTAAAGTGTACCTCTATGCTGCCTTCGCTTTCAGAAGCCGTAAATGTCGTGCTTCCCGTTACTGCATTTCCGTCCTCATCCGTAATAGCCTCATTTGTGGCTTTATCCATCAGAGTTCCTGTAAGAGTATAGGTATTTCCGACTGTCAGCTTCTTAAATGTTACGGTATCTGTGATGTTTACCGTAGTTCCTGCATATCCCTCATCCTCTCCTGTTATATCATCACAGGCACTTGTGTGGATTTCCGGGTATGTTACGGTCTGGGCTTCATCCTCTATGTCACAGTGTGTTGCAATGAGTCTGCCTTCTCTATAAGCATCCTCAAATGCTACCACGCTCTTTCCTTCAAGGACTGAACCTTTTACGGTAAATTCTATCTCGACTGTTCCGGATGAGGCAGGGGCTTCAAAGGTCTTTTCTGCCGTTACTGCATTTCCGTCTTCGTCTGTCAGGATTTCTCCTGTTTCCTTGTCATAAAGAGTTCCCTTTACGGTGTAAGTGTTGCCGGCTATCAGCTTATTGTACTTAACGCTGTCAACTATCGTAACTGTCTCTTTAGATGCGTTTCCTTCGTGTGTGCCTGTTGTGCTGTCAGTAGCCGTTGTACTGATTTCAGGATATACAACCGTCTGGTCGGCATCTTCGAGGTCTTCATGGGTTGCTCTTAGGACTTCGGTTCTTTCATCGTCTGTTTCGTTTACCCAGTAGAGTTTCTCGAATACAACGATTTCTTTTTCCTTGGCAATGTCCTTATCTACCGCAAACGTAAGCGTCTGGGCTGTTGTCTCGGCATCAGCGGTAAAGGTACATTCCTTGGTTATCTTCTCACCGTTTTCATCTAAGAGAGCGCTTCCAGTATCCTTATCATAGAGTGTTCCTCTTATAACATAGGTCTGTCCCGGCACTATCTTGGAGATTCTTACGGTATCGACTACGGCAACTTTATCAGCCTTCCAGAATCCTTCGTGAAGCTGCGTGGATTTGTCGAGAGCTGTTGTGGAGATTTCAGGGGTGGAAACAGGCTCTGAAATAGCAGCCGTTCCCGGTGTTGTCTCGTTTCCTACGTCTATCTTGCTTGCGGCATCAAGCTTTTCACCATTGCCGTTGTAGAAGGTACGGACAACCTTTCCGTCTGACCCTTCGGTAAATGTCACTATCCATGTCTCATCGGAGGCTTCGTAGCCGTATGGGGCTTTTGTCTCTTGGATGATAAGGGTGCCGTAAGGGATTTGAGGTACACCATTTTTCAGGTATAAATCATCACCTGAAATCTTATAATTTGAATAATTGATGGCTGTAACGCCCTTTTCATTGGTTTTGTAAACCCATGTCCTTGTTGCTGTGTCACTGCCTACTTCACTAAGACTTGTATAGTAGGCATCATAGTATTTAATTGTAAATTCGGCGTTTTCAAACGTTCCGCCATATCGTGCTGTCTATGTATCAGTTCACCGCCATTTTGCGGCTTACCATCAACTCACACCGTACGTACAGCTTTCACCATATACGGCGTTCCATCAGATTTTTATATCGGAAATTTATTTATAGAAGATTTAATTTATGTCAGAAGATTCTTAGAAGATTTATTTTGTTGCTCCGCATGAGCAGCTGTAACCGCTTACTATCTGTTCGTCATAAGCTGCCTGCACTACTACCTGTTCATCATAAGCAGCTTGGTCTGTAACGGTCTGTGTCTCGTAGATAGGC
The DNA here is from genome assembly GCA_963660835.1 of bacterium. GTDB lineage: Bacteria > Bacillota > Clostridia > Lachnospirales > Lachnospiraceae > Alectryocaccobium. The sequence continues at coordinate 8,251 of CAVLAA010000055.1, forward strand.
TCTGTTCCGACCTGTACAAGTTCAGAATATGAACCAAGATATCCGCACTGCTCTTGGTGAGCTTCAATTTCATCACTCGACCAGTAGCTTATATTGGTTCCACAATCACAAAAAACATGGTCCTCCAGAATCGGATTCTCGCCCACCTTCACCTGCTCCTGATGAGTCACGGCATCGTGGTGTACGGTTGTATACACAGCATCGTGATGCACGGTTGTATATATCGGCTGCCAGTTATGGGTATGTGCTGCTGTCTGTGAACCTGTGTCTGAAGATGAACCACCTGATGCAGTTCCGCTGTTTGAAGCACCGCTGCTTGAGCTGCCACTTGAAGAACCGCTACCACCTGAACCACTGCCTGTTGAGGAGTTTGTGTTTGCACTGTTTCCCGTACTTGCTTTATTTCCTGATGAGCCATTACTTGAAGAGCCATTGCTGTTCGTTGTGCTGCTGCTTGTGCTCTTGGAAGATGTGCTGCTGTTTGAAGCATCCGTCTTTGTGGCTTCTGCTGCCGTTGTCTGTGTCAGGTCTTTCTCTTCTGTCTTGCCATCCTTATTGATGATTAAAACATCCTTTAAGTTCTTGGCATCATCTTCTGTTACAACCTTTACTGTGACATCAAAGGAGATATCCTTTGTCTTATCGTCTGCTTTGGCTGTGTACTTGGCAACATCCTTGCCGTCCTTTACATTGGCAACGGCTTTATCAAAGGCATCCGCATAAACAGTAGCGGTATATGTCACCTTATATTCACCAACCTTACTTGCATCAACGGTGCTTTTCTTAACCGCAAGCTTTTTGACGATTCCTGTCTCGTCCTTAAAGTTAGAGGCAAGGTCGTCCGCTTTGGCATCCTTTACAACAACGGTCTTATCAATGCCTTTGAAGAAGCTGATAAGTACGCTCTCATCAGTTACTTCCGCTTTGCTTTCTGTCTTAGTCGATTCGGTTTTGGTATTGGTCTTGGCTTTGGCATCATCGACGCTTACTTCTATTTTACTTGCAGCCGATGATGAGGAATCAGTGTTATTTCCGCATCCTGCCATGGTGCTCATTGCCATGATTCCTAAAGTAGTGAGTATCAAGAATCTCTTTTTCATAAGTATTGTCTCCTTTTGTCTGTTTTGTTTTTTTCTTGGAAATTTCTCAAAAAACTTTTTTAATAAAAAACTACGCAGACTTTTTATTTATTCAAATCCTTTGCATGACATAGAATCAAAACCTATGACTATACGGATTGTTCCGTGCTCTGCACTCCCACAATCCTCCCTCTATTCGGGTTCTCGCAGGGCTTTCGCCCTACTTCACCCTCATTGAGGGGCGCGTCATAAAGCCATTCCCCTACCGACATGCAAGCACGTCGTAGGCTCAGGCTTTTGACACTATAGTCAATTCTACCACGCTAATTCCAATGTGACCATACTCCTATGGGTTACTTACGCTTCTTTTTCATGTTTATGACATCTTTTTTCGTAAGTCCCATCTTTTTAAGGAAAGCATTGACGGAAATCTTCTTACTTCTGTTCTCCTCGCAGTATCTAAGGAAAAGTGCTGTCGGAAGTTTCCATTTCTCCCTTTCACAACTCCTTGCCATTCCCAAAAGCATCCTTTCATCAATCCCAAGCCTCTTGGCTCTTTTTACATCTTCATGATTTAAGTTTGCAATGGCAATGGCTAAATTAAGGTAGTCTCTTTTAGTCTTCATAATTTTCCGATATTTAATTTTCAATGTTTTACATCTGACTTGAGCCTGTTGGTCTGCTTTCATTACAAAAGCTTCATCCCTCGTGGCTCTGCTTTCACGAAATGTTAAGCAGCTTATTTTTCTTCGTCTGCAAGCTATTCGCCATTTCGCTTCCCAAGCTTCCTTATAAACTATCATTGGTATCGTTTAAGTGCTTCCTATGGGCTGTGGGGGTTATTTTAGGATTTTTACTACGAACATTATTACTCATCCTTCCCACAAATAAGGTTTCCCTCATGACAGTACCCGTACCTTCGGAAGTTCGTCTCTTTGGCATCTGCACGATTAAGATTTTATTTGCCTACGCTTCTCACTATGCGATACCGACAGCCCCATACACCCCTCACCATGTCCCTGCATTCCCTCTTGGATTTGATTTTCTCTTTAAGGGAGTTTTGGGGATTTAGGTGCTTGTATGGACTTTACCCACTCTGCGTCTTCACTTGTCTTTAGACTCATGAAGCACCGCATGGGAGTTCTCAGCTGCAATGATTACTCATCGTCATTTATAAGGATTTTCTTGTCATTTCTTTGGGGTGTTCGCCTGTCTTTGCATCAACCTTGTAGATTTGGATTCCTACAGGGTCTGTCTTTGGTGAATCAGAAACAGAAACTGTTGTGGTCTGTGAAGGATTGACAGTAAGAGGATAAATTCTTGTATCGAGGCTAAATCCCTTCGGTGCTGTTATCTCCTTTACATAATATGTTCCTGATTCAAATTCTATTGTTCCCGTGTTTCCACTTGCATCGGTAGTTAAAGTTCCTACTTGATTTGTACAGGAGCTGTTAGAGTAAACTCCGTACTGTGCGCCTGCAAGTGAGTAGCAGTTGTTTCCGTTTGTAACGGATGTGTTGCTGCTTGATTTTGATATCTTGACGTTGCCCTTTGTTTTCTCAAACGTCACACTAAATGATGCCGCCTGGTCCTGTCCGTATGAGCATGAAATGTGTACATAGAAGTAAGCGGTATTGCCACTCTTCTGCATACATTTAACATAGCCGCCCGCAAATATCGGGTTAGCACCGCCATTCGCACCACCGCAAGTTCCGATGATGTAGTTGCCTGTGCTTGTTGTGGACATGTCACCGTAAGCTATTCTTGTGCGGATTGTTGCGTATTTTCCGACCTGACTGAAGAAGCTTACATTAGGCCCACCACTGACTCCTCTGATTCCGATTGCCTGTGGTGCATCAAGTCCGTAATATCCCGCAAGCGCTCCCGACACATCTGAATACTGGTCGAGGTAAGCAATGTCTGCTGCTGAGACATTCCATGTAGAACCTACGGAGAAGCTGTCGAATTCACTGCTCTTAACGGTATAGTTGTTGATACCAAGGAGCTGCTGACCACCCTCTGACGCACCGTTCCAAGTATCTTCTGTAAGCCATGCTACAGAGAACTTATCCGATACATCTACGCTCTTGTAATTGTCAGGGCAAACATTGGCATAAAGGAATGACTCACTTGACTGATACCACCTGACTGTTACATCGGCATCTTTGTATTTTACAGGGATGCTTACTGTCATGCTTTCCTTATCGAAGGAACACTCATCTGTGATTTCCGCTTCAGAGCCTACGCGACCAAAGTCCGTAAATACTCCAAGGTTATACATTGAGTCGGTGTCTTCCGAGTTATTAAGGATTTTGACCTTAATGCTGTCACCCTCGATAGTAGAATTGGCATCACAGCCGTCTGTCCAGATATCAGCTTCAGCAGGAATCCTACCGCCTTCTACCTTATCGAACGAAGCATTGGCATCGTAGAAGTTGACATGCAGTCTAATCTGCGGTCCTTCTTTTACTTCATAATCAACACTAAACACGAGTTTGTTGTCGATTTCACCCTTTCCCATTGAAAGGAGTGCTGAGTAAATGGCTGCCGCTTCTGATGTCGAATCTGCAACGACATTGTATTCTACGCAGTCACCAAAGTTTGAAGATGAAAGCCTTACTCCATTCTTATTCGCAGCACCGATAGTGATAACACCGTCAATGCTTGCAGGAATGAAATGAGAAGCATCCATGCTTTTATTTCCTGCGGCTGCTACGACCTTAATGCCTTTGCTTTGTGCTTCAGCTATTGCCTTTGCTACCAGTTCGCAGTCTGCACTTTTAAGTGCTGAAACCGAGAGGTTGATGATACCCGCATTATTTTCCGTTGCATACTTAATAGCTGCAATGATTGCCGAGGCATCACCGTTGCCGTCTGCTCCGATGGCTTTGATGGACATTATCTTGGCATCCGGGTTAGTTTCTTTAATAAGCTGTGCCATCCTTGTGCCGTGTCCGTTGCTGTCTGACGTATCATCACCTATCATGGATACCGCAGAATCTACACTTCCGTTGACTCCCGTATCGATAAGTGCAATGACGTTTGTGCCACCGTTTGAACTTTCGGAATTTTCAAGTTCTGTAAAGGGGTTATCACTCTGCGTCATAACAGATGTGACTGCCTCCCCACTTCCTTCTCCCGTTGCTACGGATACCACCGAATCGGTTTCCACAAGTTCTGCCTTTCCGTAATAATAGGAATAAGCGTACTTTGTTGTCTCCGTATCATCGTACTGCATAAGGTGAATACCATCATACTGTGAGATTTCATTCTCTTTATCTACAATGACATCACCCAAGACGAGCAGTCTTCCGGAAGAAAAATCAATTGCGTCAAGTTCTGACTCGGAAAGCACACAATCCTTCGCAATCCCCTCAAACTCAAAAACATCCTCATCCTCTGCTTCTTCGGTGATTTCATCCTCATTCTCCATAGCAAACGCATTTACCGATACGTTGGAGAATACCGTTGTTGCTGTTACCGCGACCATCATTGCCGTTGCGGTAAAGCGCTTCGAAAATGGTTTAGACCTTTTCATAAAGAAACTCCTTTCTATATTCAGTTTTATATTTGATCAGGTGTTTCTTTAAATACAAGGAGCTCTTGCTGTATATCCCATTTATAAGGCACTCCCTTCTTAAAATTAATGTTTCAGTTTTTGCATTATATGTGATAGTTTTGGGATTTTTTGTTGTTCTTTTTAATGATGTTAAAGTTAGAAAGCATATTGACTTTTTAGCACCGTATAGCTGCGTGCTTTGCGCTCTTGCAATACTTTATATTTATGTAGAGAAAAATTGCCGAAATGGCATAGATCAATATATAAGTAGAATTTTAAGAAATATTACAGTCAATAGATTTGCACAATTTATAAGCTATGTCAATTACTAATTTGAGTTATACAGCAAATCGTATGAATGCAATGTTAGAAGCAATTTTGATATCACTCCCAAGCAAATATCAATTCGGATATCTTAAAGCATGAAACTTTAGAGCAAACAAAAACACCGGCTTACGCCGGTGTTTTTGTAAAAGTAGATGAGAGAGAAAAGTATCTAAAAATACTGTAAACTATTATTGATCACTGGTGATCTTTAAT
>CAVLAA010000056.1:0-13122 GCA_963660835.1 bacterium
TTGAACTTTCGAGGATGTGTTTTACTGTTTAATTGTCAATGTTCTTTGCTGTTTTTAAGTATCTCTCTCGCCGACAGCTTTTATAGAATATCACCCGCAATATCATTTGTCAACAACTTTTTTTAATTTTTTTTAAAAGTTTTTCTGCTCCATTTTAGATAGGCAGATCAGCCTTTAAACAGGTGAAATTGAAGCGGCCATTATATGCTTATTATTCTACAGTCCAGCCTGCTTCCTTTAAGCTTTCCTTGACGCTTGATAAGGACAGATATTCTATTTCATCCCCATCACTTACAGCTTCTAATTGGAGCACTCCTGCGTCTGTAATATCCTTTAAATGATCCTTTAGGTCCATCTTTACAGTTTCTGTATATATACCATCCTTCTCATCAATGCCGTACTCAACACCATCAACACCTGCGGTATTTTCTTTTGCATCACTTATTACGGTATCCATCTGCTGTTTCTCTTCGTCAGTATACTGACTTGTATCAACAGTTGTTATCTCTGTAAGCGATGTGATCTTGTCTCCCTCTGCATCCGCATACATTTCAATCTTAGTGCCATCCTCTTCAATGCTGCATACCAATGCCTCATTTGTCACATCGGCATCTGATGCATCAGCCGTTCCTGATCCGGCTTTTGATACTGCTGCACTTGTTTCCTTATTATCTGATGAGCCACATGCAGCCAATGCAGCTGTCACCACGCATATGCATGCCATTGCTACGTATTTTCTTTTCATTACACTTTGTGCCGCCTTTATATAGTCTTGAGCAATTCTTCTGCTCTTTTTATATCACCGGGATTTGTTATCTTGATATTGTCATATGATCCTTCAAACAAATGAACCCTTGTATCTGTCTTCTTTTCAACAACCATGGCATCATCTGTGATACCCTTCCTGTCATCATCCGTAAGGGCAAAATACGCCTTTAAGATAAGCTCATACGCGAATATCTGCGGAGTTTGGATAAGCCAGGTATGCGTCCTGTCCAAAGTATCTGTAACTACATTGTCATCATCTGTTACTTTTACTGTATCAGATGCCAAAACAGCCGCTACTGCAGTATTATACTTAAGTACAATTTCGTAGCCTCTGTCAATTATGTCACCTGTAAGCATAGGTCTTGCCCCATCCTGGATAAATACATAATCCGCAGAGATATCCACTGCCATAAGCCCTGCAAATACAGAGTCATATCTTTCCTTTCCGCCTGCGACTATAGCCTCAACCTTTTCAAAATTATATTTTTTTACTATTTCATCCGCACAATATTCAATCCATTCCTCGGATGTTACTACGATTATTTCATCTATTTTATCAGACTCTGATAATGCCTTAAGCGAATAGTACAGCAGCGGCTTGTCATTAAGCTCAAGGAACTGCTTCGGTATGTCAGAACCATATCGCTGTCCCTTGCCGGCTGCCACAACAACTGCACTGCAAAATTTCTTTTCCTGCATCATAACAGTTTGTCTCCTTTATTATCTTTCTCCCAATTTCAGATTAGGAACCGCATTCAGATCCCATCCGGACAGATTGCCCTTCTTATATTCATAATATGCTGCAGCACCTATCATAGCTGCATTATCTGTACACAAAATAGGATCAGGGCAATACAGGCTTACATTGTTTTTTTTGCATGCCTTTTCAAATTCAGCTCTGAGCGTTTTATTTGAAGCAACTCCGCCTGCAAGTGCAAGCTTATCCATTGAATAATCCTTTACTGCTGCCATTGCGTTGCCAACTAATACGTCTGCTACTGCCTGCTGAAACGAAGCAGCTATATCTGCTTCATTAATCTTCTCGCCGGTCATATTTGCCTTATTTATATAATTAAGGACTGCAGATTTCAGACCGCTGAAGCTGAAATCATATTGCGCTTCTGCTACATGCGCCCTCGGAAAATCTATTGCAAAAGGATTTCCTTCCTTTGCTTTCTTTTCGATCTTGGGTCCTCCCGGATATCCTAAGCCTATCGCACGTGCTACTTTATCAAAGGCCTCTCCTGCCGCATCATCCCTTGTACGTCCGAGTATTTCAAATTCTCCGTAGTCCTTCACTATTACAAGATGCGTATGGCCTCCTGATATTATTTCACACATAAACGGAGGCTCGAGCTCCTTGTTTTGAATATAATTTGCCGATATATGCCCTTCGATATGATGAACACCAACTAAAGGAAGCCCTGATGCAAATGCCAGAGCCTTGGCCTCTGCAACACCTACCAAAAGTGCTCCGACAAGTCCCGGGCCATAAGTAACGCCTATAGCTGTTATATCCTTTAAGGTTACACCGGCATCTGATAATGCCTGCTTTATAACCTGATTTATTCGTTCTATATGCTTTCTCGATGCTATTTCGGGAACCACTCCTCCATACAGAGTATGTATATCTATCTGTGATGATATAACATTAGACAAAACCTCACGACCGTTTTTCACAACCGCTGCCGCTGTTTCATCGCATGAGCTTTCTATTCCAAGTATAAGACACTCACTCATTTTATTCCTCTTCGTCTTCAAATTTTAATTCGGCACACATACCGTCTTCTCCAAGTCTTGCTGCCGAAAATATTTCTTTTATTTCCTTTATATACCACTCAGGATGTATATTTACCGGCGAATAATGTGTAAGCCACATTTCCTTTACATTTGAAGCTAATGCAAGCTTTGCAGCCTCCTGCATCATCATATGCTTGTATTCCTTCGCTTTTGAAAGCTTTTCCTTGTCTCCGTACATACCTTCACAGATAAAAATATCCGAATCGGCAGCATGCGCTGCAATTGATTCAGTTGGTCTGGTATCTGTAGTATATGTAACTTTAAGTCCTTTTCTGCTTTCACCAAGCACCATATCCGGTGTATATATAATCCCGTTTTCTTCTATTGTATTGCCTTTTTGCAGCGGATTCCAATATTTAAGAGGTATGCCGGCACTTTTTGCCTTTTCAACATCAAACTTACCGCTTCGCGAGATCTCGATCGTATATCCATAGCATATTGTATTGTGTCTTACCTTAAATGCCGTTATATTATATCCGTTTATGCTAAAGCTCGCTTCGGGCTCGGTAATTTCTGTCAATTCCAATTCAAATGGCAGCTCAGGGACGATCACTCTCAGCCCTGACACCACTCTTTCAAGGCCTTTCGGTCCTATGATCCTTAATGGCTCTGTCCTTTCAGCATTTGCCATTGCAAGAAGTATTCCCGGCAGTCCGCTTATGTGGTCTGCATGATAATGCGTAAAGCATATAGTATCGATCTGCTTTACTCTCCATCCAACCTTTTGGATCGCTATCTGCGTTCCTTCACCGCAGTCCACAAGAATACTGCTTCCGTTATATCTTGTCATAAGAGATGTAAGCCACCTGTAAGAAAGCGGCATCATCCCTCCTGTTCCCAACAAACATATATCAAGCATATAAATATGTCCTTTTCTACTGATCTACACTGGAATGATATTCCTGTATCCATTCATTCAGGCTTTTGTCAATATCATCCGATATTTCATCAATTTTTACAGATTCAATTTCCCTTGAGATTTCATCACACCTGTCAGTCGGTATTTCCATTTTTCTCTCAAAATCCTCCAGGGCCTCTATTCCGCCGTCAAAATATATTGCCTTCATATATGCCTTAAAAAATACGGTTGACGGATCCGTTATATGTGCTTTCTTAAAACATTCAAGTGCTTTCGTTGTTTGAAACAGCCTTGCATATGCACAGCCCATATTGTTATATACGCTTGCAGCAAAATATGACGGCAGTTCTTTTATCTCCGGCATTTTAAGTGTATTCTCATACAATTCAATACTTCTTTTATATTTGCCGAATCTTATAAGTGTATCACCCTTTTTCTTTTGTCTTTCAACCTCTGTCATAAGCTTAAGGGCGTCCATTTTTACCTTTAATTTTCTTAATTCATTTTCCGTAAAATAATGGCTCTTTACAAAAAGGTCATATAGATCCTTCACCTTAAGTTTGCACTCATTCTTTAGCCATACATCAAGAGTCGGCGTCTCTGTCACTTCATCTGCAAGTGCCAGATTATTGCTTAAGAAATAGCAAAGCTCCTCTACCGAATAAACATTCAGATGTACGTTTTCTATATAAAACGGAATATCCGCAAGCTTATGCCTGCAAAGCAGATAATTTCCCATATTGCCTCCGCATTTTTATGTTTTCTACAGTGAATCAGTCCATGTCAGCTTAGAAGACGGAAAAAGCTCTCCAAACCCCATATCCTTTACGGTTACAATACATTTCTCCGGCGAATCAAACCTTAGCCTGACATTTAGCCTGGTTGTTTTCGGCGGTCTTTTGGGCAATCCGTCAAGCGGCATGGAATAATTTGCTCTTTTGCCATTTTCCATTTGGCTTACGCGAAATACGAGATTTCTTTCGTTATTAAGAATGATCTCACACTCGCTCTCCGACTCATACCAATGCTTTCCTGCAGTAATAAGCGGATAATATGTCGGAAGCCCTGATGTCATTATATCCATTCCGATATTTTTACGTACAAGATCATTTCCCAAGAAAAGACTTCCCGTTATCTGTGCCTGCGAGCTCTTTTCCCTTGCTGCAAAGCATGCACCCTTTGAAAAGAGATTGTCGCCATAAAATACTTTTCTCTGCGCACGGCACAATATATTCAGGGATTCCTTTGCCCAGCGTCTGTTAAATCCTTTTCCGACAAGGAAAAAGCTGGAAAATTCAAGTCCCTGTGTTTTTTCCTTTATAAACTCTGCAAACTGTACATCCTTTTCCTTTATATTATATGAAAGCTCTGTTTGTCCGCCCGCCTCTACCGTAACGGTTGCCGGCTTTGTAGTTCTGTCTGTATTCAAGATCCTAAATTCCACATTGCTTTCATTATGAAAATAGAACATACCGACTCTGCGGCTGTATACCTCATGTCTTTGGTAATATGTATGATAATAGAAGCTCTCATCAAAGCTAAGCAAACCTGTCTGATCTGTTCTGAGTTCTAAGCGCTTAAATGCCTTTTCTGCCGTTTGTGTAAAAGCTTTTGTTATCTTTGGTACTGTAAGCATCAATACATTTATCTGCTCCTTCACTCTCTTGATCCCGGCAAATGATATTGCCTGCCTTATAAGCTCACCGAGTACGACCTCAGGCGCAAATGTACTTCCGTTTGCCTCAAAATCTCTTCCTGATAATAATGTCTCATATACATTATCAAAAAGGATACATCCCTCTTTGTTGGCAAAATAATCAGCCTCTATTCCATATTTCCATTGTGCAGTTCTTTCTACATATGCCATATGTGCCGGACATTCAGCATGGCTTCCTCCGGCTGTTACCATAACAGTAACAGCATCCTTTTCCGCCGTGTCATATATACATAGTCTGACCTCTCTGCTGTTCAGCTCGAGTCCTACAAAATGTGTCTCAGCCATGCATCCTCCCTATTTAATCAAGAATTTCAAACATTTCCTCAGCAAATTTCTTGCTCTTAAGATACTGTCTTTCCGCCTGCTGCATCTTGTCGGATGCACCAAGCTTTTTAGCCATCAATATTCTGTTCAGCAGCTGATATTTGGTTCTGCCTTTTGTCTTGCTTTCCTCTACTTCAAGCTGTTTTATTTCAGTTTTTTGCACTCCGTATTTAGTTTCAGATGTGAAATAGTAATCGAGTTCTTCACCGAAGAACAAAAGGAATTCTCTTGAATAGAGTCCCTTCACACATTCTTCTACAGGTTCGCACTTCCATACCGCATCTTCATTTGTCTCGCTCCTGAGTCTGAAATAAACAGAGGTTTTTTCACCGCTTCTTAAATTTGCTTCCGCAAATACCTTATCCTCAAGCTGATAGCCTTCTATTATATCCTCCGGGAATTTCTTGAAGAAACTAAGCCTTACACCCTTTTTATCGCAATTTGCAATAAGCTTTTTGATAAATATCTTTTCTTCGTCTGTAATATCTTTTTTCCCAGATTCATATTTTAACCATGCTAAATTGCAGAATATACTTTTATTTTCATATTCCTCACAGAATGTCTTAATCCTTTGTGCAGTTTTTTCAGATATCATTCTGTCTTTTAAAATAAAAAGCATAGAAAGGAATGTAAGATAAGCCGCCCTTATATGAGGCTTACCGCTTTTTTTAGAGTAATCTTCAAATATTTCTTCTCCTGCCTTAGATGTTCTCATTGTAAACATTGATGCAAGAAGGTACTTTTCCTCCATACCATATGTATCAAGTCCAAAGCTTGCCATATCCCTTATGATATCCTCAAGATCCCTTGTTCCAAGAAGTGCATATTTTCCGATATATTCCAATATCTCCTCTGTATATACTCCGGTTTTATAAATATGATATGCAATATCAAGCGTCTCCTCATCAGCTTCATCCTGGTTCGATTTGATCTTATGTACCGCAAGCTTTATAAGAAGCGCTGCATTTATGCCTTCATATCCCAGACTGTTTACAAGATTAAATGCCTTATCATATTGTCCGTATTTGATCAGAAATTTAAAAGTATTTTCCTTGTCGAGCTGTCCATATGTAAGCTCCTTCATGCTTTCGGCATATCTTATAAGATGCCACTCATCGCCATGCCTGTTGAAGTATGCGATAAGCTTATGCCTTGTCTGATCTCTGTATTCCTTTGTAAAATAAAGATTCTCGGCTGCCTTCCAGAAGCTCATGAGATTTTTGCTGTTTATCTCCACCTGCCATACATTTTCATGACATATATAGAGCTGGATCCCTGTATCCCACATTCCAAAATACATGCAGCTCTTGGCAAGTGTATTTATATCCATAAGCTCATCCAGCTTATAATCTATCGTAGCGGCAAAACGGCGTTTTTTTTCATCCTCAAACAGAATGCAGACATCCTCACTGTATATATCAGGGTATGCTGCTTTTTCTCTTACAGGATAGATTTTCATATCTCTAAGCGCCGGATGACAAACTATTACATTTCTGATCTTACTGTCATTTACTATGATCTTATGCTTGAATAAAACATCCGACAGATATCCGGCATCCTCTACACTTCTGCATTCAGGATAAAATTCTCTGTAAAGCACCGCATAATATTCGTTTATACGGCCTTTTTTCAATGATGCCGCCGCAAATTCTTTTGCGATCTTCTCATAATTTTCATATGAAACAGGATCATTATCCTTATCCTTGATGATCGATGCATATAAATATGCCTTCTTCCTGTCACCTATTCCGAAATTATATGAAAAATAAAGCTTTATCGCAGGAGGAAGCGGTGCAGTATCACTTTCAGGTCTTGTTTCAATATAGTATTCAAAGAGTCTTGTGATCCTTACATCCTCTTCAACTGCCATGGCATACCATCTGTAATAAATCGGATCCGTAGGATTATCATTCATTATATGCCTGCATATAGCCTCAAGTATTTCTTTTTTTCCGTATTTTTCATATCCGTTTGCCAGCAGGCTGTACAGAGTAGGATAAAATGTCTTTATATTTTCACTTAGAAATGCGGCTCTCAGCAGAAGACCTTCGGTGATAATCCCTTCCTTCTGAGCAAATACCAAAACTCTTATAAGGAACGGAGAAAGTCTTCTCAGAAGTGATTCCTGAGCATTTAACAGCTTCCATGCTCTCAGATACAAAAACGGACTCCTGCATCCAAGCTCATAAACCTTCTCAAGCTCCGAAAGTCCCCAGGGCGAATTGAATCCATGCGCTTCGAGTTCTCTTAGATATAGTTCAAGTATAAGAAAATCCTGCGGAGTCTGCTTGTACAATTCATACAGCTTAGGTGCTATATTTGAATCCTCTTTAGGAAGGATCCCGGCTTCCTTTGCCAGATATAGATATACTGCCTTTTCCCATGGCTTTTCAGGTGAGATCTCCCCTGTTTTCACAGGCCACAAAAGTTCTGCAAGTTTAGTCTTTTCCTCCTGACATGCAGCAAGATAAGCCTCCGCATAAAGTGTGAAGAAATCCTCTGTTTCTTCTTTGATCTCACTTACCCATTCCTTTGATCTTTCATACCATGTTCTGTAATCAACTCTTTTTAACTGAAGCCCCAGATATTCCCTAAAAATCTTAAGTATCCTTATTTTCCTGTATTTTGATGAAACAAGCTCCATATCAGAATATGGCGCTGCGGTTACCTCAAATTCCAGAGTCTGATAAACCGTACTTAATATTATTTTTCCTCTGCATCGTCTGCCATGCAGTTTATCTCTGTTTAAGACAATTTCAAGACCATATACTTTTCCTATAAAATCATCTGATGTAATGATCTTTTTGCCGATCTCGATAAAGTCGCCCTGAACAGTTATATCTATATGTGTATAACCCCATGTACTCTTAAAAATATACATTGTGTCTTTAATAGAGCTGTTTAATATATAGGAAAGCTTTTCCTGTTTGTCGGCAGAGATTTTGATAGGTTCCTTCTTACCTGTTGCAATAAGAAATTCCTCAAGATGCTGATATGTTACCGGATTTTGGGAAAGGCCTCTGTAAAGAGGAATATATTGGGTATTTTTTTCTTTTAAAAGACTTGTAAACTTCTCATTTGTATACAGCAAAAAAGCTTTGCGAAAATCACTCATTGCTACTTTCGCAAAGTTATCAAGTGTCTGTATTTTTTCAAATGGCTCCGGCATCCTGTCCTCAATTGTTATGTCTACAGGAATACGAAGTTCTCCAATATCAGAAACTATATATATATTTCCGTTTATCTTTTCATTTTCATCAAGGCCACAGGTATCTATGCCATATATGATCTTGCATGAGGATCCCTTAAACTCTTCTGAGGCAAAAACTATCCTATGATCGTCAGAATATACAAAGCCTCTTATCTTTAATTCTTCTGTTGTCCCGATTCTAAATGAATCCTGATATTGTTGACCCTTCTGAAGCGTCAGCTTTACTTCCTTTAATGAAGACATAAGCTCCGGAGGATTTAACTCTAAATTTTCCTTTAAAACCTCATTTACCCTTCTATTCAAATCCTGCTTCTCCCCTACCAGTCATAATTTCTCAAATGACCTGTCTCCGTCATATTCTTAAAGCCCTGCTGTCTTAAAGCCTCGTACAAAACAATTGCAACACTGTTGCTGAGATTTAATGAACGGATATCGCCCTTCATCGGTATTCGCACTGTTGTATCCGGATTGTTTACTAATATATCCTCCGGTATGCCTGCACTCTCTTTACCGAACATTATATAACAATCATCTTCATAGTTTACATCCGTATAAACATGAGGCGCTTTTGTACTGGCATAAAATATCTTTGCTCCGGGATTTTTCTCAAGGAACTCTTCGTAATTCAAGTATGTTGTCACATCGAGCTTTTCCCAGTAATCCATCCCTGCTCTTTTTATTGCTTTCTCATTTAATCTAAAGCCCAATGGCTCTATAAGATGAAGCCTGGCTCCGGTTGCAACACAGGTTCTTCCGATATTTCCTGTATTAGCCGGTATTTCAGGCTCATGAAGTACTATATTTAAAGGCATATTCTGCTCCTTTATTTAAAATCGAGCTATACTTGCTTCGGTTTATTAAGACAGCTTATCCTGTCCTTACATTTAATATGAAGATTCCTGTCATCTGTCATATGTCCGATGCATGTGAGCTTGATCCCTTCTCTTTCAAACAGTTCACAGATCTTCATATAATTTTTAGTCACTATAAGATGTGATCCTTTTGATAAAAGCTCATAAGGATTAATCCCGAAATATTCACATATCTCTATACTTTCCTGTCTTACGGGTACTTTTCTGATATCGATCTCAAAGCCTCTTCCGGTACATCTGCCTAGCTCCCAAAGTGCGGCAAGGATTCCGCCTTCTCCTATTTCCATGACGAACTCCGGCTTTACATCATCTATCAGTCGAATCTCATCCTTTGTATCTGTAAGTTCATCAAATTTATCAACTGCCTTCAGCATGTCATTATAGAAATAGTTCTTAAGCTGATCCTCTTTCTGTCCGGCAATCATGGCTGTGCCTTTAAGTGCGATCCATTTTGTTACAAAGATCGCAGGCTCCCCTTCTATTTTTAAGAAGCTTTCTCCTTTATTAAGATGACGCATCGCTCGCTCCGGTTATTGAATAAACTGCTGCCATATTTTTGTTGTCGACTGCTGTCTGAAGATCTGAAAGCTGAGATGCTGTTGCACCTTTTGTTCCTATTGTATAAGTCTGGTCGCTTTCCTTATATTCACTGGCGTTGATCTGTTCCTTTGAAATCTGTTCACCATTCATATATACGATCTTATATGCTACGGCAGTCATTCCAATATGTCCCTGAGAGCTTTCCACCTCACCAAAATCTAATGATGAGTCAAACTCTATAACTGTATTTACCTCTGTTGTCTCTGTAAGAACCTTGCTTTCAAAGCTGATCGTTCTTGCCGGATCTCTTGTTTCATGGCCATATATTTTAAATGTGACCGTTCCGTCAACTGCTGTTCCTTCTATATAAATAGGAGCATCCGTATTATTTACAAACTTTAGATCCTTAATGCCTTCCGCAACAGCCGCATCCATCGACGGTTCCACATAGCCTACTACCATGGAATGCTCACATCTTTCTGTTACTTCCAGCTCTGATTCAAGGATTGCTCTGTATAATGTAGATGTAACCTGACAAATACCTCCGCCGAAGTCATCTACAGTCTCTCCGTTAAGATATGTTCCTGCCTCAAGATATCCTGCTTCTGCAGTAAACGGCACAAGGTAGCTTTCTGCCGAAAACTCCTCTCCGGGATATATAACTGCCCCGTTTATCTTGCTTGTTCCGACAGCAATATTTGTTGCTCTTGTTGCTTTATCTCCGTCTGTTTCGTATGTAGTAGTGCCTTCTCCCAGCACATCCTTTACAAGTGCAAGGCTGTCAGCATCTCCAAGCGCCGCATCTGTAATAGTAACGGCATTTATCTCGCTGCTTCCTCCGTGCCAGTCATTGTTCATATAATCACAGATAGCAGTTACAGTACTCTCTACATCGACAGAAATGCCATCTGTCTTATCAGTTGTGACAAAGCTGCCGTCATCTGCCATTACAAGTCCCATGTCTACACGTTCAACATTTAACTGAACACATTTATCCTCGACTACACTTCTTACATCGTCCTGCGATACAGCAAATTTCAGGTCGAAAATTTCGCCCTGCTTTTCATCAAGCTGATTTTCTATCTTGTATCGCTTCCATATGCTGCCTTTTTTTCCTATATTGAGTATCTTCGATGTCAGCTCTGTATTTGTCTGATAAAGTCCGAATTCCGATGCCGAAACATCCACTGATCTGCTTCCGACATTTATTGTTATCGTGCTTTGCAGATATGCATTCATTTTATTTTGGATAACTTCATTTATCTGCTCTTCATTCATGCCGGCAACGCTGGTATTTTCTATATATATATTGTCTGCAGCCACTGTATCATCAGCCCTGACACTATTTGAAAAAAATATCATTATAAATGAAGCAGCTGCTATAAGTAATATCTTATAAATATCCTTTGTTATCTTCATTTTATATTAACCTCAACGCTTTAAGATCATTTCTTCTTACTGTTTCGATCGTCAAATCCCAGAATCTTTGCAAAATTGCGTAAGAACGCATTCGCTGCATTTAGGGCTTCTTGCAAAGCAGATCGACCTTCCGAAGGTTATTATCTGAATATTATATAATATCCAATGATCCTTAGGCAGAACCTTCATAAGCTCAAGCTCTATTTTTTCGGGATCTGTTTCCTTTGTAAATCCAAGCCTGTTTGATATTCTTTTTACATGAGTATCTACAACTATACTCGGAATATGATAAATGTTTCCTCTTATAACATTTGCTGTTTTTCTGCCTACTCCGGGCAGCTTCGTAAGCTTATCTATATCCGATGGAACTTCGCCATTATATTTTTCACACAGTATTCTTGCACAGGCAATAATATTCTTTGCTTTATTATGATAGAAGCCTGTTGATCTTATGTCATTTTCAAGCTCCTCTAAATTTGCCGATGCAAATGCTCTTATGTCCGGATATTTTACAAAAAGCTCTTTTGTGACTATATTTACACGCGCATCCGTACACTGTGCGCTCAGCATTGTCGCAATAAGCAGCTCCTGGGCATTTTTGTGCTCAAGATAGCAGACATATTCTGTTCCGTATCGCTCATCCAGTCTTGAAAGAATTTCTTTTGTTCTCTTTGAAGCCATAAATTTCTAATCGCAATTACTATCCGCTGATAGGATTTTATTAAAACACAAAAAGAGCTGTCATTACATGAGTGACAACCCTTTTTTTATTGGCATGTTAAATGCCTAGTTCCGGAATCGAACCAGAGACACGGGGATTTTCAGTCCCCTGCTCTACCAACTGAGCTAACTAGGCGTCCTCGATTCATTATATTAACATAATGCTGTCAAAAGAACAAGTTAAAAGAACATACCTGTTACAAAAATCTCGATCCCTATACCGATCAATATGCATCCTCCGAATATAGTAGCCTTTGAGGACCATTTATTTCCTATTACCTTGCCTATCTTGAGCGCCGTAAGGCATATAACAAATGTTACTGCAGCAATTATCAACGACTCTATAAAAGCCATATTCCATTCGTAATCCGCAATTGTAAACCCAACCGATAATGCATCTATAGATGTGGCTATTCCCTGTACAAAAAGAACCGGTCCCGTAAGCTTAGCGGTTTTACTTTCTTCCTCTGCTTTTATACCCTCTATGAGCATTTTGATCCCAAGATATGCCAAAAGCACAAGTGCTATCCACGGAATTGCAGCTTCAAATGCTGTAAAAACCTTCGCAATGGTATGTACACATATCCATCCTATCATTGGCATCGCAAACTGGAATATGCCATATACTCCGGCGATACAAGCTGCCCTTTTTCTTGACATGCAAGGCTCCAGCAGTCCATTTGCAATAGACACCGAAAAAGCATCCATTGCAAGACCAATGCCAAAAAGGATGCTGTTTAATAAAAACAAAAATGTCATATTTAATTTCTCTTCTCTCTCTAATCTTTTAAAAGTATATATTCAAAAATTCAGTTGGTCAACAGCAACCAAAGTCAAGTTACTGTCAAGTAATCGTTGGCAAACCCTTCATACAGATCAACTCTCGCATTGC
>CAVLAA010000057.1:0-13009 GCA_963660835.1 bacterium
GTTCTTCTGACAGATATGACAAACTTTGCCGATGCTCAGAAGGAAATGGCCATTACGATGGAGCAGGTTCCTTCAAACCGTGGTTACCCGGGAGATCTTTACAGCTCTCTTGCTTCTCGATATGAAAAGGCTGTTGATATCGAAGGCGCAGGCTCTATTACTATCCTTGGTGTTACAACAATGCCTGGTGATGACGTAACTCATCCTGTTCCTGACAATACCGGATATATCACTGAGGGTCAGTATTATCTGAAAAACGGAAGAATTGAACCGTTTGGTTCTCTTTCACGACTTAAGCAAAATGTCAACGGCAATACCAGAGATGATCATCGAGCACTTATGGATGGTATGATCCGTCTTTATGCTCAGTACAAGGAAAGTCTTGAAAAGAAGTCGATGGGATTTTTAATGTCTGAGTGGGACGATAAGCTTCTTAAATATGGTGAGCTTTTCGAAGCAAGAATGATGGATCTAAGTGTAAACATTCCTCTTGAAGCAGCTCTCGATCTTGGCTGGGAAATTCTTGCAGAATGCTTTGAGCCAAATGAGACAGGTCTGAAGACCAGTCTTATAAACGAAAGATGGCCAAAAAAGGAAGCACTTAACTAAAAGGAGCATTTGATGGCAATCAAACTTACAAAAAATGAACAAAAGGTTCAAAAAGACAAGCTGAAGCAGTATCAGCGATATCTTCCTACACTGCAGCTCAAAAAGCAGCAGCTCCAGTCAGTTATTACAAGAATCGTGGCAGAGCTGGCACAAAAGGAGATTGAACGTGTTCAGATGATCGGGGACCTGGATGACTGGGTATCTGTATTTGCCGAGAACAGACTCTTTGACGAAGACAAGAAACTTAATAACCTCGTGCTCCCGGATACAGTAATATGTACCGACGAAAATATTGCCGGTGTTACTGTTCCGTCATTTAAGGAACTAACGTTTAAGGATATAGTCTATGATGTAGATGATTATCCGTTGTGGGTTGATACTGCGATCATAAAGCTGCGTGAAATTGCTAAGCTGGATGCATTGGTTTCCACAATGCGCAAGCAAAAGGAGCTTCTTGAAAAGGAGCTTCGCTCCACCTCCCAGAGAGTAAACCTTTTTGAAAAGGTTAAAATCCCGGAGGCCAAGGAAAATATACGTATTATAGGCGTATATCTAGGTGACCAGCAAACAGCTGCGGTAGTACGCGGCAAGATATCAAAGAAAAAATTAACGGGGGCTGAAGCATGATAGAAAAAATGCAAATGGTTTACGTAGTCACTTCTGTCTCCAAAAAGAAAGAGATGCTTAAGGGTCTAAGAGATCTTGAAATAATGCATCTCGTGGAAAAGAAGGGCGCGGATAAGAAAACTGTTGATAAGTTTTCAACTCTTTCCAGAACTGCCTCAACGCTTAAGGATTACCTTCCCAAGAAGGCCGCTCCTTTGGATGAAATTTTAAATGATGAAGACTTTAACAAAATGTATACTGATGTTCTGACGGCAATTGACAAAAAGGCCGAGCTTGCACTGCTTCATTCACAGGCAAGTACCGAACTTGACAGGATACACTCTTGGGGTGATTTCGATCCCAAGGCGATAGATGAGCTTAGATCTCTCGGCTATGATCTTCACTTTTATCATTTTGAAAAAAAGCAATTTGAGGCTGCAGCCGCTTCAAAGGATATAAAACTTATCCGTCTGGGTATTGTAGATAAGCAGATCGCTGCAGCAGTACTCGGAACACTTCCAAGTGATCTTTCAGGAACCGAATTTCCGCTTCCTGAAAAAGGAATAAGCGAATTATCCGAGATAATGTCCGACTGTGACACTAAAAACAAGCAGTGCGACGAAATATTAAAAAAAGCTTCCTATTATGAGAAAAGCTTTACGGCACAGCTGCTTAAAGTTCAAAACGAAGAAATATTTTCTTCTGCAGATGCAACTGCCAATTCCGATGAAAGCTTCGTATGGCTCTCGGGCTATATACCTGAAGTCGATATAGAGGCATTCAAGCAAAAAGCAGATGAATGCAAATGGGCATATGCCATACAGGATGTAGATGATAAAGATGAAGCGGTTCCTACAAAGCTTCGTTTCAACAAGGTATCAAAGCTCATAAAGCCTGTATTTGATATCCTGGGAGTTCTTCCCGGTTATCGTGAACAGGATATATCTCTTTGGTTCCTGCTCTTCTTCGTATTGTTCTTTGCAATGATAATAGGTGATGCAGGCTATGGCTCGCTGCTGCTTATAATAACCATAGTTCTTATGGTAAAATCAAAGAAAAAAGAGAAGAAAAGCGATGCTGTATTTTTGCTTCTTGTTCTTTCAATCGCAACAATCTGCTGGGGTTCAATAACCGGCACTTGGTTCGGAATGGAAGGAGCTATGGATATACCATTCCTAAAGGCTCTTGTAATTCCAAGCTTTGCAAATTATCCCGAATATTTCGGAGTTGCGGCAAAGGCACAGCAAAATACAATTATAAAATTCTCATTCTCAATAGGTGCCATCCAGATGGCTCTTGGCTCTATACTCAGCATCAAGAACAAGCTTCCTAAAAAGGATTTAAGCTGGGTTGCCGATGCCGGATGGGCTGTATCTGTTGTAGCAATGTATCTTCTGTCTCTATACCTCGTTGTTGGAGAACAGATCGATATAAAACCGGTATTTATACTTGTTCTTGCAGCATTTGTATTGGTACTCTTATTTGGCGGCATGTCACCTGATAAATCCTTTGCTAAAGGACTCCTGTCGGGTGTCGGAAACGGCTTTACCGTATTTCTTGATACAATAAGCTGCTTCGGAAATGTAATGAGCTATATTCGTCTGTTCGCCGTTGGTATGGCGGGTCTTGCGATCGCACAGAGCTTCAATGCTCTTGCGGAAGGCTTTAGCGGACCGCTTATCATAATGGGAATATTCGTACTCGTTATAGGACATCTGTTAAATATCATAATGGCATTCCTTTCCGTTGTCGTTCACGGAATCAGACTTAATGTCCTTGAGTTCTCAGGGCAGGTCGGACTTGAATGGACAGGAATTGCATATGAACCGTTTAAAAAACAGGATAAGCTTAGTAAATAGAAATTTTTAAATACAAACAAATAATTTAAGCAATAGCTAAGAAAAGGAGATTTTTATTATGGATATTGCATATATTGGTATGGCAGCAGCTCTTGGTATATCTGCTCTTGGATCAGCTTTCGGTGCAGGCTTTGCCGGAATGTCAGCAATAGGTTCTTGGAAAAAATGTTATGCCAGCGGTAAACCGGCTCCGTTCATCATGATCGCATTCTCAGGTGCTCCGCTTACACAGACAATCTACGGATTCCTTCTTATGAACTTTATAAAATCTGCATATAATGCAGGCGCAGGAATCAGCGGTGTTCTTGCTTTAGGCGTAGGATTATTCGGCGGACTCGCAATCGGTCTTTCAGCTCTTTTCCAGGGCAAGTGTGCAGCTGCAGCTTCTGATGCACTTGGTGCTACCGGAAAAGGTACTGCAAACTACTTTATCGTAATCGGTATTATTGAGACAGTTGCTCTGTTTACCCTCGTATTCGGACTGCTTCTGCTTCAGGGCTGAATCACAAAATCTAAAATTAAATATAAACCGGCGCGAAGCACATATGTGCTTCACGCCGGTTTATTATATTATGATGTTGAGATCATATTATTTAACTAAGATTCTTGTGATCTCAGCTATATACATATCATGAAAGTCCTTATCAGGATAGCACTCATCAAGGATCTTCTTGGAATGGAATCCTTCTTCCTTAAGTGTTGCACTGTAAAGCTTACGGCATACAAATACCATATTTGCTTCTTCAAAATATGTAGTTCCGTCAGTAAATTCAGGTGTGAATCCTACTTTTGCTATCTTGTCTTCTTCTCTTCCCGAATGTGTTCCGAGATAGGTCATTTCCTTTTTGTATTTCTCATCAAAGAATGAAAGAGTGAAAAAGTCCTCTCTGTCTACGAATTCCTTTGTATAACGTGACGGACGTATATAGATAACAACACTAGGAAGTCCACCGCCGTTTTGCCATATTGCACCCATATGACCCCAGCTGCAAAGCATTGCATTGTATCCATTCTCCTTTGTTCCTGCGCTAAGAACCATCCATTCATTTGAAATTTTAGTAAAAGGATTAATATTCAGCTCTTCTGCTTTTATTTCTCTCATATGAATCTCCTATTTGATTTTTTGATTTTCTCTTATCATATCCAAGCTTTCAGTATTCGTCAAATATCGTTTTTTTAATTGCATCCCTAGTTTTTTAATGCACTTTTCCTCCAAAACTCATCAGCCGCAAAATATTCCAAAAAACCGTTGCAATCTCTCTGTTTATCATGTTTTTACAGCAAAATAGTGCAAATCTAATTATGCATCTGCATATATAATCTTTAACATAACAAAAGGACAAGTCCATATGATTTTTGAGAATCGGCCAATTCTAAAAGGAGATGATAGATATGCATTTAGGTATATATACAGATTGTCTGGGTTTTGAAACCATAGATGAATTGTTGAAAACATGCAATAAACTTGGACTTACGGGCGTTGAGGTTGGTGTAGGCGGCTGGTCATCTGCACCTCATATAGATGTCCCGGCACTTATTAACAACAAGAAAAATCAGCAGGCTTATATTGCAAAACTAGCCGATCACGGTATAAAAATTGACGCATTCAATGTTTCCGGAAACCCTCTTGATCCGTCACTTCAAGGTCAGAAACATGCAAAGGATATATATAACTGTTTTGAGCTTGCCGAACAAATGGGTATAAAAAAGATTGTAGCCATGAGCGGTCTTCCGTCAGGCTGCAAGGAAGATATTACTCCAACCTGGATATTAACAAGCTGGCCGCCGGAAACAGCAGCCATTCTTGAATACCAGTGGGAGGTAACTATAAAATTCTGGGAAAAGGCTGTAAAAGCCGCAAAGAATCACGGAATTGAAAAAATTGCTCTTGAGCCTCATGGATGGCAGCTCGTATACAACATAGAAAATCTCATGCACTTAAAATCAGCTCTTGGCAATGACGGTGACATAATCGGTATGAACCTTGATCCAAGCCATCCATTCTGGATGGGCGGTGACCCAATTGAAATGGCAAGAATTCTTGGCCCGCTTGTATATCATTGTCACGTCAAGGACATCCTTGTACGCCCTTCTAAATGTGCTGTTAATACCATGCTTGATGCAAAGGATGTTCATAGGATTGCAGATCGTTCATGGAACTTTGCCGTTCCGGGAGCCGGTCATGATGAACATTGGTGGAACTGCTTTGTTCGTGAACTTATTCTCGCAGGCTACGATGATGTTCTTTCATTCGAAATGGAGGATTATATAGGAGATCCACTTGATCAATTATCTTACGGCGTAAGGGTAATGGAAAATATAATAAGAAAATACTAAAATTTATTAGATAAAAAGAGGAAAAAGCTATGAAAGAAATTAAAATCGGACTTATTGGTGCAGGCTTCATCGGAACATTCATCTCCGGCGGATTCTACAATATCAGAAAAGCATACGGAACAGATGTTGTTCCGGTTTTCGAAGCAGTTGCAGAACCAGTTGAAGCACTGGCAAAAAAAGCCCAAGATACATTTGGCTATAAAAAAGTTTATAAGGACTGGCATGATCTTATAAATGACAATGAAATAGATATTATAATAGTTGCAACTCCAAATAATACACATAAAGATATCGCGATAGCTGCTGCCGAGGCAGGAAAAAATATTTTCTGCGAAAAGCCGCTTTCAATAAACGTTGATGACAGCCGCGAAATTGCCAGGGCTGTTGAAAAAGCAGGTGTTATATCAATTACTGACTTCATATATACAAAATGTCCTGTTCAGGAATACGCAAAGGAAATGATCGATAACGGAACACTTGGAGAAATTGTATCCTTCAGAGCTGAATTTGACTGCCTATACTGCGCAGACCCTAAGACACCTATGACCTGGAGGCAATATTCCAGACTTGCAGGCACCGGTGCACTTGGCGATCTTACATCTCACCTTGTAGCATTATCAGATATGCTTGTAGGCAGCAAGCTTGGCAGGATCAAAGAGGTTTGTGCTGTTTGGGATACCCCATATAAACAGCGAACTGAACCAAGTACCGGTGAAATGGCCACAGTAGATACTGATGATCAGATCTATATACTTCTTAAATACGAAAACGGAAGGATCGGACAAATGTCATCAAGCCGTATCGTTCATGGAAAGGGCTGCTCAATGGGATATGAGGTTGAGGGCAGCAAGGGCACTATCAAATATAATGTCCAAAGGCTCAACGAGCTTCAATATGCCGATGCCGCTTCTGATCCTGCTCAGATAGGCTTTAAAACCATAGACGGAAATCCAAAGCATGGCGAATATGCAAACTTCTCAGCTATGGGTGCCCTCGGAGTTTCATATGCAGAGATCATGTGTATGCAGGCTCACAAATTTCTTAAGGCTGTCTCTGAAAACAAACCTGTAAATATTGATATTCCTTATGGATATTATGTTGAAAGAGTCTGCGGAGCCATGGAAAAATCTGCCCGCGAAAACAGATGGGTTGCAGTAGATGAAATTAAATAATTTGGAGGAATTTATATGTTAACAGGAAAAATCAAGGGAGCTCATGGTGATATACCTCTTTCCAGGATTATAATGGGTTCTTATACTCTCGGCTCTTATATTCCTGAGGATCAATCCTTTAAAATATTGGATAAGTATTTTGAACTTGGTGGCAGAACCTTAGATACTGCACGAAGTTATAGTGGGGATTTTAAGAACGGAGACTCTAAAGGCGAAAGAACAATCGGAAGATTTATCCGCAATAATAATATAAGAGATCAGATCACTCTTATCACAAAAGGCGGCTATCCCGAGCTTAGAGATATGTATACGTCAAGGATGACACCCGACTGCATACGATATGATATCAATACAAGCCTTGCAGTTATGGATGTTGACTATGTAGATGTTTGGTTTTATCATCGTGATGATGAATCCATTCCAGTAGGTGAACTTGTAGATGAAGCCAATGAGCTTATTGAGGATGGGCTTACAAGAGCCGTCGGCGTTTCAAACTGGACATTCAAAAGAATCGCAGCTGCAAATGAATATGCCGTAAAAAATGATAAAATCCCTTTTGTAACATCTGAATTGCAATGGAACATGGCTAGCTTTACTCCGGATATGATGCAGGATAAAACAATGCTTGCCATGTATCCTGAAGAATATGCATGGTATAAAGAAAATAAGCTTGCTGTCATGGCTTATACCTCTCAGGCTGTCGGCTTCTTTGCTAAATATCCGGTTACAGGCATGAATGGTCTAAACAAAAGAGCTCTTGCATTTGCAACAGAGCAAAATAAAAAACGCGCCATGTTTGCTGCCGAATGTGCAAAGAAAATAGGCTGCTCACCTTCCGCATTTGCTTTGGCATATATAACAAACAACGATGTAGACGGCTATGCCGTTATCGCAAGCTCTAAGCTTTCTCAGCTGGAGGATTCCATGAAGGCCTCAGATCTTATCATTGATAAGAAGCTTATAAAACAGATAGACGCCATTTAAGGAGATATATTTTTGGAACAATATAAGCCGCAAAAAAGATTTTCTTCTGTTTTTTACGAAAATTCACAGCCGGGGATCCTGTATATTTACAGGATTTCCGGTGAAAAATCAGATGCCTTAAGAGCTATCCACTCTCATACAGATATGACCGAAATTATATATGTTCTCAAAGGAACCGGATTCTATCTTATCGGTACAAGACGTTATATCGTAGGTGAAGGTGATATTATAATCCTAAATTCAAACATTATCCACGAGGAATATCTGGGTGAAAAAAGCCTTCAGGTCATCAGCCTTGGCATAAGCAATTTAAGGCTTAAGGGTCTTCAGACTAATACACTTCTTAGAGACGACCAGCTTCCTATACTGCGTAAAAGCGAAACAACATTATACTGCGGAAAGCTGATTGAAATGATATATTGGTCAAATGCAGAGCGCATCAAAGGCCGTGATGAAAGCTGCTACTATCTGCTTCGTGCACTTATCACCACGCTTTGTAATAATGCACCCAAAAAAGGGAAAGAAAAAAGCCAAAATCAAGGACGCACTCTAACTGACAGTATATGCCTCTATATAAACAACAATTATGACAAAGAGCTTTCACTAAATACTATAGCAAAACTTTTCCATATAAATAAATATCATCTGTCACATGTTTTTAAGGATAATATGCAGATATCAATTACAGATTATATATTACACAGACGTATAGGCGAGGCCCAGTCAAAGCTTCTTGAAACTGATTATTCTATATCTCAGATTTCTGATTATGTAGGCTTTTCAAATATCGGTTATTTTGACAGGCAATTCAAAAAAATAGTCGGCATGACTCCGAATGAATATAGAAATTCCAAGAACTTTTATATCTAAAAGTCAAATCTCATAATCTGGCAGTTTTTTACGGTAAATTCTGCATATTCCTCGTTTGTCATATCGTGGAAATATGAATATACAACACGTGCTATGCCATTGTGAGCTACGAGTATATATACCTTATCCGGTTCTTTTTTTATTTCATCTATTACATTGTAGACTCTCTGGGCAAGATGCAGCATTGATTCTCCGCCTTCAAAGCTTGATACGAACTGCGACTTTGCTTCTATAAATCCTCTGGCATCCCTTGGAGATGTTCCCTCCCACTTTCCGAAGTTCTGCTCTCTTAAACGTTCCTCGCATCTTCTTGGTATTCCTGTGATCTCGGATATATGCCTTGCTGTTTCTGCTGCTCTTGTAAGCGGAGAATGCAAAATCTCATCTGCCTTTATTTTTTCTTCAACAATAAGCTTTCCGGCTTCAATTGCCTGATCATGACCTTTTTCTGTCAACTCGCTGTCTGTATTTCCGCAAATTTTATTTTCAGAATTCCATACTGTCTGACCATGTCTGACAAAATAAAAATGTCCCATATCAATCTCCTTTGTAAATTCATCTATTTCATATATAAAAATTCTTATGAAAATATTTTTCAGATCTTCAATATTTTATCAGATTATCTCCCATACTGCACATTATTTTGATTTTCATCATTTATATCATTGCATATATTTTTCTCTTGAAGTAGAATCACCATTAAAACTAAATATTATTTTTTGAGGTGTATATGAAAACGAAACAAATCAAAGAGCCTATAAGACTGTCTGAACATTTTGGATACCGCAAGCTTCTTCGCTTCTGCCTTCCTACAATGATCATGATGGCATTTACATCAATTTACGGTGTTGTAGACGGACTCTTTGTATCCAACTTTGTAGGCAAAAATGCATTTGCAGCTATAAATATCGCAATTCCGGCTCTGATGATATGCGGAGCAGTAGGAACGATGTTTGGCACAGGCGGAACAGCCCTGATATCCAAAACTCTGGGAGAAGGCAATCAAAAAAGAGCCAATGAATATTTTTCTATGATACTTGAAATGACTGCCATTCTCGGATTTATAGTAACTATTGTCGGATTTCTTCTCATGCCGCAGATTGTTAAGGTTCTCGGTGCTGCAGGAGAATTGTATGATGAAGCACTGCTATATGGCCGTATCTGTATTGGATTTATCATGGCAATGCAGTTCCAGTATATGTTTCAGGCTCTTATAAATGCCGCCGAGAAGCCAAGACTTGGATTGTTTTTTACTATTGCCGCCGGCCTTACTAACATGATCCTGGATGCAGTCTTTGTGGCAGGTCTTGGCATGGGTGTTGCAGGTGCAGCTATCGCAACCGGTATAAGCGAGTGTATAGGAGGTATCCTCCCTCTTATATATTTTATAGGTCCAAACAGCAGCCTTCTTCGTTTCCGTCCTGTAAAGATCATTTTAAGGCCTGTTTTTTTAGCTGCATATAATGGTGTATCTGAGCTTATGAGCAATATTTCCATGTCTGTTGTCAGCATGGTTTACAATTTGCAGCTTATGAAATATTCGGGTGCTGACGGTGTAGCCGCATATGGAGTTATAATGTATGTTCAGTTCATATTTATATCTCTTATGTTCGGATATACTTTAGGTGCTGCTCCTATAATCGGCTTTCACTTCGGAGCAGGCCATCACAAGGAGCTTAATAATCTGCTCAAAAAGAGTATGAAGATCGAATATTGCGGCGGGATTTTTCTTTTTGTGATCGCCCAGCTTTGTGTATATCCGATATCGGCTCTTTTTGTAGGCTATGATGCCAGCCTGCTTGCACTTACCGTACATGCTTTTAGGATCTTCCTCATGGCATTTTTGCTGTCCGGCGGAAATATCTTTGCTTCGGCATTTTTTACGGCACTCAGCAACGGAACCATTTCCGCTGCTATTTCCTTTATAAGATCATTAGTCTTTGAACTGATATCCGTATTGTTATTGCCTATTTTCTTTGGTATTGACGGAATCTGGTGTGCCGTCTTTGTTGCTGAAATCGGTTCAGCTATAATGTCCTGGCTTTTCTTGTTCAGGCAAAATAAAAAATACAGATATTTCAAGGGCTCATTTGATCCTTCATCAGAATTCTGAACATTGACCTTATAAATCCAGGGTATTATTATTAATATCGAACTTACTGATATTACAAAAATTTAGAATTGGAGATTTTAATCATGAAAACAATCGAGACAAAAAACGCTCCTGCTGCAATCGGACCATATTCACAGGCTAAGGTTTCCGGCAGCCTTTTATTCGTTTCCGGACAGATTCCAGTAATTCCAAGCACCGGTGCTGTTGCAGGCAGCGATATCGAAGCTCAGGCTGAGCAGTCATGCAAAAATGTCGGAGCTATATTAGAAGCAGCCGGAGCCAGCTTTGACAATGTACTTAAAACAGTTTGCTTTCTTGCAGATATAAATGACTTTGCCGCATTCAATGCTGTATATGAAAAATATTTCACCAGCAAGCCGGCACGCTCATGTGTCGCAGTCAAAGATCTTCCTAAGGGCGTTCTTTGCGAGGTTGAGGCAATCGCTGAAATAAACTAATCTTATATTAGGAAAATATAAAACGCGGGTTATTTTCTATATCAGCATGGCTGACTTAAGAAATACCCGCGTTATTTTTATATGAACTTAGCCTTTATAATTATAATATTCAAACAGATCTATATAGCTTTCATCCTTCAAAATACCGGCTATAGACAAAAGGCTCCATGCATTTCCTGCACTTCCGATATAAAGTCCTGTATAACTGTGAACCTCTGAAGGAATGGTTCTCCACCAGTTTCCCAGCCATCTTCTCTTAGACGACAGCTTATAAATATCATTCGGATCATCATCTACCTGTGACTGACCTATTACTGTCCTTGCTGCCCTTCTTGCATATTTCAGGAATTCCTCATCTCCTGTAAGCTTATAAACAGCAACAAAATGCTCCAAAATCCCCGGTGTACCGCAGCATAAAGACTGGCTCTTCCAATATCCTCTGGAGAACTGTTCCGGAGCCCCTGCTTCGATGATTCCTCTTGATAATTTCTTTACCCAGTTTAAGTAATCCTCATCATTTGTGATCTCATACAAGGCTTTGAAAAGAAGCGCGGTTCCTGCAGGACCATGGCACCAGCTAAGATAATAAAACTCCGTAGAAGGGCCTCTTTTTAGGCTGTCGAGATATGGTATCAAAACAGCATTATCATCGCCGACTGCCAGTCCCTTGATATATTCCGCTGCATCCTTTGCACCCTGAAGGAATCTCTCAAGTCCTGTCACCTGATAGATAATAGCAAAGAGCCAGCCGACACCTGATGTACCGTGTGCCATATTTACCCAGAAAACATCCTCAGGGAAGTCAATGATTGTTGTATCAACAACTCTCCAGTATTTTCCGCCTTTTAATGCATCCTGACCTTGAACTAAGATATAATCACCGATTGCGATTGCTGTTTTCAAATATTTCTCATTTTTTGTAAGATGATAAATTGCAATCAGATAAGCAACAAATCCGCCGTCTCCGCATACATCATTTTCATTGCTGAAATGAATACCCTTTTCATCTTCAATTGCCATCTTTAAAAGATCCTCAGTAACCTTTACGGCATAATCAAGATATTCCTCTATTCCGGTAACCTTATAAAGATTGATAGCTAAAAATCCTGCTCCTGTTGGGCCATTGTGGGTTCCTGCAATCCAACCCGGCATATTTTTGACATGTATCAGCTTGTCCTCTGTCGCTTTTCGATTTAATGATTTTTCATAGAATGCTATTCCTTCATCTGTTGCGATCAAATCAGCTGCCGCAGCCTTTGCTTCCTCAAGATATTCTTCTTTTCCGGTTGCCTGATATAATCTCAGGTAAAAAAGTCCGATACCTGCAGATCCGCCATACATTGCTTTTTCTGTAAGCATTGGATAATCGGAAAAGTCCTCATCTGAATCCGGACTCTGTATCCAGCGTTTTCCATACTCTGTTACTTTTTCGTTTTCCTTGAGCCATTCGGCAGTTTCCTCTGCGATTTTGATGTAATCATCTGATGTATATGATTTAAATAGAATATTTTTCATTGCTTTTCTCCATTATGTTAACAAAATGCTTTCTCGATCTGTTCCATAGCCTGCTCTAAAATCCTTCTCGGACAGGCTGCGTTTATGCGCTGAAAGCCCTCTCCTGCCTTTCCGAAGATTTCTCCGCTGTCAAGCCACAGATTTGCTTTATTTATGATACGGTCATTGATCTCTTTATAATTTAATCCGGTTCCTCTGAAATCCAGCCATACAAGATATGTTCCTTCAGGCTCCATGCAGGTTATTCCGGGAAGCCTATCTTCAACAAAATTTCTTACATATGCAATATTGTCCTTTACATAAGACATCATATTCTTATACCATACGTGACCTTTGTTATAGACAGCCTCTGTGGCAATTAATCCAAGGATGCTAAGCTGGCTTATCCCTGCCGCATTTACCTGCTCCCTGAAAAGCCTGCGGAGCTTTTGATTTGGAATAAATATATTGGAAATCAACATACTTGCAAGATTAAAGGTTTTGCTT
>CAVLAA010000058.1:0-7139 GCA_963660835.1 bacterium
ATTATGTAGTGGCAGGTAGCAAGAATCCCCTGCCTTTAGGCATGGGGAGTGTCAACTTCCATCTGAAGAACCCGAAAACGTAGAAGGCGTATTAGGCTATTAGAAAAATTCATTTCGAACACTCTTAAATAAAGATACCAAAAGCAAAGATATAGAATTATTTTTTGTTTTTTTCTAAAAGGGGTGTTTCGTCGTGAAGAAAAAATTAATTATAATAGGAAGTGTTTTCATTGTGGCAAGTATATTTTGTTCCTGTGGTGTTACAAAGGAGTCTGCAACAGCTGTCATAAGCGCAGTAGAAAATACAACAGATACAATCGATAGCATTGTTAATGATAAATTAAACAAATATACAATGCCGGAAGAAATTGATGTCCATACAATAAATGAAGCAAAGAATGATCGTAATAGTGAAGAAAACGTGCATGAAAAAGCTGTTCTTGATGATGACTTTATTTCAAAATATATCGACATAGATCAGTTCACTATCCTTAAAAGCTGGGTAATGAATGGCATCACAGAAAGCAAAAATAATTTCGAAATAACAGAAGCTAAGTTCAAAGATTTAAAAGATGATATCACTGCGACATATGATGTATTATCAAATAGTAGCATTGATTTGGATTCAAAAAAACAAACTCTTTATGCTATGCTTGAAACCGTGCTAGACGAATCCGACCTTGATCTATCCGAATTTGAAACAGCTAAGAAAAACGCCAAGAACTTCGGCACCGATAAATAGAGCATATAATAACGAAACAGCTGAAAAAAAGCATAGATACTGAATATGTTAGGAATTGTTGAGATCGATGCAGAAATAGAAGACGCAGAATAATCTGTCCGGCTGCATAATATAAAAAAAATAACAGACATACTTAAAATGTAGAAAAAAAAGATGAAGGGAATTAAAAAAATATGATCAAATGTACAACAGATAAGAAAAGAGAACAGACACACTGCGAAATAGACGGATATATGCAGGATGTAATAGAAGAATTATATGGAGCAGTGCAGACCGTTACAAATGAAATGGCAAAAACGGTAGTAGAGGATGAAGAAGGTTTAAAAGAAGAGAAAGAATATGCACTTATGGATTTCATTATGACACTTCTTAGTATGAATGATTTAAGCTTGGGCGATTTAGTTAACTACGCCGTTTCAGAAGCTTTCGATAATGGAATCGATAGTGCATTGGATGTTGACTATGAAGATGAAGACGATCAGACAGATCCTTTCCATCTTTTGTCATAATATTATATTTTATATCACAATCATGGAACGTACTCGGGTGTCCTTCGGGCCCCGGGTCTTTTTGTTTCTTATAAACTTTACTCCTCAAAAGACACTCTTATTACGAACAGTCAGAAAGGAAAATCATATGCAGCAAGCAGTTATGGTACAAAAATAATTGCAATATACCATCAATTTTGAGTGTTGCTATGTGTTCGATTTACATATAAGAAAAAAAGGAGAAAAGCTATGATTTCATTATTTGAAATGAAAAGGTTGCTTCATCCTGCTGATGAGGCAGAGCCTGTTGATGATTTTAGGATTCTTGATTCATGGGCTGAATATGAAGATAATCCTAAAAAAACACCGGATGAACAGTCCATGAGTTATCTTTGCTATTATATAGAAACAATGAATCCCAAAACAGGAGAGAGAGTTCGTTTTTATAAAGCAATCTGTCTGCTTAGAGTTATAAGGATTCCGGAAGGAGCAAAGGAATCGACAACTTTTATGAATATGCAAGGAGAAGTGTTATCCGCTGCATATGAAAATGATTATAATCTTATAACCGTTATCTGCAATATGAGAGAACCTGCTCTAGGATTATTATTTTTGTATGGAACACAGGCAACTCACGCTACATCTATTGAAATAGCAAAAGAGAGGGCAAGAGAAGCTTTTCTGGGGTATTATACCGCTCTTATAGGAGCATTTCGTGTTATAGAAATGAGAAGAATTACTGCTGAAGAAGCAGAATGGCTTCGTACAAAAATGTATAACATGGACTATATGACAGTTGTTCGCGGAATACCAAAGGCTACTCAGGCAGCAGAAGATATGGGAAATAAAGGGATAGGAGGCCATAACTTAAACCCGGATTCAGAAGGAACATTAGAAAAAATTATAGCAGGTATGTCGGATTTTGAATACGTCATCGAAATAATATCCTCCCCTGTTCCAACCGATACTCTTCTCGGCTGGAAAAACAAATCTCAGGAAGAAATGACTAAATGGAACAGTCAGTTACAGGGAACAAAAGCCATTTCAGCAAATATTTCTCTTCCTATAATGTATATGGCAAATGCATCTCAGTCACAAGGTTGGAGTAAAGGCTTTACGGATAGTTCAACGACAAGTACATCCACAGGGGAAACATTTACAACAGGGGAGAGCCAATCTGTAGGGCAGTCATTAAGTCAAACACTGGGAAGAACAGTGGGGCATACGCAAGGAACATCGATATCCAATTCTCTAAGTAAAGGTGTAACAAATACAAGCGGTGTCACAGTGGGAGAAACGGCAGGTCAAACCTATGGAATGACGCACGGATATACAAATGGAGTAAACCAAGGTGTTTCTCTGAACAACGGACAAAGTATAAATGTTGGATCTTCGACAAATCAGGGAGCCAGTTATAGCGAAGGGATGTCACAAAACCAAAGTATAAGCCAAACCGCATCTCTTTCACAGGGAACAAACGTAAGTATAAGTCATGGTCTTACAGAGGGTTCATCATATAATGTAAGTCAGGGACAAAATGTAAGTTCTTCTCATTCACTGGGACATAATCAAAGTCTTGGATGGTCAGAATCACAAAATAGCTCCTTAAATAACGGATACAGTCATAACGTATCTCAAACAGATGGTTTATCTAAATCATTTTCAGAAACATATAGCGATTCAACTAATAAAAGTGCAAGTTACACAAACGGATTATCTTCATCAACCGGATATAATGATTCTCATGGATGGAGTGCAAATCTTGTAGGAGGTTTATCTGATTCCACTTCATCATCATACAGTATTTCTGCAAATGGTTCATCTTCATCCTCAACAGGATCAGGATTTAGTCATAGCGAGGGAGGAAGTTCAGGTAGCTCTACATCTGTTGGGAATACATTTGGAGAGACAGGAAGTATGGGATATGGACAAAGTGTTGGCTCATCCGGAAGCTATGGAACAAATGAAAGCTACAGTACATCTGAAGGACAGTCTTTATCTCAAGGTTGGGGAACAAGTGAATCTCAGTCAATTACTTCCAGCACAGGTCAATCCGTATCTTTGTCAAATTCACTTGGTAGTACTAAAGGTAGCGGTGCATCGCAAAGTCTGGGACAGACGATCAGCTCAGGAAATACTCTTAGTTCAGGTCAAACATTAAGTACAGGTCAATCATATAGTACAAGTGCATCCGAAAGCCTAAGCAGCAGCCAGAGCAACAGCTACTCACAGAGTCTTTCTAAATCTCAATCAGTATCTGAATCTCAGACTGTAGGACAAACATTTGGTCAAAGTTTATCTGAAAGCTCAAGTGAAAGTGCTTCAACCGGATACGGACAGACAACAACCAAGTCTCAGAGTGTGTCGAATGGGAACAGCTATTCAACCAGCAATGGAACAAGTAAAGGAACGAATACCGGGTCTTCAGGAACATCTACCCTTGGAACATCAAGTTCAATGGGCATATCTGCAGGCATCGGATATAATAAATCTTATCAATGGCTGGATCAGGGTGTAAAAGACCTTCTGGAGTTACTTGAATATCAAAATGAACGCCTTAAAAAATCCCTTCGTGGTCAAGGCGCTTTCTATACTTATGCATATATTGCTTGTGGAACAAAAGATGGACTTTCTTCTGTAAAAGCCGTTGCAAAGAGTACATGGCAGAATAACGATTCTATGATTCAGCCGGTGCAGGTGCTTGATCTTACTGAAACAGAGCAAAAACATCTTCTTTACCATTTCGCAGCATTTTCCGGCGATATTACAAGAACCAATGAAAATGGTGTTGATGAGGCCAAATATAGAACAGTTCTTTTGCCGGAAGAGTATGCGGCATACACTCATGTGCCTCGTATCGGTGAAGGCGGTGTTTATACAACAGTCCAGGATATTCCTAAATTTGCAGCTCCTTCTATGATGAAAGGAGAGATTTATATGGGAACCATTCTGAATACAACAAGATATAGCTTTGAAAATGGATATAGAACCCCGTATGATTATAAAGTAGATGAATCAATGCTTATGCACGGATATTTTACAGGTGCATCTCGTTCCGGAAAAACAGTTGCTGCGATGAGGTTCGTTGCTGAACTTACCAGAGTGAAAAGGAAAAAGACAGGAAAACCGCTTAGAGTTGTTGTAATGGATCCGAAGCAGGATTGGAGAGGTCTTGCACGTTTCGTAGAACCTGAAAGATTTAATTTCTATTCTATGGGTAAGATACAGCCGGGACTTAGTCCTATGCATCTTAATATTTGGAAGGTTCCGCTTCATGTTTCTCCTCAGATTTGGATCGATGGTATTATTGATATTTACTGTCGAGCTTATGGACTCTTAGAAAGAGGAAAGCAGATGATTGCTGATGTTGTTTATGAACTTTATTCAAATGTAGACGGAAAGGGGACCAATCTTTTTCACTGCCAAGATGATGAAGAGATTCATAGGCTTTCAGGAATGGTTGATTTTAAACGCATTTATAGGAGATTCGAAGAAAAACAAGCAGATCTTGCAGGGAACAGGTCAGGAAATGATACCAAAGATGCTTACGCAAGACTTCTTGAAAGACTTTCATGCTTTTCAAGAGAATTTTCGATAGAATCTCGCTTATATGGTGGAAGCAGTTATTATACAGATGAAATGACAGAGGTAGAAGATCCGAAAACTCACGAAAAAACACAGATTCCAACAAAAGAATTCCACGTAGGGACAGGTGTAACAGCTATTGATTGTATATCAAAAGAAGAAGTTAAATGGATGGGTGTTGATGACCTTATCGGAGGATGCGACGTAACTGTTATGGAGTCAAAAGGCCTTGAGAACACGTTTAAGAACTTTATCTTCGGTGCTATAACATCAGGATTTTATAAATATGCAATGGCTCATGATGGAGGATTTCTTGCAGAAGATCAATACGAAACTGTATTAGTAATAGAAGAAGCTAATGAAGTTCTGACAGGTAATGATACGGCCGGAGGTCAGGGAGGAAATTCGGCATCTCTTAGCGGTCAGTCAGAATTCGAACAGATTCTTGATCAGTCAGCAGGATACGGATTATTTATAATAGCGATAACACAGAAGATTGCCGATATGCCTTCATCCGTTATAGCAAATTCCGGTCTTGTCTTTGCAGGAAAGCTAAAACGTCCTGACGACATCAACGTAGTGGTAAGAGCGGTAGGACGTGAAGAGAGAATGGATGATAGAGACATGGTAAAATGGTTTCCAAGAGCAGGTATAGGACAGTTTGTATGTCAGGCTTCTCGTGCATTTAACTTCAAAGATGCAGAGCCGGTTCTTGTCCAGATCGCTCCTCTTGATTTAGTCCCATTAAGTAATGCAGAACTTGCATATACTGTTTTAGAGAGTAATTTAGCGAAAGAATTTAAGAGCGATGTGTATAGAAAAGTACAGAAATACAGAAAAATAAAACCTTATACATTCGATAAACTTTACAGAAATGTAAGGGAAGAGTGGGAAGGAAATAGTGAGGATGAGATAAAAAACAGAATTATAAAAATTTTGGAGGACAATCCATTTTATGATTAACAAAAAGACAGTTGCCAAAAGCAGCTGTCTTTTGCTGTTAAAGCAGAAAACAATCACTCTCAATATGTATCTGTTAATTATTTTACGACATATTAAGGAGGTAATAATGCAATGAACCAAGAGAGTGAAAAAAATCATGAAAAAGGTAAGGCTAAAAGACCGCTTGCCGCAAGAGACTGTGATGGACGGGAATATGCTATATGCCCCAGTTGCAGCCGCACTGTATCTGATGGTGAGTATTTCTTTCGCTTTTGTCCGGATTGTGGACAGGAAATGGACTGGAAAAGAGAAGAGTCTAAAACAAAAGAAAGTAAAAAATATCCATTAATTGATGCGAAAGTAAAGTTTTCTCCTATTGAAGAATGGGATATTCCTGAGGAAGCTATCAATTTTACCGGCATTAACTGCAGACCGGAAGACAGATTCCTTATAAGCTGCAATAGCTGCGGGCAAACATCTGTCGTAGATTCATCACACGGCTGTTATTGCCCGGTATGCGGTCCCGATACGATAGCTATGATTGTATCAAGAAAGGTAACTAAAGTCCTTAAAAAAGAATCAAAAAAAGGAAAAATCACGAAATGAAGATTACAGAAGCAATTCAGAAATCAAAGAAAAATTGCACATGGAACATAACACCGCATAGTCCAACAAGCGTTCTTGTTCGATTTATGACAAATGATCAGAAAGAGGACGAAACAGAACTTGATCTATACGAAGAGAACAAAGAGGAAGAACTTTCCGATTTGTGGTCATCTCTTGCCAAAGAGATGGAGTCATCGAAAAATCAAGTAATCTACATAGAAGCATATGGTTACATCATCTAAGTATGAGGAGGAAATATTATGGGATATTACGCATCAGGATCTGGGCTACTCTATTTAAAGAGAGATGCGTCGGATAAATATAAAACTCTGTCGGCAAATCTTGAAATCAATCTTCATGATCCGCTACAGATTCTTGTGAAGCTAGTAGATAAAGCTGAGTCGTTTTATGGCTTGTCCATAGATATTCAGTGTGATAATTCACATCCTGACTGCTATTGCTTGGATATCGTTCATGAATACAGCAAATACTACGAAGAAGATATCTATGAATTTCTCGATTTGATAAAGCCATTGCTCGTGTCAGTCGATCATCATACAGGTATTTACTTTTTCGGAGATGATGATGAATGCTGGAGATTTACAGTTCCAATGGACGGAGAATATACTAAGACATTTGGTGAAGTGGTATTCGATGGGCAGGAATGTAGCCAAAGAGAGTGTGCATTTTGGAACAATGGAGTATGCCATTGTCACAAAGTACACGGAAGATATCCGAAATGGATGGATGAACAGTGCAATGAATATGTTTTCGCA
>CAVLAA010000058.1:7149-7769 GCA_963660835.1 bacterium
AAAAAGCTA
Organism: bacterium; assembly: GCA_963660835.1. Taxonomy (GTDB): domain Bacteria; phylum Bacillota; class Clostridia; order Lachnospirales; family Lachnospiraceae; genus Alectryocaccobium. The sequence continues at coordinate 7,159 of CAVLAA010000058.1, forward strand.
AGGCATAATCGAGAACATTCGTAACACTTATTATCAGCAGAATACATTCTTTGTATTATAAGTGAAATACAGGTTTCTAATTACGAAATCTGTATTTTTTTTGCCAAAAACTGAAAGAAAAACAGAAAATATCCACTCTTTTTCTATACATATATTTACTATTTTACATTCTTAGGAGGAAAAAAGAGATGGAAAACAATTTTGAAACAAAGAAAAACATTATTTGGAGCAACGACATCACAGAATCGTTGTATGAACCTTTTGTTATGGAAATGATTGAAAATGCATTAGATGACAGCAGAGATGATGAAATTGTAAATCTTAATATTCCGCTTTCATCTAACTTGATCTGCTATGGATTTATTGGAAGATGGAATGGAATTGCAAGAGGTTACAAGATATTGCGACCAAATATCAATGCAATCTTCGATATAAGCGATGATTATAATTCATATTTCGTTGAGGATGAAGAACTCAGAGCATCCGGCTGCCATCATGACGGTTCCAACTTTTATCATTTCCGAAAACTTCGTGATGAGTATCTTGTGAGTGACTTTGAGGATGAGTATTTCAATTCGGGAACACCCGAAGAAGCATATGAAGTTTTTATC
>CAVLAA010000058.1:7779-11851 GCA_963660835.1 bacterium
AGCATGACTGAAAGTGTTGGAAATGCAGTCAAGGATGTATACGGATGGAGGTAAAAAAGACTTATGCGAATTTATATGAGTGGGATAACTGATATTGTAAATACAAACATTTTACCGTCGGATATCTTTTTTGCGACAGAAGATTGCGATGATACATCAGTTCCATCAGAAAACTGTCTGATGTTGTCAGGGATAGATGTAGATTGTTGCCATGATGGTAAAAGATGGGATTGTAGATGGAAAGGCGTAGATGCGGAGTACAATGATTCCGATTATGGTGAAAATATCACAAAGGATCAGATTTTGTCGATCATTAAAGATAAGAAAATGTTTCTTCGTAACATGAGTGGCTATTTAGACTTTTTGGATGAAGTAAACGTTAAAGTTAACTACATTAAAATTGTAGATAGCACCGGCGAGTCTGAAATTCCATCCAATCTATTAGACGAGTTAATTAATTTTATGAATTAGGAGAAAAATATGAAATTAACAGAGATGAAAAAAAATGACAGATCAAAATTTAATCTTCTTGTAAAAGGAATAGAAGAAAGAGAAGCTAAGAATAAATCAGCTTTTTGTGTGCTTACTCTTTGCAACAAAGAAGAGCAGATCACTGCTAAGATTTGGAACAACGCAAAGAAAGATATCGAAAGTTTGGAAGGAAAAGTTATCGAGGCAGATCTTTCCGCAAAAGAGTTTAATGGCATGATTGATTATGAAATTAATCATTATACTATTACAGAACTTCCTATTGAGGATTTTATAAAATCAGCACCTTTTGACAGAGAAAAAGCATTCAATATTATGATCGATACGCTTAATAAATATAACACAAGTCCCTACATAATCCTTGCAATATCTATCCTCAATGAAAACAAAGAAAAATTTGTTAAATGGGGAGCAGCTAAAGCAAATCATCATAATTATTTAGGAGGTCTTGTTTGGCATACAGCAAGAATGGTTAATGATGCAGTGTACCTTGGAAAAATGTACCACTGTGATTTAGGTTTACTTCTTGCTGCAACAGCACTTCATGATATTGGAAAGATTGATGAACTTGAGACTTCTTCAATCGGAGATTCTGAATATACTCCGACCGGAACAATGCTTGGTCATGCATATCTTGGGATGAGAAGAATAGAAAAGAAGGCACAGGAGATCTTCAAAGACAAAAAGTCGGAAGAAGAAATCACTGCTGCCATCGAACCTCTTCTTCACTGTATTGCAGCACATCATGGCAATCTCGAATGGGAGGCTATCAAAGTTCCATGCATTATGGAAGCTCAGTTGCTGCATTTCATTGATATGATTGATAGTCGAATGGAAGTATATGAAGAAGAACTTTCAAAGATTGAAAAAGGAGAGATGAGTAAATCCAAGGTATTTATGCTTGGAACATCTGTTTATAATCCGCCGGAGTTCAAGTTCTGATTAAGGAGGAATTATGAGTAAATGTAGGTATAACGATAACCCGACTCTTAAACAGGTTATCGAAAGGAATGCCGGATGCAGTATTGATGAGCTGCTGCATCCAAAAGCAAATCCTTATCTTAACGGACTCGATGCTTGTGTTCAAACCATTAAGGCATTTAAAGGTAATAAAATAACTGTTGTTGCCGATTATGATGCGGATGGGATAATGGCCGGATGTATCATGCAGCTGGGACTTGAGGCATATGTGCAAAAAGTTTTAAAACGTCAGGATATGGAAATAAAAATCAGATATCCTAAGAGATTTTCGGAAGGCTATGGTTTATCAGAAAAGATTATTGATGAAATCGATGATGGATTACTGATAACCGTTGATAACGGAATTGCCGCTGTAAAGGAAATCGACGCAGCTAAAAAGAAAGGTCTTACTGTTATCGTAACAGATCATCACCTTCCTCCTGCCGATGGAATAATTCCAAATGCAGACGCATTGCTTGATCCAAAAGCTACAGGTGATTCAGAGTTTCTTGAATATTGCGGAGCAGGGCTTGCGTACAGATTTATTAAGGAGTTACACATCCCGAAAAGTGAAGCATTGCTTCAGAAGATTCTTATTTTTGCCGGTATAGCTACAGTTTCAGATATCGTACCTCTTCATGGGGATAACAGAAATCTCGTTAAGAGAGCATGTGAACTGATAGAGGAAGGATATGGAACAATAGGATTGAAGATTCTCTTGAAAAAACTTCAGATGGATGCTATATCGGCTGATGATTTCGGCTTTAAGCTCGGACCTGTCATAAATGCTTCGGGAAGACTTGAAGATGATGGACCATTAGAAGTAGCAAAATTGCTTACATATGATGATCCATTCATAACAGATCTTACTATGGAGATGGAAGAGCTCGCAGATGAGATAATCAAGAGAAACGAACTTCGAAAAGATATGGTAAAGATTTCTTTGTCTCATATTAATATTGATCCAAACAATTTCAAAGTGCCGATAATAATGCATGATCCGTCATGTTCGGCAGGAATTGTAGGGATTGTGGCAGGAAATCTTTCCGAATCCTACCACGTTCCCGCCATCGTTTTTGCAGGAGATGGTGAGATTTTGAAAGGATCGGGCAGATCTGAAGAGATAAATCTTAAAGAAATGCTTGATAGCGCATCTGATCTTTTTATTAAATACGGAGGTCATGCAGGCGCTGCAGGTATGACAATAAATAAAAAGAATTTAGATAAACTTCAGGAAAGATGTGGAAAATATCTTACATCTATCGGATTTGATATCCCGTCTTCTTCAGACGTTATTTATGATATTGAAATAAAAGAAGAAGAAGTTGCTGATTATATTGAAAAATTAGAAACTCTTGCTCCGTTTGGCTTTGGAAATCCCGCCCCTATCTTTAAAATATCCGGATACAATCTGGGCAGTAATGATAAATGGCATAACACTTTCAAGCTTTTAGGATCGGAACAGCAGCATATAAAATTCTGGGGAGAAAAAGGTACTCAGGTAATTGCCTTCGATATGGCAAATAAGTATCAGGGCGGAAAGAGTCTGGATGTGTATGGAAGTGTTTCCTGGAATGTATTTAAAGGAAAATACACACCTCAGATATCATGTATATATTTTGAGGATATAGAGAAAAAAGGATAAAAAAAATGGCAAGAAAAGATTATACAGGAATTACAGATGAAAGCATATGCATTTCAGGAACAGATAAAAACATTAGTTTTAGATTCATTCCTGAACCATTTGGAGATAGTGATGCTTTTCTTTATAGAAAAGGCCATTACAATAATGTTTTTGGAGAAAAATCAAAGGTAAAGATTACTATCGACCATCACTCCGATAATGGAAAGAGACTTCTGGAAGATCAGAGGGTTTATGTTTCGGCTAATCTTGAACTTGAACAGTTTTGGGTGCTTGCAGATGCGGTTAAGATATTTCATCTTCCGGTACCTATTTCATCTTTTAAGAAATATGATGCATTCGGAAAAGATGATACTTTTAAATACGGAATTTCATATGATAAAACAAAAAGAAATCCATGGATTTTCATGATTATTCATAAGAGTCCATCTAAAAAGATAAACGATCAGGAATTCTTTTATTTAGATCATATGACAATGCGAAAGGTTATTGGTGCGATTGAAGCATCAATTGAACAATTCGAAATGCTTTATCATGGATTCTGGAGAGAAGGAAGAAATAAATTCGTTGATGCTATGACGAATGGAAAGCCAATAGATGCACCTATTTCGAGTGAACCGGATATGGTAGAGATAAGTCAGGAAGAACTTGCGGCAGTTGCGGATTCTGCATCTGCTCCGGTTGCTCCTGCATCTACATCTGTCCCTGCTGCATCACCTGCTGCGCCAAGGATCTTCAATCTTGGATTTAGATTCATGTCTGATTTTTGCGAAGTCAAGACAGATGATGGTAGGATATATTGGGAAGCTAATTGTTTTAATCCGGATGCAGCTCAAAGTATGTCAATGAGATTTTCTCAGATAACAGACGAAATTAGAGAGGCGAAGGATAGCGGAAATGTGATCAATCTTTCTTTTACTGTAAAGAAAGGCGTAGGATACGTCGTATCAAAATAATTTTATCGGGAGTCAACGACTGTTG
>CAVLAA010000058.1:11861-12949 GCA_963660835.1 bacterium
ATGTAAAAGCGAGCTCTCGAATAAACAAACCGGATACACTTAAAGAAGACTCGATAACAGCCTGGTATGAAACAGGAACAGGAGTCATTACTTCTGCAAGTGATGAATGGTATCTTGATCCTGAAATACCTGTTAATTACATTCCGGTTCCGGGAGAAGACGAAGTTTATATGGTAGTAGATGATTCTGGAGCTGTAACAGGATATAGAAAGAGGGTGAAACAGGCAGATGGAAGTTGGCTTTGGTCCGATGTAAACGAAGTTTCTGAAGATGCGCTTACACCTGTTGATGGAGTAGAAAATCTTTATAAAACAACAGATGAAGAAGGTAATGAATCTTATCTGCTTTATGTCAGAAACGATGATGATTCAACATATTGTTATGTGGAAGCTGATGAAAATGGCACACCATACTATGACGGGTCAGACGCATCAACTATCGATGATCTTTATAAACAGATTGCAAAAAATGTTTATGCACTATACAACAGCAACGGAATCAAAATGGGATATGCTGAAAGAGTAAAGAACTCGGACGGGAATTATGTTTGGAAGGCTACTGATGCGCCAAGCGTAAGTTCAATTGATGGAATAACATCCCTTAGCAACTTGCAAAATGCTCAAAACAGTAACTCTGCAAATCAAAGCGTACAAGTAGCTGATGATAGCAGCAATAATAAATCAACCGATTATAATAGTAATGGATCATATACGATTACAGAAGTGCAAACAAATACAGAAACGATTAACGGTGAATCAGTAATGTATGAAACAACGTATTATTATACATATGACTCCGGCGGAAATCTTATTTCGACAAAGAAAGGTGATACTGTAGAAGTAAGCAGAAGTTCTGCTAATTACAGTGGAAATGATAAAAAAGTCGATACTTCACTTATCCAGTCAACTCTTGACGGAGAGTTTATGAGAGTATCGGCTGAAGTAAACTTTAATACATCAAAAGCAAATGAAGTATTAAGTTCTTTAAATGCGGAACGTGCTTCAAAGGGGCTATCTGCGCTTACTATGGATACATCTTCAGATGCTTATAAACTTGCATGTATTAGAGCAGCAGATATGGCTATATAC
>CAVLAA010000059.1:0-12758 GCA_963660835.1 bacterium
GGATGGAGTACAGATTGTTGTAATTGGCACAGGCGAAAGAGAATACGAGGATCTATTCAGATATTTTGCAGAGGTATATTCTGAATCCGTATCAGCAAATATTTGTTATGCAGAGAAGCTTGCTCAAAAGGTCTATGCTTCATGCGATGCATTTCTTATGCCGTCACGCTTCGAACCATGTGGTCTTAGCCAGCTTATCAGCATGAGATATGGTACGTTACCGGTTGTAAGAAAGACAGGAGGTCTTGCAGATACTGTTGTTTCATACAGCGAGGATAAGGATAATGCAACAGGATTTGTATTCAATGATTACAATGGCGAGGCATTATTATGGGCTGTCAGAACTGCACAGGATGTATATTATAATCATAGGGATGAATGGAATGCTATAGTTACTCGTGCAATGAAGAAAGATTTTTCATGGAACAGTTCCGCGAAGGAGTATTTGAAGCTTTACAATGAATTACTCGGAAGGTAATAGCTTGACACACATTTCTCAAAAATGATATAAATAAATTATAAATGAAAAATATTAGACTGACTTTTTGAATTTACGGAGGAATACATGGCAATCGAAGCAGAAAAGCTTGAAGCGCTTAAAGAAGCGTTAGGACAAATAGAAAAGAAATACGGAAATGGCACAGTAATGCGTTTGGGAGAAGAAACCCATATGAATATCGAGTCTATTCCGACAGGAGCAACCGGGCTTGATATTGCTCTTGGTGTAGGAGGAGTTCCAAAAGGCAGGATCGTAGAAATTTACGGACCTGAATCATCCGGAAAGACAACGCTTGCACTGCATATAGTTGCAGAGGCACAGAAGCTTGGCGGAATCGCCGGCTTTATAGATGCAGAGCATGCACTCGATCCTGTATATGCAAAAAATATCGGTGTAAATATAGACGAACTTTATATATCACAGCCGGATAGCGGTGAGCAGGCACTCGAGATCACTGAGACAATGGTCCGCTCCGGAGCTGTAGATGTTATAATAATCGACTCAGTTGCAGCTTTAGTCCCCAAAACAGAGATAGAAGGAGGCATGGGAGACACACATGTAGGTCTGCAGGCACGTATGATGTCTCAGGCATGTCGAAAGCTTACATCGGCTATAAGCAAAACAAATTGTGTTGTAATATTTATCAATCAGTTAAGAGATAAGGTTGGCAATTTCTATGGTTCATCTGAAACAACAACAGGAGGCCGTGCTCTTAAATTTTATGCATCAGTAAGACTGGATGTAAGACGTATTGAGCAGATCAAGCAGGCTGGAGAGACAATAGGCAACAGAGTAAAGGTTAAGGTTGTAAAAAATAAGGTTGCACCTCCGTTTAAAGATTGTGAATTTGACATTATGTTTGGAGAAGGAATCTCAAAAGAAGGAGATATCTTAGATCTTGCTGTCAGCAGAGATATTATAAAGAAAAGCGGAGCATGGTTCTCATATAATGAACAGAAGATCGGACAAGGACGCGAGAATGTCAAAAAATATCTCAAGGAAAACCCGGAGATCACTGATGAAATAGTCGAGAAGATAAAAGTCACAAAGGAAGTTGTAAAGTCAAAGAAATCCTCTAAAAAGGATAAAGCAGAGGAAGAATCCGAAGAGTAAAGCTTATGCCAAAGACAAATAACAAATCTGCAACAGAAAAGGCTATGGATCTTTTATTGTTTAAGGCAAGAACACAATATGAGCTTAGAGCTAAATTAAAGGAAAAGGAGTATTCTGATCCTGAAATTGATGAGGCAATTGATTATGTAAGCTCATTCGGATATTTAAATGATGAAACATATGCAGAACAGTATGTTATCTCAAATGCTTCGCAAAAAAGCATATCAGCTATGCGAAGAGAACTTAAGAAGAAGGGTATAGACGAGGATATCATAACAGATGCCCTCATGGAAGTAGATGAGGATGAATCCGGCATTGTCTATGACCTTATACTAAAAAGAGCAGGAGAGCCTCACGATTTAGATGAAAAAGAAGAACGACGTTTATTTGGCTTTTGTGCTCGAAGAGGATTTTCCACAAGTACTATTTTGAGAGCCTTCAAGCAATATAGGAGCGAGGCAGAAGAATATTAAAAACAAGTCAAGGGGCTGTGCACTGATCTATAGTGCAGCAGTCCCTTGCTTTGGATTAAAAATATTACTTATGAGCTAACATAAATGTTTGTAAGATTTAACAGTGATAAAACGCTCATTACCGGATCATTTCCATAATATGCGATCATTTCTTTTTCAATTTCTGAAGGATAGTCTGTAACTATTCCATCTACATTGTTTTCAAGCAGCCGTAAAACATGGTCTGAATCATTCACTGTCCATACATAGCATAACTTGCCGGCATCATGTATTTTTTGGATTATTGTAGATGTGGCAAAGGATTCTTCGATTGAAAATCCATCTACATAGTCTATCGATGAGATATCACCTACTGCAATAACCATAAGATAAATACGTTTGATCTCCGGCGCTATCTCTGAGCACTTCTTTAAGCTGCTGCTGTAAAGAGAAGTGATAACACATTGATCCTCCATATTATATTTTTTGATCAGTTCAATAACATTTTCTTCAAAATTATTTTCATGTCCGGTCGGCTTGAGTTCAATCTGAATATGTATTTTATTTTGACAAAGTTTCAGAACCTCTTCAAGCGTTGCCATGTGAAGTCCTGCATATTTGGATGAAAAATATGATCCGACATCATAAGTCATAAGCTCATCATATGTCATATCATATATATTTTTACTTACATTGCACAGCCGCTTAAGACTGGAATCATGAGACACTACGACAACTCCGTCACTTGTCTGATGAACGTCAAGTTCTATCCATCCAAGTCCTTTATCTATACAATTTTGAAAAGCAGGTATACTGTTTTCAGGAGCATTTATGGAATCACCTCGGTGTGCTATTATATCAGGCTTAATAGATGATATATCATAGTTGGAGAGACTTCCGAATAAAAACTGCCATGCAACTAAAAGTGAAAGTCCGATAATTATAAATACAATAGTCAGCTTATTTACGGTCTCAGGCTCAATATATTGGCTCCTTGGAATGATAAGCTCAGAATAAGAATGCTTAATACCGGTTTGAGCTTCGAATTTATATCCATAGTATAATGCACTTAAAATCGAATATGCGATCGGGACTGCAATCAGTGAAAAGGCTATCATAGTTATATATATTGTCCATATAATAGCACTGGGAACCATAAACCAATCTGTATTGTATATCATTTTAAAGCGTATGAGAAGAAATGTGACAATACCTGATACAGCACCGGCTGCAATAATGAACAGAGCAAGCCTTAAATATCTTGCGATCATATTGACGATAGTGCGAAAAATGTTTGGCTTCATGAGCGACCAGCTTTTATTTACAGCTTCTTTGTAATTACAATTTTCGAGAGTATAAAAATGGACAGAAAAAGCCCATTTAAATGAGAAGAAAATCATAAAAACAGATGCAATCATAAATCCGATTGAAAGCATAATACTTGTTTGCGCATAATCACGTATAAAGCCCGGAAGCTCAAGCGTTTGCACATAGCTTCCAAAGCCTATGATACCTGTGGCCGGAAGTATCAGGATAATATAGATTATAAATTTCCAGTTTTTATAGTTAAATATTCCGATCGATTTAATAAACGCTGTTCTCAGCATTTGACCAAATGTAATTGTCTTTTCATGATATGATGCATCAAGAGCCTTGATTATGGCTATCATATCAAAAAAAGTCACGTAAAGAATAAGCAATAAGAGTGCAAACAGCAGCAAAAGCACTATTGGATTTAACAGGTATGAAAGTATCGTATCATTACCTATATAATAAATATTTGCATATCCCATAGTGAAATTGAGTATAAAACGTGTCAGCGGAGTAAATCCGGCTAATATCAGAAATTTATAGAAAATTTCAAAAAGGATTATAGATTTCCAATTGTATATAAGAAGCTTATTTGCAAAGCGCGCATATTTCATAAAATCAGACCTTTGTATAAAATTAACTATAAGAATTATAGCATTAAAAAGAAATATGACACAATAAGTGAATTTATACAATGTCTATTTGACAAAAAAATAAAAAACGTATAAACTTGATATGTTGTTTATGTACAATGATAATTTAATAAGGAGGTAATCCTGTAATGGATGCAATGCAAGTAGTTATTATTGCAGTCGTTGCAGTCGTTGTCACCGCCATAATCACTTATTTTGTTGCAAGTAAAACTGCAGTTGCAAAAAAAGTTGCAAAGGATGCTGAAACTATTGGCACAGCAGAAGAAAAAGCAAGAGGTATCATAGATGATGCTCTTAAAGCTGCGGAAGCCAGTAAGAGGGAAGCCCTTCTCGAAGCGAAAGAAGAAAATTTAAAAACAAAAAACGAGCATGAAAGAGAATATCGTGAAAGAAGATCTGAGCTTCAGAAGTATGAGAAGAGAGTTTTATCTAAAGAAGAATCCATTGATAAGAAAGCTGACAACCTGGAACGTCGTGAAAATGATTTAACGACAAGAGAAACTGAACTTAAGAAAAAAGAGGAAAAGGTCGAAGAGTTACACCAGCAGGAAGTCATAAGACTGGAAGAAATATCCGGACTGACCTCCGAACAAGCAAAAGAATATCTTCTGAAGTCTGTAGAAGATGAGGTGAAAGTCGACACTGCCAAGCTTTACAAAGAGCTTGAGCGAAAGGCAAGAGATGAAGCTGATAAGAAGGCTAAGGACTATGTTGTCACAGCAATTCAGAAATGTGCTGTAGATCATGTGACTGAAGCTACTATATCTGTTGTTCAATTGCCGAGTGATGAAATGAAGGGACGTATAATCGGACGCGAAGGACGAAATATACGTACTCTGGAAACACTTACAGGTGTAGATCTTATAGTTGATGATACTCCGGAAGCAGTTGTATTATCATCATTTGATCCCGTAAGAAGAGAGGTTGCAAGAATCGCTCTTGAAAAGCTTATCGTAGATGGAAGAATCCATCCGGCTCGAATCGAAGAGACAGTTGAAAAAGCACAGAAGGAAGTTGAAAACAAAATTCGCGAGGAAGGTGAAGCAGCAGCCTATGAGGTTGGTGTTCATGGAATCCATCCTGAGCTTATCAAGCTGTTAGGACGTATGAGATACCGCTTCAGCTATGGACAGAATGCACTTAAGCATTCCATAGAAGTTGCACAGCTATCCGGTTTATTGGCCGGTGAAATTGGTCTTGATGTACGTATTGCAAAGCGTGCAGGTCTATTGCACGACATAGGAAAATCAGTTGACCATGAAGCAGAAGGATCACATATCCAGATTGGTGCAGAGCTTTGTAAGAAATACAAAGAATCAGCTATTGTAATAAATACAGTAGAATCTCATCATGGAGATGTAGAACCTACATCATTATATGCTTGTATAGTTCAGGCAGCAGATGCTATTTCAGCTGCAAGACCGGGAGCCAGAAGAGAGACTCTTGATACATATACAAACAGACTTACTCAGTTAGAAGAAATTGCAAATTCCTTTAATGGTGTTGAAAAATCTTTTGCAGTTCAGGCAGGCCGTGAAGTTAGGATCATGGTTGTTCCGGAAAAGATAAGCGATGCAGATATGACTCTTATGGCAAGAGATATTGCAAAACGTGTTGAGGATGAAATGGATTATCCGGGACTTATAAAGATCAATGTAATCCGCGAAAGCAGAGTAGTTGATTATGCTAAGTAATTTTTGACAACAGAAAATTAAGAGGTGAAGCACTTTTGATGCTTCACCTCTTTTTAGTTAGTTCGACTTTTTAGGCTTCAGTAAGCTGCTTCATAAAGCTTTATAATATCGGTCTTGTCTGTATGTCTTGGATTGACTTGTATATTTCCGCTTTTCATGGCATCATCGGCCATTGCATCGAAAAGACTGCTTTTTACGCCTACATCACTAAGACTTGAAGGAATATCCAGATCATGATTAAGAAGCTTTATCTCAGGAGCAAGCATGCTGCATGTAAAGCCTTTATCAGGAAGTTTTTCGGATTTTGATATACAGCTATAGATATATTTGTATTTTTCTTTCTGAACATCATTTTGATTAAATTCAACGATTGTCGGAAGAAGAATAGCATTTGCAACTCCGTGTGGTACATTAAAAAAGGCACTTACTGGATGGCTCATGGCATGTACATTTCCAAGTCTTGCATGTGAAAAGGCAATACCTGCAAAAAGAGATCCTATCATCATAGCCTCACAGGCAGACGAAGAGCTTCTGTTTTCGACATATTCGCGTATATTTCCGCCGATAAGGCGAAGAGCTTCTTTTGCAAAGATATCTGAAAATGGAGAAGCGGCCTTTGAAACATATGCTTCCAATGCATGGATCAGGGCGTCAATACCACATGCTGCAGCAGTAGATTTAGGAACGGATGTAATAAGCTGTGGGTCAAGTATAGCATAGCTTGGCAATATGTTATTGCTTACAACCGTAAGCTTATAATTTCTGCTATGGTCGGTAATTACCGAAAATGCTGTTACTTCAGAGCCGGTTCCTGCAGTTGTTGGTATAGCTATCATTGGAATTACAGGACCGGGAACCTTGCCGGCTCCTTCATATTCAACAATACTCCCGCCATAACTTGCGGTTACTGCAACAGCCTTTGCAACATCAAGAGGTGAGCCGCCTCCAAATGCAATGATAAAATCAGCTCCGCTGTTTTTAAAGCCGGCAGTTGCTTTTTCTACTGTTTCGACGCTTGGATTTCCTTCGGTTTCGGTAAAGGAGCTGCTTGGAATCCCGGCTTCGGATAATGCATCAGCGCATTTTTGTACCATTCCTATTTTGTTAAGATGAGGACCTGAAATTATATAGGCCTTGCTTTTGCCTAATTCTTTTGCAATTGTTGGAAGAAGTTTAAGGCTTCCTGTGCCTACCTTTATATTTTGAGGTATAGTGAAGGAAAAAGGATTCATAGTACAGCCTCCTTATTTTGTTAGTTCTTTTACAGAAGCATTTATAATCTCAAATGCTTCATCGCAATCCTTTTCTGTTACAATAAGCGGCGGTATCATACGTATAGTGTGAGAACCGATAGCAGTAATAAGCAAATGTCTGTGTAGGCATTCATGTTTTACATCAATCGCATTTAAAGAGTCATCAAATTCGACACCTACTAAAAGTCCCTGACCTCTGACCTCCTTTACATGAGGAAGAGTTTTGAGAAGGCTGCAGAAATATTCACCCATTTTAGCAGCGTTGTCGGCAAGATTGTTATCAAGAAGCTCGCTGATCTCTGCAAGAGCAGCAGCACAGCTTACAGGATGTCCGCCAAATGTTGTGCCGTGAGAGCCGGGAGTAAACGTCTTTGCAACCTCGGCTGTAGCACAAATTGCACCGATCGGCATGCCACCGCCAAGTGCTTTTGCCATTGAAACTATATCAGGCTTAATGCCATAGTTCATATAGCTCATTATATTACCGGTTCTGCACCAACCTGTCTGAACTTCATCAATCAAAAGCAGCATATCATTTTCATCACAAAATTCTCTTAAACCGCGCATAAATTCCATTGTTGCAGGATGTACACCGCCTTCTCCCTGTACAGGTTCGATCATTATCGCAATTGTATTTTCTGTGCATGCATCCTTGAATGCCTGAAGATCATTATAAGGAGCATATGAAAAGCCATAGGTCATTGGGCCAAATCCAATCTGACATCCGTTTCCGGGCTGCCCTGTTGCAGACATAGCACCAAATGTACGTCCATGAAAGCCCATCTTTGCAGTTACTATGTGATACTTATTTGGACCATATTTTTCAATACCGTATTTTCTTGCCATTTTGATCATTGCTTCGTTTGCTTCTGTTCCTGAATTCTGGAAGAAAATCTTATCCATGCCGATTGTTGTACAGACTTTTTCTGCAAGGAGAGCCTGAGGAATTGTATATGGATAGTTAAATGTATGCATAACATCCTGAACCTGATCGATAACTGCTTTGACAACCTTATCATTACAGCTACCAGCAGAGTTTACGGCAATGCCTGCATAAAAATCAAGATATTTTTCACCGTTTTCATCATACAGATACATATCCTTTGCTCTTTCACATATGAAATCCATACGTTCATAGGTTTCGATCATATATTTATTTACTTTATCTTTGATATCCTGTGCAGTTAGTCCGGTTTCGTTTAATTTCATGATGATTATCTCCTTTAAGAATTGGTATTTTGGATTTTATTTTATTGGATTGATCATGTCAGGCGTGATAATTCCCTTAATGATCATATATTGTTCGATTATCTTTACGCAGTTGGAAATACCGACCTTTTCACTGTTAAGAGTCATGTCATAGTTAACAGGATTGGTCCAGTAATTGCCATGTGTATAGTATTTGTAATAATCAGCTCTGAACTTATCTGTACGTTCTATGGTTGCGTTTGCAACATCCTCTGTAACACCCATATTTGCAATGGTTCGCTCTACACAGAAAGCACGTGGAGCCTCAACATATATACTTACAATATTGGGCTTATCCTTTAGTACATAATCAGCTGCCTTTCCTACTATGACGCATGATTCCTTTTCGGCCAGATCCCGAATGATCTGACATTGGTAATCAAAAAGCTTATCATCAGATACAAATTGTTCATTTCTGGTTATATATCCCCTGGATTTTGGCAAACCCTTCAAAAAGCTGGTAAATCCTCCGCCTGTTTCACGTATTCTTTCATTTACGGCTGTAAAAACAGCTTCATCAAGTCCGCTTAGCTGGCTTGCAAGAGTTAAGATACGGTTTTCGTAACAATTAATCCCAAGTTCCTTAGCAAGCTGCGAAGCGATGACTTTTCCGCCGGAACCGAAGCCTCTGGCAAAAGTAACAACAAATTTTTTCATTTAAATACCTCCTAGCCGGCTAAATATCTGCTTAAAAATTCTCTTGTTCGAGGATTCTTGGGATTTGTGAAGAGCTCAGAAGGAGCAGCATCTTCGGCAACATAGCCCGAATCCATAAAAATCGTTCTGGTCGAAACATCTCTGGCAAATGCCATTTCATGAGTTACAATGATCATTGTCAAGCCTGTTTTTGCCAAATCCTTCATAACATTCAATACCTCTCCGACCATTTCAGGATCGAGGGCAGATGTTGGTTCGTCAAAGAGAAGGACCTCGGGATTCATGCATAGAGAGCGTGCAATTGCAACTCTTTGCTTCTGACCGCCTGACAGCTGATCCGGTTTGGCATTTATATATGGAGCCATTCCGACATTTTTTAGATGCTTGATCGCCCTTTCAAATGCTTCAGACTTTGATAAATGAAGAACCTTTCTTGTGCATAGCATGCAGTTTTCAAGAACTGTCATATTATTAAATAGATTAAATGACTGGAAAACCATTCCCACCTTAGAACGATAATTATTAATTTCTTTTTGGATATCTTTTATTTCCTTGCCGTGATACAGTATCTTTCCGGACGTTTGCTTTTCAAGCTTATTGATACAGCGCAGCAGTGTGGATTTTCCGGAACCGGAGGAGCCTACGATACATATGATCTCGCCACTGTTGATGCTTACATCGATTTTACGGAGTACTTCATGCTTTCCGAAACTTTTACTTAAATCCTTAATAGAGATGATCGGTTCGCTCATAAGTTTTTCCTCCTATTCATTATCCATATATTCTATAGCTAAAGCGTAGTCTCTCTTGCCTTGCATTTTTTTCTCAATTAATTTAAAGAGCTTATCAAAGATGAAGCACAGTACAAAATAGATAACAGCAATTACAAGATAGGCTTCAAAATATTTGTAGTAATTTCCGCCTACTGTTTTAGCAGCCATGAACAGCTCCTGAACAGCTATAACATTAAGTACAGAGGTCATTTTCAGATTAGTTAAAAAGTTATTTGCCATTTCCGGAATGATATTCTTGAATGCCTGAGGCAGTACAACGTAAAGCATGGTTTTGAAGGGAGACATACCCATTGCCCATGCACCTTCACGCTGTCCGATATCGATTGATCCGATACCTGCTCTGACTGTTTCGCCCATATAGGCACCTGTATTCAAAACAGTAACGACAATACCTGCAAAAACAGGTGTCATTTCAGTTCCCATCTGACGAATACCATAATATATGATCATAGCCTGAACTATCATAGGTGTATCGCGGAAGATTTCTACATATACAGTGAATATGATTTTTACAATTTTAATAAGAAGTTTTTTGATAGGATTATCGCCTTCGTTTATCTTAATATCATTTATGATGCCTACGATATAACCTAAGACAAAGCCGAAAATAGTACCAAGTACTGCAATATAAAGGGTTAGCAGTGTACCCTGAATGAACATACTGGAATATTTCTGTGCCAGAAATATCATCCACTCAAATGAATTAGTTGGATTTTCAAATAACATGATTTATACCGCCTCTCTTACTGAGTTACTGCTGTATTTATACTGAATTTGGCTAAAAAAAGCCGTCCCCGACGAAGGTCGGAAACGGCCTTACCTGGTGATAGGAGTTATAAAGAAATGATCCTAAAAATAATTAGTTAGCTGCAGGCTGCTGTGTCAGGACTTTATCCATAAGTTCATCCATTTTTGCTTTATCATTCCAGCCTATTGAATCCATTGCATCCTGAATCTTGTCGCGAAGTGCTGTATCGTCTTTTCTTGTTGCAATACATACATTTACCATTTCGTCATCACCTGTAAATGTATCGTTCTCATCAAGTGTGATGATCTCAAGATCGTCATTTGTCAAAGCAGCTGACTGGGCAGTAGGAAGATCTACAACGCAAACATCGGCAACATTATTTGATATAGCCATGAAGCATTCAGAGGTTGTTTCATAGTTTCCGGACTGTTCGCTGCCCTCAATCTGATCAAGAAGAGGTACCCATCCGGTTCCAAGCTGTGTTGTAACCTTGCATCCGGTACCTGCAAGATCTGAAAGGCCTTTTACATTTGCATATTCGCCGCCTTTTTTAACTACAATGCAGTTGTCTCTGTAATAATATGGATCTGTAAAGGAATATGAAGCTTCACGTTCTGCAGTTTTACCCATGCCTGCAATGATGCAGTCATAATCACCGGCATCCAGTGAAATTCCGATTGAAGACCATTCAACCTTATGTATTTCAAGATCCATGCCCATTTCATCGGCAAGCATCTGGGCAACTGCTACATCATATCCGTATGCATAATAGTCAGAATCATAAATAGGAACAGCAGTGCTGCCATCCGGAGTAGTATCGGTATCCTGTGTCCAGTTAAAAGGTGCATAGGCACATTCCATACCAACCTTTAAAATATTGTCCGAGGAGCTTGTGTCAGAAGATGAAGCTGTTTCTGAAGCGGAAGATGAAGCTGCTGAAGAAGAAGCCTCACTTGAAGAAGTAGTTGATCCGCATCCGGCAAAAAGTGACAATGCCATAGCTACTGTAAGTGTCATACTAAAGAATGTTGCTTTTTTCATAATACGTCCCTCCTATTAAATATAAACAAGGGAGCCGAAGATTTATCTCTCCAGCTCCCTTGCTGATGTAAAGTATGATATTCATCAGAGGATGTATTTTCAATGTGTAATTTAAATAGTTATATTGTGCATTGTGCATAATTTGTTAATTAAAAATTAGTCTTTTTACCAGAATGCAATTGATCAGGTCAAGATATTCCATTGAATCATCAAGACTGATCCCGAGTATCTCCTCTATTTTTTTAAGACGATATTGCAGGGAATTGCGATGTACATACATCATTTCGGCAGTCTTTTTAATGTTAAAGCCACATGAATAGTAATTGAGAATAGTATCGATTAAAAATGATCCGTTCGTATTGTCATATATCTCAAGCTTTTTTAATTTACAGTTACAGTAATCAAGGATCTCTCTTTGATTTTCTGAGGTAAACATATATTTATAGATTCCCATTGAGCTAGCGCTGATAACCTTTTTGCCGGATGGATTCGGAAGAAGATCTTTTTTAGGAATCATATTTTTGGCTTCAGTGTAGCTTTTTCCGAAATCAGCAGGATCTGTATATGCTGCACCGAGGATACAGGTGCTGTGGATTTTGCCGGCAAAAGATCTGCGAGAATCTAAATCCTGTAAAATTTTTTCAATTTCATGTTCAGTCTCTTTGGTTTCGGTTTTTTCAAAAAGAAGAACAAATTTATTTAGAAAACGCATATACATAGGGCATTTAGTCATATGGATAACTTCTCTGTTAAGACAATCTGTATAATATGAGTAAGTATGTTCATCTTGTTCGAGATTTATGCCGTATTCACGGTCTATTACAATTATTCCAACGCGATGAGGTCTGTCAAATATCAGACCGAATTGGGAAGATATTTTTTCTATGTATTTTTTATTTATCTCATAGCCAAAAAGCAGATTATAGAGATAATCACCCGTACGTTTGTTATTTACTTGGGTTTCATAAATGATCCTTCCGATGCTTTGAGCAATGTCAACAAAGGTTGCTCCTTCCCAGCGAATATAGAAAAGCGGGAGATTAAGCTCGATTGCCTTATCGATAAAGCTTTTTGACAGCTGTTCACGATCATTTTCAATTGAGATAGCAAGACCTGAAATACCTAGTTTATTTAGTTCAAGCATAGCATTATATGCTTCATCCATATTAAAACGAACATAATCTACCACAAGAAGAGCAAAATTACCGGGATTCATGTGTTCGACAAATGGTTTGGTCTGAACTATATAAGTCCATGAAACCATGCGGTCAAGACCGACATCTCCGGTAAGCAGC
>CAVLAA010000060.1:0-12596 GCA_963660835.1 bacterium
GCATCACCGCAGATCTGAGTCTACATTGAATAACATCGTCAAAGCAAGCTCCTATATTATATAGGAGTTTTTTAGTACAACAAATACAACGTTCTGTTAATATCTGACAATATTTTGAACATAAACCTTGATAGCTGGTATGCTGTTGAGGTATTTTTATGTTTAAATATATACATATATTAAATATACAATTGATATATAAATAAAGCAAGTGAATTATAAAAAAATTATATACCAATAAGAAGTGTATAACATATAAAAATTTTATGAATAATAATGAAGAACGGATGAGAACATCACATAAATACATTTGATTAATTATATTTTAATCATGACTTGTATTATCTTGTACTAAATGATAAAATTTACAAGAATATGCATGAAAATGTTGTATACTTTAACAGAAAGGACGGCACATTTGTATGTGCAGGGAGATGAGAGATTATGTATAAGATTCTTAGTGCGGACAAGTTAGCTGCCAATATCTACAGAATGGTAGTAAAGGCCCCATGGGTTGCTAAAAGATGTCAGCCGGGACAGTTTTTGATCGTAAAGAATTCAGAAGAAGGCGAGAGAATTCCGCTTACTATTTGTGATTATAATCGAGAAGAAGGAACTGTTACATTGGTATTTCAGCCAATAGGTTACTCAACTATTATGATGTCGAAGCTAAAGGCAGGCGATAGCTTTACAGATGTTGTAGGACCGCTTGGACGTCCTTCGGAGCTTGTCGAGACAGATATAGAAGAATTAAAAAAGAAAAATATTATCTTTATTGCCGGTGGTGTCGGAACTGCACCGGTTTATCCTCAGGTTAAATGGCTGCATGAGCATGGTGTGCAGGCAGATGCCATTATCGGAGCTAAAAGCAAGGATTTTGTTATTCTTGAAGAGGATTTTAAAGAGGTTCGCAATCTTTATGTCACTACAGATGATGGATCATATCAGAGAAAAGGTATGGTTACACAGTGCTTATCCGATTTAGTTGCTGACGGAAAAAAATATGATATATGCGTTGCAATAGGTCCTATGATCATGATGAAGTTCGTTTGCAAGCTTACAAAGGAACTTGGCATTCCTACAATTGTCAGCATGAATCCTATCATGGTGGACGGAACCGGCATGTGCGGAGCATGTCGTCTGACAGTTGGCGATGAAGTCAAATTCGCCTGTGTAGATGGCCCTGAATTCGACGGACATCTTGTTGATTTCGATCAGGCAATGAAGCGTCAGCAGATGTACAAGAGTGAAGAAGGAAGAGCAAAATTAAAGGCTGAAGAAGGCGATACACATCACGGCGGATGCGGATTGTGCGGAGGTGACAAATAATGGCAGATGCATTAAAGAAGGTTCCTGTAAGAGAACAGGAGCCAAAGGTTAGAGCTACAAACTTTGAAGAAGTATGCTATGGATACAATAAAGAAGAAGCTATGGAAGAAGCAGTTCGCTGTATACATTGTAAAAATGCAAAATGTATTCAGGGCTGCCCTGTAAGTATAGATATTCCGGAATTTATCGCTAAGGTAAAAGAAGGAAATATAAAGGAAGCATACCAGATAATCAGTCATTCAAGTGCTCTTCCTGCAGTTTGCGGTCGTGTTTGTCCACAGGAAAGCCAGTGTGAAGGTAAATGTGTAAGAGGAATCAAGGGAGAACCTGTTTCGATCGGAAAGCTTGAAAGATTTGTTGCTGACTGGGCAAGAGAGCAGGGAATAAAGCCGGAAACAGAAGAAGAAAAGAACGGACATAAGGTTGCAGTCATCGGCTCAGGTCCTGCAGGACTTACATGCGCAGGTGATCTTGCCCGTATAGGTTATGATGTAACT
This sequence comes from bacterium, assembly GCA_963660835.1. Lineage (GTDB taxonomy): Bacteria > Bacillota > Clostridia > Lachnospirales > Lachnospiraceae > Alectryocaccobium. Next base: position 1,827 of record CAVLAA010000060.1, read on the forward strand.
ATTTTCGAGGCTCTTCATAAAGCAGGCGGTGTTCTTAGCTATGGAATCCCTGAATTCCGTCTTCCAAAGGATAAGGTTGTTGCAGCTGAAATCGAAAACGTTAAAGCATTAGGCGTAAAGATTGAAACTAATGTAATTATCGGAAAATCCGTTACTATTGATGAACTTCTTGAAGAGGAAGGATTCGAGGCTGTATTTATCGGATCTGGTGCAGGATTACCTATGTTTATGGGAATACCCGGTGAAAATGCAAATGGTGTATTCTCAGCAAACGAATATCTTACAAGAAATAATCTTATGAAGGCATTTAGAGAAGATTATGATACACCTATCGCTAAAGGCAAAAAGGTTGCAGTTGTAGGCGGCGGAAACGTTGCTATGGATGCTGCAAGAACAGCGCTTCGTCTTGGCGCAGAGGTTCATATTGTATACAGACGAAGTGAGGAAGAGCTTCCGGCTCGTAGAGAAGAGGTTCATCACGCTAAGGAAGAGGGTATTATTTTCGATCTTCTTACAAACCCTGTTGAAATTCTCGTTGATGAAAATGAGGCAGTTAAGGGAATAAGATGCATTCGTATGGAACTCGGAGAACCTGATGCGTCCGGAAGAAGACGCCCTGTTCCGATCGAGGGTTCTGAATTTGAGATAGAAGTTGATACAGTTATAATGTCACTGGGAACTTCTCCTAATCCATTGATCTCTTCAACGACAGCAGGTCTTGATACAAATAAAAGAAAATGTATCGTTGCTGAGGAAGAAAACGGACAGACATCAAAAGAAGCTGTTTTTGCCGGCGGTGATGCTGTTACAGGAGCAGCTACAGTTATTCTTGCTATGGGAGCAGGAAAGGCAGCTGCAAAGGGAATAGATGAATATATAAAAAGTAAATAATTAAATACTGAATAAGTAAATACATAGAGGGATTGATACATTTGATGCGTCAGTCCCTTTATGAATTTAGGACTTTGTTTTTGCAGCAGCTATTTTCTTGTTATTGACGAAGTGAAGATAGTATTTTATTATAAGACGGCAAAAGAACTTTTGATATTATCATTTTATAGTGGATTTAGAGATGTTTCTCAATCATGCAGGAGGATAGATAATGAGCGAATGCACACATAATTGCAATACATGCGCAGAAGGATGCCATACAGAGCTTCCAAACGGACAAAAGCCGAGAGATGTTTTAAAGGAACTTAAAAAATTTGTTAACGAATGTGATGCACCTGATATGGAAGCAATGTTTGCCAACATAGCGGATGAAATAGAAAAAGTATCAAATTAATAGTATGGATTATTATAAAAGCTGCAGGCTTTGTCCTAGAAATTGTAATATAAACAGATATGAAAATGCAGGCTATTGCGGATGCCGTTCAGAGATAAGAGCGGCAAGAGCAGGCCTGCATTTGTTTGAGGAGCCGTATATTTCAGGAACAAATGGAAGCGGAACTGTATTTATTTCAGGATGCAGTATGAAGTGTGTTTTTTGTCAAAATATAGAAATTTCGAGCAAATGCAATGGAGCAGACATAAGCATTGAAAATATTTCAAAAACATTTTTAAGACTGCAAAATGAGGAAAAGGCAAACAATATAAATATAGTTACCGGCTCTCATTTTACGCCATCTCTTGCGGAGGCAATAAGAAAAGCAAAGAGAGAAGGGCTTTCAATTCCGGTCATATGGAACAGCAGCTGTTATGAAAAGGTTGAAACATTAAGACTGCTTGAAGGCCTTATTGATATTTGGCTGCCTGATCTTAAAACGCTTGATCCAAATGAGAGCAGTATCTATTATAATGCACCTGATTATCCCGATGCAGCCAAGGAAGCACTTGATTATATGGTATCTGTAAGCAAGCTAAGCTTTGAGGAAAATATGCTGAGTTCAGGTGTAAATGTACGGCATCTTGTTATGCCCGGACGGGTAAGGGACTCAAAAAATGTACTGAAATACCTTTCTGACAGATATGGCAGCAAAATAATCATATCTCTTATGAACCAATATACACCTGTTAGAAACTCAGCTTATAAGGAACTGAACCGGAAAGTAACAAAAAGAGAGTATGAAAAGGCTGTAGACTATGCTATAGAATTAGGTATAGAAAATTGCATGATACAGGAGGGAGAGACAGCAAGTGAAAGCTTTATTCCTGTATTTGACGGAAGCGGTCTTGTAAAACAAGAATATATTGCATTTAAATAAAAATTATTGTAGAATCTCAAAGGAATATTGTAAACAAATGTTCCGTTAAATTTGAAAAGTGAGAGAGGTATTAAATGGCTTCAGAAAAATATGATGCGTCCAGTATTGTTGCACTTGAAGGCTTAGAGGCTGTAAGAGTAAGGCCGGGAATGTATATAGGCAGTACGGGAAGAAAGGGACTCAATCACCTTATATATGAGATCGTTGACAATGCAGTAGATGAGCATCTTGCAGGATACTGCAGTATTATAAATGTAACACTTGAAGCAGATGGTTCATGTACCGTTGTTGACAACGGAAGAGGCATTCCTGTTGGGATGCATGAAAAGGGAATGTCGGCTGAAAGGCTTGTATTTACAACCTTGCATGCAGGAGGAAAATTTGACAATTCAGCATATAAAACAAGTGGCGGGCTTCATGGAGTTGGTTCATCTGTTGTTAATGCGTTGTCTGAGCATCTTGATATAGAAGTAAGCAGAGAAGGCTATGTATTTCATGACAGTTATGAAAGAGGAAAGCCTACAACAGAGCTGGAAAACGGACTGCTTCCAAAGCTAAAGAAAACAAAGGAGACAGGAACAAAGATAAATTTTAAGCCTGATCCTGAAATATTTGAAAAAACCAGATTTGCATCAGAAGAGATAAAGAGCCGCATGCATGAGACGGCATATCTTAATCCCAAGCTCACAATAGAATATGCAGATTTAAGAGATAATAATGATATACATATAACATTTCATGAGCCGGAGGGCATAGTCGGTTTTGTAAAAGAACTCAATAAAAATAAAGAGACTATACAGGAACCGGTATATTTTAAAGGTGAGAGTGAAGGTATAAGCGTAGAGGTTGCATTTCAGTATGTAAATGAATTTCAGGAAACTATCCTTGGATTTTGTAATAATATTTACAATTCCGAGGGTGGAACTCATCTTACAGGGTTTAAAACCCAATTTACTCAGGTTATGAATACATATGCCAGAGAAATCGGGATTTTAAAGGAGAAGGATGGCAATTTTACAGGCTCAGATATACGAAATGGAATGACAGCGGTTGTTACGGTAAAGCATCCTGATCCCAGATTTGAAGGTCAGACAAAAACAAAGCTTGATAATCCTGATGCATCAAGAGCGGCCGGAAAAATAACAGCAGAGGAAACTGTAAGATATTTTGACAGAAACCTTGAAATCCTAAAAAAGGTATTGGCCTGTGCAGAAAGAGCAGCAAAAATAAGAAAAAGTGAGGAAAAAGCAAAAACTAATCTTCTCACTAAACAGAAATATTCATTTGATTCAAACGGTAAGCTTGCTAATTGTGAGAAAAAGGATCCGTCAATTTGCGAGATATTTATTGTTGAGGGAGATTCAGCAGGAGGCTCAGCCAAGACTGCAAGAGACAGAAGCTATCAGGCAATACTTCCTATTCGCGGAAAGATACTCAATGTTGAAAAAGCAACGATGGATAAGGTTTTGGCAAATGCCGAGATAAAATCAATGATCAATGCATTTGGCTGCGGTTTTTCAGAAGGCTATGGAAATGATTTCGACATTACTAAGCTTAGATATGACAAGATAATAATAATGGCAGATGCGGATGTCGACGGAGCACATATTTCAACGCTTTTGCTTACGCTGTTTTACAGATTTATGCCTGAACTTATCTATGAAGGACATATATATGTTGCTATGCCTCCTCTATATAAGGTTATGCCATCAAGAGGAGAAGGTGAATATCTGTATGATGACAAGGCACTTGATGATTACAGAAAAAAACATAAGAATCAGAAGTTTACCCTGCAAAGATACAAGGGACTTGGAGAGATGGATGCTGATCAGCTGTGGGAGACAACGCTTGATCCGAAAAACAGAAGGCTAAAGAGAGTTGAAATAGAGGATGGCCGACTTGCTTCTGAGATAACGGAGATTCTTATGGGAACACAGGTTCCGCCGAGAAGAGAGTTTATATATGAGCATGCCAGAGATGCAGAACTGGATGTTTGATTTTGATGATATAATTTGGAGGATTTAATGGACGAGCGGGTTATTCGTACAGAATATTCGGAGCTTATGCAAAAGGCATATATTGACTATGCTATGAGTGTAATAGTTTCAAGAGCATTGCCGGATGTAAGAGATGGTCTTAAGCCGGTTCAGAGACGTACACTGTATGATATGCTTGAGCTTGGAACACATTTTGATAAGCCATATAGAAAATGCGCACGTATTGTCGGTGATACGATGGGAAAATACCATCCGCATGGAGACAGCTCAATATACGAAGCACTTGTCGTTATGGCTCAGGATTTCAAAAAGGGATTACCTCTTGTAGATGGACATGGAAACTTTGGTTCTATTGAAGGTGACAGTGCAGCTGCAATGCGTTATACAGAGGCAAGGCTTCAGAAGATTACTCAGGAAGTATATCTTAAGGATATGAATCTTGATGTGGTGGATTTTATTCCTAATTTTGATGAGACAGAGAAGGAGCCAGAGGTTCTTCCGGTAAGAATACCGAATCTTCTTGTAAACGGATCAGACGGAATTGCCGTAGGAATGGCTACAAGTATACCTCCTCATAATATTGCCGAGGTTATAGATGCTGTAAAGGCATACATGAAGAACAATGACATAACAATTAAGGAACTTTTGAAATATATAAAGGGACCTGATTTTCCGACAGGCGGAGAAATTATAAATAAAGATGATCTGCTCGATATATATGAAAACGGAACCGGAAAGCTTAAGCTTAGGGGTCGTGTTGAGATCGAAAAAGGAAAGAACGGGAAGCAATCATTAGTAATAACTGAAATCCCATATACAATGATCGGCGCTAATATAGGGAAGTTTTTAAATGATATTGCGGAATTAGTAGAAAGCAGAAAGGCTCCTGATATTGTAGATATATCAAATCAGTCTTCTAAGGAAGGCATAAGGATTGTTTTAGAACTCAAAAAGGGAGCAGATCCGGAAAAATTAAAGAATCTTTTATATAAAAAAACAAAACTTGAGGATACATTTGGCGTTAATATGCTTGCAGTGGCAAACGGACGTCCGGAGACATGCAGCCTTAAGAAGATCATAGAATATCATGTTGATTTCAGGTTTGAACTTGCAACAAGAAAGTATCAAAATCTCCTTGCATCACAGCTTGAAAAGAAAGAGGTGCAGGAGGGACTTATAAAGGCCTGTGATATTATAGATCTTTTGATAGAAATCATCAGAGGCAGTAAGAATAGACAGCAGGTTAAAGAATGCCTCACTGCAGGAAATACCGAGGGAATCAATTTTAAAAAGGCATCAAGCAAAAAGCAGGCAGCAGGTCTGTGCTTTACTGCAAGGCAGGCAGATGCAATTCTCGACATGCGTTTGTATAAGCTGATCGGGATGGAAATAGAGGCGCTTCAGAAGGAATATAATGAAAGCCTGAAAAAGATAGAACGATACGAAGACATCCTGAACAATTATGATTCGATGGCAGAAGTAATAATCGAAGATTTGGATCAGATAAAAAAAGAATACTGGAGAGCAAGGAGAACCACAGTATTTAATGGAGAGGCTGCAATAGTTGAAGAAGAGCCTATACAGGATTCTGAGGTTGTGATCCTGATCGACAGATTCGGATATACAAGGAGTGTAGATCCGGCTGTATATGAAAGAAATAAAGAAGCGGCCGAAAGTGAAAGCAAGTATATAATAAGGTGCATGACATCTGATAAGCTTGCCATATTCACAAATAAAGGAAATATGCATACGGTTAAGGCTGCGCAGATCCCGTTTGGAAAATTCCGAGATAAAGGAACGCCTATTGACAATCTTTCTGCATATACATCAACTGACGAAAATATATTGTTCATAGATTCGATCAGTCATGTCAGACAAAACGGAATTGTATTTGTAACATCATCAGGATATGCAAAGATAGTAGAGGGATGTGAATTTGATGTATCAAGAAGAACAATACTTGCTGCGAAGCTTGAAAATGAAAATGATGAAATCATATTGGTTGGAGTATCAGAAATATATGACAGTATAGTAACATATTCAGGTCAGGGACATTTTCTGAAATTTCCGCTGTCTGAAGTTCCTGTCAAGAAAAAAACTGCACTTGGCGTAAAGACAATGAAGCTTTCAGAGGGTGAAAAACTGGAAGGCGCATATCTGATCGCTAACGGAATTGAGTTTGAAATAGAATACAAAGGAAAGAAAGTTTTGCTTAATAAATTAAAGATCGGAAGCAGGGGAACAAAGGGAACAAAGATAAGAATATAATGTTATTTTTTTAACTATATAAACATTTATTTAACGCTTGTATTGGTATATTCCGTGTGCTAAGATTTCTATAGTGATTCATTTTAGTGGTGTAATAAATGAATTATAGGCGATATAAATGATGGAGTGCCGTTTCTTTTTGAGACGGCATTTCGGACGTTTATATTTGAATGGGGTGGCCTCTTGGAGGCAATAGTTTAGTGAATGAAAGGACAAGTGGGTATGAAAGTAGGAATTATCGGCGCCGGTACAATGGGATCGGGAATAGCACAGGTGTTTGCTCAGGTTGAAGGAAATACTGTTTATCTTTGTGATATCAAAGAAGAGTTTGCTGAGAATGGCAAGAAAAAGATCGAAGCAAGTCTTGCAAGAAGAGTCAGCAAAGGCAAAATGTCTCAGGAAGAAGCAGACAAGATACTTTCTCGTATAAAGCCTGGTTTAAAGAATATATGTACAGATGCACAGCTTATACTTGAGGTAGCACCTGAGGTTCTCAGTATTAAGCATGAGACATTCATTGAGCTTCAAAATATTGTTCCTAAAGATTGTATATTTGCTTCAAATACATCTTCTCTTTCAATTACAGATATTGGAAATGGGCTTGACAGACCGGTAGTAGGAATGCATTTCTTTAATCCGGCTCCGGCTATGAAGCTTGTCGAAGTAATTAAAGCAGCAAATACACCTGATGATATGTGTGAAAAGGTTATTGAGATTGCCAAATCTCTTGGAAAGACACCTGTACATGTAAATGAGGCGGCCGGTTTTATTGTAAACAGACTTCTTATACCTATGATAAATGAAGCAATAGAGATGTATGCACTTGGAGTTGCCTCCGTAGAAGAAATTGATACAGCAATGAAGCTTGGTGCAAACCATCCGATGGGACCGTTCGAACTTGGAGATGCCATTGGACTTGATATATGTCTTCAGATCATGCAGGTTATCTACATTGAGACCGGTGATCAGAAATATCGTCCTTCAGTTCTTCTTAAGAACATGGTTCGTGCAGGCAAGCTCGGACGCAAGACAGGAAAAGGATTTTACGATTATTCAAAATAAATTAAATAATATCATTGGAGCCGATATACGAAATGTATATCGGCTCTTGTTGATTAATGCTATAAGATTAATCTATAAGCTTTAGAGAAGGAACGCTTCTTTCATTGTACTGACTGCTGATTATGCCGCCATCAGAAAGTCTGGAATATACGCCGGAGAATTTGCCGTTATAAACAAAAAGGCCGGACATATTTGTATAATCTTTTAGAGCGGGAGTTTCATCAACAAAACAGATGTTTTTTGTTCTGTATGGAGGGCAGTATTCTTGGTATATATAATCATTGTTGATAGAATTTTTAAGGATATCTGTCCATTCTGAAACAGAAAAATCACATCCGGCATATACACCTTTTGATGCATATGAATCGAGCGGCTTAACTATCCATTTGTCTTTAGATGTGATAAGTTCATTGATATCACAATGTCCGTCGGCCAAAAGTCCGGTAAATGGGACATGAGCTTTTATAAATTCTTTCTCGCGATCGGACATAAGTGAAAGTACATTTTCGTCGTGAAGCAGCTTGAATAGCCATTTGTTGTGTATTATCTGAGTTCTGAAGGCTCCTATAATGCATACGCTTTGATTTTTTACGGCATCGATAAATGGCTTTACCTCATTTAAGCGTTTCATGATATCGGATGTTACTGCGCGGCGGTATATAACATCTATAACACGTCCGGAAGGAGATATGAGCTTATTATCAATATATGTCAGTTTGGTTATTTCGCAAATTTCACATTCATAGCCTGCGTTTTGAAAATGTTTTTGAAATTCGTCAAACTCTGTTACAGATCCACCTTCAAGAAAATCAACAATTGCTATATAAGGATTAGCTTTCTTATATTTATATTGAGCGTATATATCGGAAAAAGCTTTAACCCAGCTATCAAATAATTCCCAGGTTGAAAATTTGTGCTTTTTAGAAACAAATTCATGTGCAGGATTCATATATGATACGGTATTTAAAATATAATCCTCGAGCATAGCGCTTGTTCCGTCTGTATTTATCTCACAAAATTTAAAATCGCTGTTATCCTCATTGTAAAAGATATCAAATCTGGCAATCGGTAAAGGACATGCATAGCCTGAAGGTATAAGTATCAGCTCCTCCAGCTCCTTGGAAAAAGGAAATAAACATCTGAAATCAGGATTAGAAATATATTCATTTATCACTTTTGTAAAGATGCCGTATGTTGTATTTACTATATCGCTAAAATTTCTTTGATCAGCTTTGGTAAAGATTTTAGGAATCTGAAGAGTGTAAACACATCTTCCATGATATGCAACAGGAGATGTCCTTAGATATGCCATTTCATTTTGGGCGGCTTCTTTTGTTGAATTATAGTTGTCTTTTATATATTCCAGATATTCTTCATATATTTGCTTCATTATGACCTCTTTCTTTGTATACTGACAGATAACCGTAAGAGTGTTGAACGGTTACGATGATAGCTTTTATCAGGTCAGGTAAAAGTATTATATCCAAACCTGATGATCATTGAAATCTTTATAGTTGATTTATTTTTAAATATGTGTATAATAAACACGTATGTACCAAGCCGGAATAGCACAGTCGGTAGTGCACTTCACTCGTAATGAAGGGGTCGTCAGTTCAAGTCTGATTTCCGGCTTTTTTATTTAAATATCATTACCTGAAAAAATAAATGCAAAATAAATGAATTTTGCATTTATTTTTTTTGCATTATGCACTATTATATCAAATGAGGGGCAGGAATCAAGTTCAGGTAAAAAAATGAATAATTGATTTGACAAACTTGCTATTTTCTGAAAAAATAGTGAATACTTCATCAAATTGAAAGGTGGTAGTCGTTTATGCATCAAAATGTTAGAGAAAATAAGATCAGCGACCTGGTCGAGCTTAGCAGGATATCAGGAAAGATCGATCGCAGATTATATGCTGAATATGATGTAAAGCAGGGGCTTCGTGATTCAAGCGGAAAGGGTGTCCTTACGGGCCTGACCGAGATTTCGGATGTAATTGGTATGGAGACTAATGAAAAGGGACGTCGTATTCCTGTTGACGGAAGGCTTTATTATCAGGGCTATAATATTCAGGATCTTGTAAAAGGATTTGAGGGCAAAAGATATGGATTTGAAGAAACGGTTTATCTTTTGTTATTTGGAAAACTTCCGAATGAAAATGAGCTTGCGGAGTTTATAGATTTAATTACCGGATACAGAGATCTTCCTGAAGAATTCACAAGAGATGTTATCATGAGTGCACCAAGTAACAACATTATGAATGCAATTCAGAAATGTGTACTTACACTTTATTCATATGATGCAGATCCGGAAAATATAAGCATTACAAATGTACTTAGACAATCACTTGGAATGATTGCCAAGCTTCCATTGGTAACTGTATACAGCTATAGCACATACAGACATTATCATGAAGGACAAAATCTTCATATCCGTAATTCAAAACCACAGCTGTCACTTGCGGAGAATCTTTTACAGATGCTTCATGGAAACGGCGAATTTACCGAGCTCGAGGCAAAGGTTCTTGATGTTGCACTTGTTCTTCATGCAGATCACGGCGGCGGTAATAACTCAACATTTACAACACATGTAGTCACATCTACAGGAACAGATACATATTCAACGATTGCAGCATCATTAGGCTCGCTGAAAGGTTTCAGACATGGTGGAGCAAATCTTAAGGTTCAGGATATGTTTGCAGACATAAAGGAACATGTTAAGGATTGGAACGATGAGGCAGCATTAAGGGATCATCTTAAAAAGATATTGGATCGAAAGGCATTTGATAAGGCGGGACTTATATATGGTATAGGTCATGCGGTTTATACGCTGTCTGATCCAAGAGCTGTTATTCTTAAGGAGTATGCAAGAAAGCTTTCTATAGAAAAACATATGGAGGAAGAATTTGCTCTGTATGAGAGAGTAGAGAGGATAGGAAAAGAGCTTGTTCAGGAGAGCAAGCCGCTTAATAAAGCTATGTGTGCTAACGTGGATTTTTACAGTGGATTTGTTTATACAATGCTCGGACTTCCGAAAGAATTATTTACACCTCTTTTTGCTATTTCAAGAGTAAGCGGATGGTCAGCTCATAGGATTGAAGAACTTGTAAATGCCGGCAAGATCATTCGTCCTGCATACAAGTACGTCGGACACCACAGAGAATATATAAACAGAGAAGAAAGAGACTGAAAACATCTTTTTATTTAAAAATGAAAAAAGCTATTGTGTATAAAAC
>CAVLAA010000061.1:0-5944 GCA_963660835.1 bacterium
CTGTAGAGCCTACAATAGATGTTCAGTCAGAAGCATCAGAGGCATCAGAATGATCAACATATAAAGAAGGTGTATTCTTGAATTTTGAATCAATAGAAGCATATATTTCAAAATTTCCGATTTATCAATATGCTTTTTTAAAGCCGGAGGAAATAGTCTTCTCTGATAAAGCAAAGCAAATGTGCAGACAGAACTGTGCATTTTATGCTCAGTCATGGTCATGTCAGCCTGCGGTAGGAAAAATAGAAAAATATAAAGAAAACTGCCTTTCATTTTCAAATGTGCTTGTCTTTTCAACAGTATCTGAGGTCGAAAGCAATCTGAATGCCGATTTCAGAAAGGAAGCTGTAAAGGAGCATATAAAGCTTACGGATATCATAAATGAAAAGCTTATGGATGAAGGCTATCAGACCTTTGTATTATCGGCAGGAAAATGCATGAGGTGTACAAAATGTACATTTCCAAAGGCGTTGTGCCGAAATCAAAATAAGATGTATCCGTGTATAGAAAGCCATGGAATTACAATTTCTGATCTGGCAGTACAATGTGATATGGATTATTATATGGGAGAAAATTTACGCATAAATTTTTCGCTTATATTTATTGATGACGGAATTGATTTTGACTGATTAAGGAAGATACAATGGCAGATATTTACATCGAAGAGAGAGTTACATTGCCATCGGACCATGCAATGAATGTTCTCGGACAATTTGACGAAAATGCTAAAAAAATAGAAAAAACACTAAAGGTCTCTATCATCTCAAGAGATGGAGATCTTAGGATAATAGGTGTCAAAGAAGCTGTTAAAAAGGCAAAAAGCGCATTAGAAGAGCTCATACAGCTGTCAAAGAGAGATAATGTTATCACACAGCAGAATGTTGATTATATATTGGCTCTTTTGCTTGAAGAAAAAGAAAATGTTCTTGTTGCGCTCGATAATGACTGTATTTGTCATACAATAAACGGAAAGCCTGTAAAGCCAAAAACATTAGGACAGAAGGAATATGTCGATGCGATAAGAAAAAATATGATAGTATTCGGCATAGGACCTGCAGGTACCGGAAAAACGTATCTTGCCATAGCTATGGCTGTTACCGCCTTCAGAAATGAGGAGGTAAGCAGGATAATCCTTACAAGGCCTGCGATAGAAGCAGGAGAAAAGCTTGGATTTTTGCCCGGCGACCTGCAAAGCAAGATCGATCCTTACCTAAGACCGCTCTATGATGCACTCTATCAGATAATGGGAGCAGAGAGTTTTCAAAAAAATACGGAAAAGGGTCTCATAGAGGTTGCGCCTCTTGCATATATGAGAGGAAGGACTCTTGACAACGCTTTTATAATTCTTGACGAGGCACAAAATACTACACCGTCACAGATGAAGATGTTTCTTACAAGAATAGGCTTTGGTTCAAAGGTTATCATAACAGGAGATGCCTCGCAAAAGGATCTGCCTAAGGACACAAAATCAGGTCTTGAGGTTGCATCAAAAATTTTAAAGGATATCAAAGAAATAAGCTTCTGCAGGCTTACGAGCAAGGACGTAGTACGTCATCCTCTTGTTCAGAAGATTGTTGAGGCATATGAAAAATTTGAATCTAGAAAAACGGATACACCGAGAGGGATCAAAAAGAGGGAGAATTCATCCAAATGACAGTAAATATAGAAAATGAGATAGAAGGTAAGCTTCCGTTTGATGCAGATAAGGTTGCGCTTGAGGTTATAGAAAAGGCATTAGATTCTGAAGGATTTCCGTTTGATGCAGAGGTTTCAATACTTCTTACAGACAATAATGGCATCCATGAAATAAATAAAGAACAAAGAGGAATAGACAGACCGACGGATGTCCTGTCATTTCCGATGATAGATTATAAAGAGCCCGGAAATTTTGATATGCTTGAGGACTCAGATGATTATTTTAATCCCGAAACAGGCGAGGCTGTAATGGGTGATATTGTCATATCGCTTGACAAAGTAAAGGAGCAGGCAGAGGAATACGGACATTCGCAAAAAAGAGAATTTGCATTCCTGATCGCTCACAGCATGTTTCATCTTATGGGATATGACCATGTCAATTCCGAAGAAGAAGCGAAGATAATGGAAAAAAAGCAGGAAGATGTACTTGAAGCTTTAGGCATTACAAGAGATAAATATGATGTAACCGAAATACGTGCAAAATTTAAAGAAAAAAAACGAATCGTAATTAAAATAGGCTCGTCATCTCTTGAACATAAAGAAACAGGAAGGCTTGATCTTATAAAGATAGAGCAGCTTGTAAGGCAGATAAGCGATCTTAGAAATCAGGGCAAGGAAGTTGTTCTTGTTTCATCAGGTGCGATAATGGTTGGAAGAAACGCACTTGGTTTCGATCACAGACCGACAACTACGACAGAAAAGCAGGCGTGTGCTTCAGTAGGACAGGCAAGACTCATGATGATCTACCAGAAGCTTTTTTCTGAATACAATCAGATATGCAGTCAGATACTTCTTACAAAAAGCAACATACTGGACCCGCTGCATAGGATAAATGCAAAAAATACGATCAAAGAGCTTTTGAAAATGGGAGTGATCCCTATAGTAAATGAAAATGATACTGTTGCAACATACGAGCTGAATAATCTGTCTGTATTTGGAGATAATGATTCGCTTTCGGCTATAGTTTCTTATCTTGTTGACGCAGATATACTTATAATGCTTTCGGATATTGACGGATTGTATACGGATAATCCAAGAGAAAATCCGGAGGCAAAGTTCGTAGAATATGTTGAAAATCTTACAGATGATATGATGCAGATGGGAAAAAAGACCACAGGCAGCAATGTCGGAACCGGAGGCATGGCTACAAAGCTTTCAGGAGCAAGGATCGCTGTAGCAGCCGGTGCAGATATGATACTGGCAAACGGAAAAGATTTCAGCATAATACATGATATAATAGACGGCAAGGCACTGGGAACAGTATTTTTGGCAAATCCGAAGGATAAGGATTATGTCATAAGCTATATAGAGCATCTGTAAAGCTGCTATATAGCACATAATGCGCCGGGAAAGAGGCAAGGATGAATATAGAAAGAATAAATGAATTAGCAAGAAAGGCAAAAACAGAAGGTCTTACGCCGGAGGAAAAGGAAGAGCAGGCAGTCCTAAGAGGAGAATATCTTGATGCTGTAAGAAGAAACTTAAGAGCACAGCTTGACAATATAGATATCAAGGAGCCTGACGGCAGAATAGTTAATCTCGGGGAGCTTCATAAAGAAAAATATACGAATTGAAGGTGTATCAGATGAATGGATCATCACGTTTTTTTTCAAATATGCAATGCGAATATTTTCCATGTCATAGCTTAAAAGGCGATTTTAACTGCCTTTTTTGCTATTGTCCGATGTATTCGTTTAAAAATTGTCCGGGAAATCCCAGGTTTAAGGAAAAAAACGGAAATCTGATAAAAATATGTACGGATTGTACATATCCGCATAAACCTGATAATTATGATAGTATTATTGCTTTTTTATCAAAAAACAAAGTCAAATATGATTAAGTATGTATTTTAGGCATAAAGGATCATTCCTTTATGCCTTTTCTTTTATCACATTTTAATAAATGAACAAATTTCAACTTATATATTGACAAATAATTATCAAATGGTAATATATATATCGGTAGGTTTGATAAATAAATGACAATCCTGCAAAAAAAGTGCTATTCAGACGATTTTTGAGTAAAAACTTGCAGATAAAAAAGTGTAAATACATTGCGAGGTGTGATAAAATATTCATCGAAATGTATATTTAAAGGAGGAACTAATTAATGAGCAAAAAAGTTGTATTAGCAGGGGCATGCAGAACAGCCATAGGTAAAATGGGCGGAGCACTCAGCACAGTTCCGGCTGCAGATCTTGGAGCTATCGTAATAAAAGAAGCTTTAAAACGTGCAAATGTACCGGCTGAAAAGGTTGACCTTGCATACATGGGATGCGTTATCCAGGCAGCTCAGGGACAGAATGTAGCTCGTCAGGCATCTTTAAAAGCTGGACTTCCGATTGAAACACCGGCTGTAACGATCAATGTTGTCTGTGGTTCAGGTCTTAACTGCGTAAATATGGCAGCAGCTATGGTAGAAGCTGGTGAAGCAGATATCGTTGTAGCAGGCGGTATGGAGAACATGTCTCTTGCACCTTATGCATTGACAAAGGCTCGTTTCGGATATCGTATGGGAAATGCTCCTATGATCGACACAATGGTAAATGATGCACTTTGGGATGCATTTAATGATTATCATATGGGTATTACTGCAGAGAACGTTGCAGAGCAGTGGGGACTTACAAGAGAAGCCCTTGATGAGTTTTCAGCATCAAGCCAGCAGAAGGCTTGTGCAGCTCAGGAAGCAGGAAAATTTGATGATGAGATCGTTCCTGTAGAAGTTAAATTGAAAAAACAGACAGTTATCGTAAATAAGGATGAGGGACCACGTCCTGGAACAACAGCAGAAAGTCTTGCAAAGCTTAAACCGGCATTCAAAAAGGACGGTATCGTAACAGCAGGAAATGCATCAGGTATCAATGATGGTGCAGCAGCAGTTGTTGTTATGAGCGAGGAAAAGGCTAAAGAGCTTGGAGTTACACCAATGGCAACATGGGTAGCAGGAGCTTTAGGCGGAGTTGATCCTTCAATCATGGGTGTAGGACCTGTTGCAGCAACAAATAAGGTATTCGAGAAAACAGGACTTACTATAGACGATATAGATCTTATTGAGGCAAATGAAGCATTTGCTGCACAGTCACTTGCAGTTGCACATGACCTCAAGTTCGATATGAAAAAAGTAAATGTAAACGGTGGAGCTATCGCACTCGGACATCCTGTCGGAGCATCAGGCTGCCGTATACTTGTAACGCTTCTTCACGAAATGCAGAAAACAGATGCTAAAAAGGGTCTTGCAACTCTTTGCATCGGCGGCGGAATGGGCTGCGCTACAATAGTAGAAAGATAAAGATTTGAATATTTAGTCGTTTTTGCTGCATGGCAGCAAGAACGACTTTGGTAGTTGTATTTACTAATACATTTCAGAAGATTTATTAGTAGAGGAAAGAGAGGCTGTTATGGAATTTGTAAAATATGAAGAGCAGGGAATGATAGGGATAATAACGATCGATCGTCCTAAAGAATTAAATGCTTTAAATCCTAAGGTCTTATCTGAATTAAGTGAGGCATTAAGTGCCGTAGATGCAGAGAATACAAGATGTCTTATCTTAACCGGCGGCGGCTCAAAATCATTCGTTGCAGGTGCAGACATAGGTTCAATGAGACCTATGACAAAAGAAGAGGCAGCAGATTTCGGAAAGCTTGGAAATGATGTTTTCCTTGAAATAGAAAATTTCCCGATTCCTGTTATTGCAGCAGTTAACGGCTATGCATTGGGTGGTGGCTGTGAGATCTGCATGAGCTGTGATTTCCGTATTTGTTCCGACAATGCGGTATTCGGTCAGCCTGAGGTTGGCTTAGGGATCACACCTGGATTTGGCGGAACTCAGAGACTTGCAAGACTTGTAGGTCCGGGAATGGCTAAGGAGCTTATTTATTCAGCTAAAAATATCAAGGCTGAGGAAGCATACAGGATAGGACTTGTAAATCATATATATCCGCAGGATCAGCTTATGGATGAAGCGATCAAGCTTGCAAACAGAATTGCAGGCAATGCTCCGATAGCTGTAAGAAACTGCAAGCAGGCTATAAATGAAGGTCTGCAGGTAAGCATCGATGAGGCAGTAAACATCGAAACCGATCTTTTCTCAGATTGTTTCGAATCTGAGGATCAGATAGAAGGAATGTCAGCATTTCTTGAAAAGAGAAAGGCTCAGGGTTTCAAAAACAAATAAGAAGCTAACCGGATGGCTCATGAGACATGAGCTGGTCAAGTGAGCTGTCCGGATATAGTTGAAGCAGTATTACCT
>CAVLAA010000061.1:5954-12337 GCA_963660835.1 bacterium
GTATTACCTTTATATTGCTCACAATAAATAATAGCAAAAAAGGAAGTTTGGAGGAAAAAAATGGATTTCACATTAGACAAAAAACATTCAATGGCCAGATCTTTGTTCAGAGAATTTGCCGAGAATGAGGTAAAGCCACTCGCACAAGAGGTCGATGAAACTGAAAAATTTCCAGTTGAAACCGTAAAGAAAATGGCAAAATACGGTTTCCTCGGAATTCCTGTTCCGAAGGAGTATGGCGGACAGGGCTGTGATATTCTTACATATGCTATGTGCGTAGAAGAATTAGCCAAGGTTTGCGGAACTACTGCAGTTATTGTATCAGCTCATACATCACTCTGCATGGATCCTATCATGACATACGGAACAGAAGATCAGAAACAGAAATATCTTGTACCGCTTGCTAAGGGCGAAAAGCTCGGTGCTTTCGGACTTACAGAGCCTGGTGCCGGAACTGATGCTCAGGGACAGCAGACAAAGGCTGTATTTGACGAAGCAACAAATGAATGGGTACTTAATGGCTCTAAAGTATTCATCACAAACGGTCATGAGGCTGACGTATATGTAATCATTGCTGTAACAGGCAAGGTTGAGAAACGCGGCAAAATGATGAAAGAGATTTCAGCATTTATCGTAGAGAAGGGAACACCTGGATTTACATTCGGAACAAAAGAGAAGAAGATGGGTATCCGTGGATCAGCTACATATGAGCTTATTTTCACAGACTGCCGTATTCCAAAGGAAAATCTTCTTGGACAGAAGGGCAAAGGATTTAATATCGCTATGCATACTCTTGATGGAGGACGTATTGGTATTGCAGCTCAGGCACTTGGTCTTGCTGAAGGTGCTCTTGAAACAACAATCAAATATGTAAAAGAAAGAAAACAGTTCGGAAAGGCTATTTCGGGCTTCCAGAATACACAGTTCCAGCTTGCTGATATGGCTACAAAAGCAAAAGCAGCTCAGCTTTTGGTTTACAGAGCAGCAGTAGCAAAGAGTACTCAGGACAGATACAGCGTAGAGGCAGCTATGGCTAAACTTTATGCAGCAGAAGCAGCTATGGAGATCACAACTAAGGCTGTACAGCTTCATGGTGGATACGGATACATCAGAGAATATGATGTTGAGCGTATGATGCGTGATGCTAAGATTACTGAGATTTACGAAGGAACATCAGAAGTTCAGCGTATGGTTATTTCAGCTGACATCTTGAAATAATGGGAGGACGAAAACGTGAAAATAGTTGTTTGTATTAAACAGGTACCTGATACTAAGGGCGGCGTTTCCTTTAATCCAGACGGTACATTAAATAGAGCTGCTATGTTAGCTATCATGAACCCGGATGACAAAGCCGGACTTGAAGCTGCACTTAGATTAAAAGATCAGTATGGTGCAGAGGTTACAGTATTGACAATGGGTCTTCCAAAGGCTACAGATGTCCTTCGTGAAGCTATCGCTATGGGCGCTGATAAGGGAATCCTTATCACTGACCGTGTTCTTGGTGGAGCTGATACATGGGCAACATCACAGACAATTGCCGGTGGACTTAGAAAACTTGATTATGATCTTATTATCACAGGACGTCAGGCTATCGATGGTGATACAGCTCAGGTTGGACCACAGATTTCAGAGCGTCTTAACATCCCTATCATTTCATATTGCCAGGATCTTAAGATTGAAGGCGATAGTGTTATCGTACAGCGTCAGTATGACGACAGATATCATGTTGTAAAAGCTAAAATGCCATGTCTTGTTACAGCACTTGCTGAGCTCAATGAGCCACGTTACATGACTCCGGGCGGAATCAATGATGCATGTGATGCTGAGATTACAACATGGTCAAGAGCAGATCTTGTAGATGTTGAAGATTCAAACCTTGGTCTTAAGGGATCACCTACAAAGATCGCTAAAGCATCTGATAAGGTTCGTAAGGGAGCCGGAGAGGTTCAGAATAACCTTGATGCAGATGCAGCTGCTAAGTACATATGTGACAAATTGCTTGCTAAACATATCATTTGATAAGGATGGTGGAAAATAAATGAATTTAGAAGAATATAAAGGCGTATATGTCTTTGCTCAGCAGGTTGACAATAAATTAAATGGTATTGCCATCGAATTGGTGAGCGAAGCTAAAAGATTAGCTGATGATCTTAATACTTTTGTAGCTGCCATCGTTATCGGCAGCGGAATTAAAAATCTTTCTGATGAACTTGCAGCTTATGGTGCTGACAAGGTTATCGTTATTGATGATCCGGAATTAAAAGAATACAGAACAGAGCCATATACACATGCTCTTGCTGAGGCTGTTAATGAATTCAAGCCTGATATCTTACTTATCGGTGCAACAGCTATCGGACGTGACCTTGGACCTAGAGTTGCAGCTCGTATCCATACAGGTCTTACAGCTGACTGTACAAGTCTTGCAATCGGAGATTTCCCGATGGTTCCAAAGCCAGGCGTAGAATCAAAGCACAATCAGCTTCTTATGACACGTCCTGCATTCGGTGGAAATACAATTGCAACAATTGCATGTCCTGATTTCCGTCCTCAGATGGCAACAGTTCGTCCTGGTGTTATGCAGAGAAGAGAAAAAGATGATGCTCATAAGGCAGAGATAATCGAGTTCAATCCAGGATTCACACCGGATCATAACTATGTTGAAATTCTTGAAGTAGTTAAGGCTGTAAACCAGGTTGCAGATATCATGGATGCTAAGATCCTTGTATCCGGCGGACGTGGTGTTGGAAGCCCTGACAACTTTAAAATACTTGAGGATCTTGCAGATGCACTTGGCGGACAGGTTTCATGCTCACGTGCAGTTGTAGATGCAGGCTGGAAGCCAAAGGCACTTCAGGTAGGACAGACAGGAAAGACAGTTCGTCCTAACGTTTACTTTGCTATTGGTATTTCAGGAGCTATCCAGCATCTTGCTGGAATGGAAGAGTCTGATCTTATCATTGCTATCAACAAAGATGAGTCAGCTCCTATCTTCGAAGTTGCTGATTATGGTATCGTCGGAGATCTTAACAAGGTTGTTCCTAAGCTCACAGAGCTTGTAAAGGCCAACAAAAAAGAGGCTTAATGGCCCCCTTCAAACTTACATTACAGAAAAGAGATATGCTTTGCATATCTCTTTTCTGTTTGATGGATATTTAAATAATAGATTTATATTCAGGAAGTATTTCAAGTGATCTTTCAAGTATCCCATTAAAATAAGCTATTATAGTTCCGTAATTTGTTATCGGTACGTTTTGTGCAATTGCTGATTTTGTCCTGCTTTGCATTTCTTTAGGATTCAGCATACAGGCGCCGCAGTGAATCACAAGATCGATATCTGTAAGATCGGTCGGAAAATCATTTCCGCTTGTTGTCTTTATATTTAAATCTTTTTTTGTAAATTCCTTCAGCCATCTCGGCAGCTTAACAGTTCCTATATCATTGCATTGTCTGTGATGTGTGCAGCCCTCTGAGATAAGGACTGTAGAACCATTCTTTAGGTTTTTTATTGAAGCAATGCCTCTTAGAGCAGGCTCAAGAAAGCCCTTGTATCTTGCCATAAGAATAGAAAATGACGTAAGGATAACATCGTCAGGTGTATCAGCCGAAACCTGCTTAAAAGCCTGACTGTCTGTTATTACGAGCGCAGGCTTTCGTTTAAGAGAAGCTAAAAGAGAGGCATATTCGGTATCCTGAACACAAAGGGCAGTTGCATTTGCATCCAGCACTTCTCTTAAAACATTTTGCTGAGGAAGGATTATCCGACCTTTTGGTGCGGATTCGTCTATCGGAATTACAAGAACAACAAGGTCGTCCTTTGTTATAAGATCCTTTACAATAAAATTCTTGGTCTCTGCTTTTTTTGCAAACGAGGCAAGCTTTTCCTTTAGCTCATATATTCCTTGTCCTGTTAAAGCGGAGACTGATATGCAGTTATCATCCGGTAAAGATACACTGTCTTTTAAATCAGATTTGTTATATGCGATCATATATGGAATCTCATATTCCTTAAAAAGCGATATAAGCTCCGTATTGCAGTCATCCGTGCTGCTTTCTATGGAAGAGTCAACTACGAGCACGGCAATATCTGTTTTCTTCAGCACCTGCTTGGTTCTTTCTATTCGCTGTGCACCAAGCTCGCTGTTATCGTCAAAGCCCGGAGTATCTATGATGACAACAGGTCCTAAAGGCAGTATTTCCATTGCTTTAGATACCGGGTCTGTTGTTGTGCCAAGCTTCTTAGAGACTATTGAAAGGTTTTGACCTGTTACTGCATTTACAACACTGGATTTACCGGCATTAACTTTGCCGAAAAAACTGATATGAGGTCTCTGCGATGATGGTATGTCATTTAATCCCATGTTGATGCCTCCTCTTTTTAGAATCTGAAATCTCTTCGATTGGAATTTCTTATGTCATTTATGTGTTCAAGTGCTGTCTTTCTTACATTTTCCTTCGGAATATTGCCAAGCTCCTTTTCTATCATCTTGTAACCAAGCTCCTTTGTTTCAGGAGAAGCATAATCTTCAAGATATTCTGCAAGAGTCATAAGTGCATTTGGGTGACAGCAGTTTTGGATCTGACCTGATTTGCACAGGCTCATAAATCTGTCGCCGGTACGGCCTTCTCTGTAGCAGGCAGTGCAGAATGAAGGGATATGATCTGACTGCATGAGCCAGCGTACAACATCATCAAGAGAGCGCTGATCTGAAACATTGAACTGCTCTGTATCATGAGGACGGTCTTCATTTGAATATCCTGCATAGCCGCCAACGCTTGTCCTTGAGCCGCCGCTGACCTGAGATATGCCGCATTTGAGCATTTTTGCTCTTACGGATTCGTTTTCACGGGTTGAAACTATCATTCCTGTATAAGGAACGGCAAGCCTTATACATGCTGCTATCTTTTCAAAGATTTCATCTGACAGGCTGTTGTCAAATTCATCAGGATCGATATCGTCTGCCGGCTTAACACGCGGCACGCTTATTGTATGCGGACCTACGCCGTGAACAGCCTCCAAATGCTCTGCATGCATTATCAGACCTGCAAATTCATATTTATACATCTCAAGACCAAACAAAACGCCCAGACCTACATCATCAATGCCGCCCTGCATAGCTCGATCCATTGCCTCAGTATGATAATTGTAATCATGCTTTGGACCTGTAGGATGCAATTCCTCATAGCTCTTTTTATGATATGTTTCCTGGAACAGTATATATGTTCCGATTCCGGCATCCTTTAGCTTTCGGTAATTTTCTACAGTAGTAGCGGCGATATTTACATTTACACGTCTTATGGCGCCGTTTTTATGTTTGATACTGTATATAGTTTTAATGCAGTCAAGGATATATTCAAGAGGATTATTTACGGGATCTTCACCTGCCTCGATCGCAAGGCGCTTGTGTCCCATATCCTGAAGTGCGATAACCTCCTGCTTTACTTCTTCCTGAGTAAGCTTTTTTCTTGCTATATGCTTGTTCTTTAAATGGTATGGACAGTAAAGACATCCGTTTACACAGTAATTGGACAGATAAAGCGGTGCAAATATAACTATTCTGTTTCCGTAAAATGCAAGCTTGATCTCCTCGGCTATTTTAAAAATCTTCTCTGTAACATCATGGTCTTCGCATGCAAGAAGAACAGATGCTTCTCTATGTGTTAAGCCGGCACAGACATAGCCTTTATCTGTTTTTATAGGACGAGCCTTTTCTAAAATAGAATTAATAAGCTCAAGGTCATTTTTGTGCTTTTCTGCATAGTCGATCGTTGCTAAAATTTCTTCATCATTAATAAATTCATCTGCTATTAATGATTTTGGATCGTATTTGTACATTTCTCTCTAAACTCCTCTTTTATAAGTTTGTGGTCCGACCGATACGGTCGCCCCTTGAAACAACTACTTTGTAGCCTATTTTATTCATGCGTCCTTCAAGACAGCCACGGCATTCGGCTGCTTCATCACCCGTACATATTTTGTTGTCATACAGTTCGTATTTCTTTCGCACTTTTACAGGAGAAAGATTGGGCATACATACATTTGCACCGGCCTGTATGCCAAGCTCTCGTCCAAGCGGGTGGATAGTGCCAAGAGCAGTAGTTGCCGGCAGCAAAACATCAGGAAGTGTAAGCCTTATAAGTCCGAGCATATACAGGGTCTGTTCAAGTGTTCCGGGATGCATGGCATTAAACGGCGTATCCTTGTGTGGTATAAAAGGACCGATCCCGACCATATCCGGCTGAAGGTCACAAAGAAAAAGCATATCATCGGCCAGTGTACTTGATGTTTGATATGGAGAACCGACCATGAAGCCGCAGCCGACCTGATAATCAAGCTCCTTTAAGTCATAAAGGCACCTTATCCTGTTTGAAAATGACATTTTTTC
>CAVLAA010000062.1:0-12169 GCA_963660835.1 bacterium
TATACCTGCATCCTTAACACGCTGCACCAGTGTGACAAATTCTTCATCTGTAAGTGCTGCCATCTGAGCTGTCGGCAGCTCAACATAATCAAATCCCGCTTTTTTCAGGGCTTCAATCTTTTCAACTCCCGTGCCATCCGGTTGTGTTGCTACCATGTTTAAACAACATCCATATTTCACTATCAGTGTCCTCTCATTTCTTTAGTGTTGGATCAATGATTATTTTGAGGTAATTATCCGGTGATGAAATCAATTCCTCAAAGGCCCACGCTGCCTTATCCAATGAAACGACTTTTGTGATCATTCGATCAGCTTCAAGCTTTCCTGATCCAAGTATCTGTACGACCTCACCAAATTCCTCATGTGTATAGTTAAACGACCCTATAACCTTTCTTGCTGAGCAAACAACATCCTGCATATTTATAGTCATTTCTTTCTGATTCATTCCAAGCCATACTGCAGTTCCTGCAATACGGAGTGCCTTGATTGACAGGTTAGCTGTAGGCTCCACTCCGACAGCTTCAAATGCTACATCTATCATATGTCCATCTGTCAGCTTGCTGATTTCTTCCAACGCATCAACCTTGCCTGTATTGATTCCGTATGTTGCACCAAATGATATGGCTTTTTCCAATCTTGTATCAGACAAATCAGCAACAATAACCATCTTAGGCTTATCAAGTAATACCAACTGAAGCAGACAATCACCTATTGTTCCGGCTCCGACTATCAATACAATCTGATCCTTTAGATTGCCGGCCTTACGATAAGCACCATATGTAACTGCATATGGCTCTGCTAATGCTGCTTCATAATAAGAAAGCTTTTCTGGCAGTGGATAAAGCAGCTTTTCAGGAACTGAGACATATTCTGCCATGGCTCCATCTGTCGTAAGCACTCCAAAAAACTTCTTATTGCTGCAAAGCATTGTTAAGCCCTTCTTGCAAAATTCACAGTTTCCGCAAAAGTTGATCGGCTGAGGTACTACTCCGTCACCCACTTTAAATTTTGTCACTGACTTACCAACTTTTACTACTTCAGCTGAAAATTCATGACCCATTGTCATAGGAGGAATTCTTCGTCCTGAACGTCCCAAATATCCTGCCGGATCGCTTCCACATATGCCGCATGCTCTGACTCTAAGCAGGCACTCATCATCAGCCGGATCCGGATCCGGAACATCCTGAACCTTCAGTTCGCGCGGTGAAAGAAATCTTAACGCTTTCATTATTTGCTCCTTCCAACCTGTATGTTGTCCTACAGGTTATAGCTAAATTTTTACTGTGCCATATAAAGTCATTTACTTATGTGCTTTATATTGACACAGCTTAGACTTTTTGTTAAATTTTATAATACATTAGACTGATGACTACCTGTATTACAAGTTCTTTATGCTTTGATTATACTCTAAAGAATTAGGTTGTCAATCGCGTTCTTAATTTTCCACAGTTTAAATATAAAAAAAAAAAAATCATTGTGTATTTTTCACAATAAACGTTTAGGAGGTATGATAATGGATTTGCATCCTGTAAAAAAAGAAAGCGTAAGTGAACAAGTCTTCAATCAAATGAAGGATCAGATTTCAAATGGCGCATGGACACCCGGCCAGAAACTGCCTTCCGAAACCGAGCTTGCGAAGATATTTAATGTCAGCCGGGTAACTATCAGAAATGCTCTACAACGCCTAAGTACAATGGGACTTATTGAAACAAGATTTGGCGAAGGTTCTTTTGTTATAGAAGCAAAAATTGGTGAACAGGTAAAGAATGTCCTTCTTCCAAATGTTTATCTTCAGCCACACAGCGCTCACGAGGTACTGCAATTTAGATGTGCAATAGAGGTAGAAACCGCAGGCCTTGCTGCAGAATTTGCAACCGACAAGGATATTGAGAAATTAAAAGAAATACATAAAAAACAGCAGGCATGCAAAAATGATTATGTTGCATTTGCAGATCTTGATCTTGATTTTCATTATGCCATTGCACTTGCCACAGGCAACTCTCTTATTATTGCCACCTATGAAATTTTATATGAAATCCTTAGAACCGCAATGATAAAGACTGTAAGTTCACTAGGCTCTGATATAGGTGTTCCTTTTCATGAAAAATTAATAGAAGCAATCGAGGCACATGACTCACATACTGCCATAGTTACTATGAAATCTCATATGCTTTCAACATATGAAAGCTTCAATAAGGTTATGGATATTTTTAATCCTATTGCGAGGCAATGATTTAATGACCTCCCTTTGTATACAGGTACATCTATGCCAATACAAAGCGGAGGCCATTATATTATCTAATATTAAGCCAAATCCGGTTTATTCCAAAGATTTAAAGGCGTACCTATTCCGAGAGATTTTGCCTTTTCATAGCAAATCTTTCCCCATGCTACATCTTCCACAGGCATTCCTCCGATAGAGTATACAAAAATTTCATCGTCGTTTGTTCGTCCGGGCTTATTTCCTAAAAGTATATCGCCCATATCATCTACCTGACTCTTATTTATGAGACCGTCATGAATCATATCCGTAAACTTGGAACCAATGATATTTATTGTTCCAAAAGTCGGATAAGGATATTCTTCGGCCCAAGCTTCATAAAGTCCCATATAATCAACAACTAGTCTGCAATCCTCAGCCAAAAAAGCTGTATCCACATTAAATGCACTTACTCCTACAAGGCATGCGCCTTTCTTGACCCATTCTTTCTCTACTTTAAGGTATGTCGACACATCGGTTCCGGATGTTGCCGCAAAATAGACAACATCAGAATCCCTTATCAGTTCCTCATCTGAATTCACTACTATAATCTCCTTTATAGAAGCATATGTTTCTTTGACATACTCTACAAATGAATCTATTGATTTCCGGCTTCGGCCTCTCACCTTTAAAGTAGCTATATCAGGGCAGGTTGACATTATAGCTGCAAGACCTGTTTTTCCCATTACGCCCGGGCCCTGAATTCCTGCTACGGTTGCTCCCTTTCTCACAAGATATCTCATTCCCACTCCCGGTATTGCTCCGGTTCGCATAGCACTTAATACGTTTGCAGACATCAATGCAATAGGCGCACCAGTCATTTTGTCATTTAACATCAGAGTCAATATCGAACGCGGCAGTCCCTTCTCCTTGTTTGACATATTTGACCCATACCATTTCATTCCGCATAGGTCAAATGGTCCTCCTATATATGCCGGCATAGCCATAAACCTTCTGTCATCTCCTTCATCCTTTGGCATGTTTTTAAACTTGGGTTCTTTAGGAAATTTCACCATTGCTCCATGGGACGAATGATTTTCTCCGGCCATTACATAGTCCCCTGTGGCTGTACATTTCAAAACATCTTCCATTGCATCAATACAAGCCGACATGTCTTTTACTCCGGCTTTGATCATATCTTCTTCATTTAAATATAAAAAATCAATTTCTGGATACATAATAAAACCTCCTAAATTCTTTCCATTAAAATTTCACTATATGTATTTACCTGCCTATCCTTAAGATAGCTGCAATAGGTAGCCATAGAAGCACTGATTGTTGTTGTAATACCCTTTTTCAGGTCAACCTCTGCAATTGCCAAACCTTCATCAAAGCCTGTGGTTGAAAGAGTGATCCCATCAGGATTTATAATTCTTGAATGTCCACACTCAAATCCATCCGGAGTCTCATCACTTACGTTATTTGAATCAATGATATAGACATTGTTTTCTATAGCCCTCATTTCATTTGCTATTTTATAAATTCTAAGTGAAGGATCATCTTCTGATTTCGACAAAGCAGGCCAGGCTGTTGGACAAAGGATAACCTCTGCACCTTTTATTTTTAATATTCTTGCAGCCTCCGGAAACATCTTGTCAAAACAGATCATAATGCCAATCTTGCCCAGCTTGGTATCAAATACAGGATATTCATTTCCGGGATAAGAATAGAGGCGTTCCGTTCCAGGAAGGTGAACTTTTCTGTAATGGCCAACATAGCCTTCCGGTCCTACCAAAACACATGCATTATATAACTTGTCAAAACATGTACTGTCCTGTTCTGTCATTCCCCAGCATATATACATATTGTATTTTTTTGCCATTTTTACCATGGTCTGGGTTGCAGCTCCTTCCGGAATTACTTCAGCCACCTCATATTGGTGTAGTGATGCATTTCTGTCGTAGCCTGCCATACTTGGCGGAAATCCCTGAAGTGAAAGCTCCGGAAAAAGAATAAGTTCAACCCCTTCATCCGCTGCCATCTCAATGTATTTTAAGTAAGAATTTATGTTATCCTCTACATTTTGCGTTACTCTCATTGCTACACTTGCTATTTTAGCCATAAAACCTCCTCTTTCTCAAAAAGTGAGGGCAATGCCCTCACTTCATTGTGATGATATTTTATCTGCTATATACTACTTTTCCATTTAGGTATGTCTTTAGCACCTTTGTATTCATGATCTCATCCGGATCAGCTGTAAGCGTAGGTGTATCTACTATGATCAGATCCGCATACTTTCCTACTTCAATTGACCCTATTTTATCCTCGTCACCGGTGAAATATGCTGAATTCATTGTCCACATTAAAAGTGCCTGTTTTGCACTGATTCTGTACTTTTCTCCATGAACCTTTCCATCCAGATGAATTCTTGTGATAGCCTTACTCATTCCGATGAACGGATTGCAGTCTACAACCGGAAAATCAGAGCTGCCGCCGCATATTATGCCCTCGTCAAAGTACAATCCTGCTGGCTGGTTTAAATCAATGTAATCCTCAGAAAGAATTGCCTCCTCTCCCATTGTCCCCATAATTGTAGGCTGAATTGTAACAGGAGTGTTCATTTCTTTCATTAAAGGCATCATATCCGGCTGTGGATTTACTGCGTGAATAAGATAATTTCTATTTTTCTTATTATCTTTTTCCTCGCTGCCTGCCTTGAAAGCTGCCAAAGCTACATCCATTGCTGCATCACCTATTGTATGAACTCCCACCTGCCAGTTGTATTTAGCGGCATATTTGCAAACTTCTGTCATCTCTTCAGGTGTAATGGTTGTATATCCTCTTGTTTCAGGCATATGCTTATAATTTGTTCGCATATATGCAGTTCCGGTAGCCGGAATACCATCAAGAGTGACCTTAATTCCATTAAGCTTCACCATATCATTTCCAAAGCCTGTTACACATGGCATTTCATAAATTCTGTTTAAGTGATATGGCACATCTCCAATAGCCTTATCCAAATAGAACATCATATGATCTCTATAGGTCAAGCGCCCTGCCTTCTGAGCCTGCAGGTATGCCCTCATGCAATCAAATGTCATGTTGCAGTCGATTACTGTTGTAAGACCGACACTGTTGAGATACTTGCCAATTCCTTCAATTGAATCTATAAGTTCTTCCTCCGTCATTGGCGGATAAACTTTTTCTATAAGATCCATTGCAGAATTTTCATAGAGAATGCCGTCCGGCTCACCGTCTTCAAATCTGCCAATGATACCTCCATCCGGATCCTTAGTTTCCTTTGTAATGCCTGCTATTTCCAAAGCTTTTGAATTCGCCACGATCACATGACAGCATAACCGCTTAACAAAAATCGGATGAGTAGTCGAAACCTTATCCAGATCTTTTCTTGTTGGCTTTACCGCACCATCGCCCCAAGCAAGTTCATTAAACGCCATTCCCTTAATCCAGGCTCCATCAGGAACAGTTTTTGCCCTCTCCAAAAGAAGCGAAAGCATTTCATCCATGTTTTTACATTTTTCGAGAGAAACATTTTTCAGATCCATTCCTGCAAACATGGCGTGCATGTGGGAATCAATAAGCCCAGGCATAACTACCTTTCCATCTAAATCCTCAACCTTTGTTTCAGATCCCAGAAAGCTTTCGTCTAAGCCTTCTCCGACTCCTATGATCTTTCCATCTTTTATTGCTACATAGCCTGATGTAATAACTGTAAAATCATAATTCTTCGCCTGTATCTCGGAAATCTTCAGATCCATTGTATAAATTGTTGCATTTTTTAGTACTAAATCCGCATAAGGACTCCATTTCGCCACGGTCTTACACCATCCTTTCAAAAAAGCTCCTGATTAGTTTGCTTCCTTGTATATGTCCGACTTAAATTCATATGCATCAGAGTCTGTCTTGATAGAATCATAATCGATGGAATCAGGAAGATAATCATTGGTGTAATAATCCTCTGCTGTATAAAGCGTAGATGTTGCACCGCCATCATAAAGGTTCTGCATAGTGGCCTGAACCTTATCCATATCAAATTTTCCTATCGAGTTAGAGTCAATAACCGTCTTTTTCTCTTCATCAGTCATTCCAAGCATAGCCGAAAGATTACCTTCTACAGAACCAACTGCACCATCCCAACTCATTTCGATTGAAGGATATCTGGCAAGAATGATATCTGCTACAGCCTCCGGATTGAGATACATAAAGTAAATTCCCTTAATAGTTGCATTTACAAATTTCTTTACAATTTCCGGATTCTCCTCAGCATAATCTGTATTTACCCAAAGAGAATTGGCAATCTGCGGAAGAACTTCATCTCCTGAAAGGTATCCCCAGTCATAGCCCATTCCTTCACACATATAAAGTTCTGACAGCCATGTACCCATAACATTAACCTGACCGGAATCAAGCGCTTCATACTCCGATGAGCCATAATTTACGTATGTTACTGTAGACGGATCAACACCTGCCGCTGCAAGAATCGGATCGTAGATAACCGATCCTGTATCTGAAAGGAATCCTATGCTTTCTCCCTCAATATCAGCCCAGCTGGAAATACCGCTGTCTTTATTGTAAGCAAGACCAAAATGATTATATGCAACTACATTCGCTACAGCCTTCACATTTGTAGCACCGCTATCTACAGAAGCCATACCAAGTGAAGGTGAAAAGCCGGCAAAATCAGCCTGCCCCGAAGCCAGAATCTTAGGATCTGAACCATCTGTGCTCTCGATGATATTCAATTTTATTCCCTCATCCTCGAAATAGCCCATTCCATCAGCTGCATAGAGCCATGCTAGGTCAAGAGATGCAGCTGCTGTTGGTGTAACAACATTTACAACAGTAAGATCACCTTCACTTGCTGTACTGCCTGAGCCAGATGAACCGCATCCCGCAAATAATGCCGCGGTCATTCCAAGCGATAAAGCCAAGCTACATACTTTCTTCAATCCGTTTCTTCTCATAATTTTTCCTCCTCAATAATTCTACATTCCTTTTGTTAATCTTTTTTCCAAGGCACTTACAACTCCATAAATCACAAGACCAAGGATAATGATATATACAAGACATCCAAAAGCATCTGATGTTTTTGAAAGTCCAAGCAAGGAACTGATTTGATTGCCTAATCCTCCGGATCCGCCACACAATTCTGCAGTCACTCCGGAAATCATAGCCAAGACACTTGCCAGTCTTATTCCTGTAAAAATAGAAGGCAGTGCATCTCTGAAAATACAGTATCTATAACATTCAAATTTTGTTGCTTTCAGCGATTCCATTAATTCAAGTCTTGTCTTATCAACATTTGCAAAGCCTACACAGGCATTCATATTGATAATCGGAAAACACTGTATAACAATTGTTATTATCTTCGGCGCAGGCCCTGTTCCCATTGAAACAAGTAGCAAAGGAACAAGTGTGACCATAGGAACACAGCAGAAAACTACTATAATCGGTGTCAACGCCGCAGCCAAAATTCTTGAGTTAGAAAGAATAAGCGCAAGACCGATTCCCACTACAATGGATAGTAAAAAACCTATGAATATACAGAAATAAGTACTTGCAAGATACGGCAGCGACTCCGAAAAGTTCAAAAAGCATGCCTGCAAAATTCCTTTAGGAGACGGCAGCTGCCATTCCGGCACATTTCCACCCGTACAATATATCTGCCAAAATGCCAGAATTATGAGCAGCAGGATGATCGCCGGAATTACAGAATATATTCCATTTAAAAAAATGCTTGTCTTTTTTAATTTTTCCATATGTCAAACATCTCCTTATACCACATCATTCAAATCGATCTTTCCAATTAATTCTTCAATTTGATCACAGTAGTTATTAAATTTCTGGCTTTTTAACAATTCAAGGTTTCTTGGTTCATTAAAGTCAATCTTCACCTCTGCCTTTACCGTTCCCGGATTCGACTGCATTACGTAAACTCTTTGACTAAGCAAAACCGCTTCTGAAACATTGTGCGTTATAAAGATAATTGTCATTCCGGTTTCCTTCCAGATTTTAAGCATCTCAAGATTAAGCTTCTCTCTGGTGTCATCATCAAGAGCTCCAAAAGGCTCATCCATCATAAGCATCTGCGGCTTGTGAACCATTCCTCTGATAACTCCAATTCGCTGAGCCATACCTCCGGAAATTTCACCCGGATAAACATCCCCTCTGTCAGATAAACCAATCATTTTAAGAAGTTCTTCAACATATTTTTTGTGTTCCTCATCTAATAGTCCAAATACCTTCAGCGGAAGGTAAAGATTTTCTCTAATCGTCAGCCAAGGATAAAGATTTGGCAGCTGAAAGATAAATCCTAGCTTTTTTATCATTTCTTTGCTGATAGGTTTCTTATTATCATATTCCAAACCATCTACAATTATTTTCCCTTCAGTTGGCTTTATTATGTCATCCACCATCCTTATAATCGTTGACTTTCCGCATCCGGATGGTCCTACAATAGAAACAAACTCACCCGGAAAAAAATTCATATTTACATTGCTTAATGCTGTAATAGCCTGTCTTCTTGTTTGAAATTTTTTCCCAACATTCTCAAGTTTTATCTTTGGTTCCATGCCCCTCACCTACTTCCAAGTTATTATTTTTTTCTCTATGACAGATACAATTTCGAAAAATACTACACCCACCGCAGCTGCTGCAATTATTGTTGCAAATGCAGATGAAGTTGCTGCAAAAGATGCATATACCGAAATTCTGTAACCGAGGCCTCCCTGTCCTACTGCCATATCGGCTCCCATGGAAGCAATAGTGCCTAAAATACATCCAAGCTCAAGTCCGGTAAAAACCTGCGGCATAGCATTTGGAAAAACACACTTGAAAAATATTTGCCACTTGCTGCAGCCCATTCCCTTCAGGACTGTTACATTTTTTTCCGGAGGATTTGAAAAACCTGAAAGTGAGTTAAGCGCTATTACCGGTGTGATCTGAAGCACTATAACTAAAATTTTTAAAGATGCTGAAACGCCCATGTTTAATTTAAATATCGGAACAAGAGTTGACATCGGAGTAATCATCAGTATTACCAATAAAGGTGTTACTGCTCTGGTAACAAGCTTGAACTGCGAACAAAAAGCGGCAATTACAAAGGCTATTGGGACAGCGATCAGATAACCGATTAAAATATTTTTTATAGAAATCAGCATGTCCGGGAAAATTACATTTAAAAAATTATCCTTAAAAGATAAGCCAATAGCTGACGGCGAAGGAAAAAGCTTTTCGGATACTCCAAAAGTCCTAACTAAAATTTCCCAAATTACTATTACTATGATCAATGCTGCAAATGGAGCTGCAATATTTAATGCTTTAGAATTTTTCATCAGCCACACCTCATTCCTACTCTTTTTCTGCTCTGACGAGCAGAGCAAGTTTTTCGGATAATACATTAAATTCCTCATTCTCCATTAGATTTTTGAATCTATCCTCATAAGGAATATCAACTTTTATTTCCTCAACAACAGTTGTCGGGGCATTTGACAAAACCACTACTTTATTTGCAAGCATCAAGGCTTCTGAAACATTATTGGTTATCATTACAACTGTCTTATTCTCCTCATGCCACATTTTTAAAAGCTCAGCTCCAAGTGCCTTTCTTGTAATTGCATCAAGAGCTCCAAACGGCTGATCAAGCAACAGCACATTCGGATTATGTACCAATGCTCTGGCAAAGGCACATCTTTGTCTCATGCCTCCTGACATTTCATGCGGATAGCAATCACGATAATTCTTCAAACCAACCAGATTGATCATCTTCTCTATTCTTTCTGAAACATCAAACTCGTTTTTGATGCCAAAAACACTAATCGGAAGTCTGATATTCTTCTCTGCTGTCAGCCATTCGCAAAGACTGTCACTCTGATAGGCAATTCCAACATTCTTAAGTTTATTCTTCGGAATTGAGGTTGTTATCATTTCTCCATCGTACACATACATCCCATCTTCTACTTTTATCAGACCAGCCATAATTTTTAAGAGAGTAGATTTTCCACATCCGGTTGGCCCCATAATGCAAACAAAATCCCCTGTTTTTATTTTCAATTCCAAATTATGAATAATTTCCTGGTCATTATTTTTACCAGGTATCTTCCAGTAAATACTGTTTAGATCAATTAGGTTATCTGCTGCCATTCAACCGTCACTCCCTTCTGTTAGATAAAAGAAAAGGCGCTAGATTTAATCTCTAACGCCTTTGTTGGGTCAAACTATAGCACTTGTTTTTTGTTAATTATTGTAAATTTTCGA
Organism: bacterium; assembly: GCA_963660835.1. Taxonomy (GTDB): domain Bacteria; phylum Bacillota; class Clostridia; order Lachnospirales; family Lachnospiraceae; genus Alectryocaccobium. Next base: position 10,478 of record CAVLAA010000062.1, read on the forward strand.
ACTATTATTTTGTACAAGTTGATTATTCAGTTAATACATTTATTAACAACCAATCTTTTAACAAAACCCACCTCATTCATCATTTTTATATATTTATGCGGTGTAATCTCTGTATAATCTTTAAATTCTTTTATCATATGAGGCTGATCATAGTATCCTAATTTTGCCGCTAATTCTGCAAAATCTATCCTTTCATCCTTTCCAAAAGTTATAAGATCCAGCATATATTGAAATCTCATTATTTTTGCAAAATGTTTTGGCACGATCCCGAAATTTTCCTTAAAGGACTTATTGACATATCTGTCTGAATAACCTGATTTCTCTACTATTTTAGCTATCGGCTTCATGCCTGATGAGGAAACCATTTCACTAACCAAATATTTATTGAGCTGATTTTTGCTGTCGAACTCCTCCTGTTTTAAATAATACTTCAGATAGTATTCCATGAATGCAGCATGTCTGTCAGCAAAGCTTGTTTTAGACAACATTAAACTTGTAAATCCTTGCTCTATTTCTACATTTTCAAGCGGGATTATCTTATTTAACAATTCTACATTTTTTATTGAAAATCCAGCCGGAACCACCCCTGGCAAAAATCGAATTCCAAATACCTCATAATAGCCTTTTTCTTTAAAACAAGACGTACATGCCTTTAAAACGGTGCCATTTATAGTAGCCCAGCACTTATCATTGCTATAGCAGAAAATTATATCTACACAGCCATCCGGTACGACAACTACTTTTTCGAAATTTTTTTCATTCTTTTCATTTTTGGTGAAGCTATAAAAATGTGAGATTCCGTATTTATAAAGCAAAACCTTACTGTACTTATCTGTAGCCAACACAAAAAATGGCTGTTTGGGCAAAACTCTTTTTTCTTCCATTTTACTTCCTCTAAAAAAAATAGAGGCAGTAAAGCACCAAGTGCTTCATTGCCTCTTTTGTCTTAGACTACATCAATCCGTTATAGCTGTCAATTCTATTCCTGTTCCCATTCAATCCAGATATGTTCCGATCACCTATGCCGATATCTCTGCATTGATAACAAAAATGACCAAAAATCATTGAGTTTCAATTTTCTTATTCCATTTTAAATATTACAGTTATGTCATTTAAAATGGAATTTCTTTTTTGCATTGTTTTTCCATTGACACGTTAATTCATGGTTGATATGCTATGAATAGCATTTGATAAATAGATTCGAAATTATTTTGTCATTTTAAACGACATATGAGGATATTCATGAAAAAACTATCTGTAGACAAAATGGTAAAAACCATTACAAAACTAAGAAAAGACAAAGGTCTTACTCAAGCCCAGCTTGCCGGCATAACCGGTATGAACCGTGGCATGATCAGCCGCCTTGAGAGCTCTGATTACATTCCTTCCATCGATCAGCTTCAGGCTATTGCCGAAGTCCTTAGCTTCGAAGTAGTAGATCTATTCGAAGAACAGGAGGAAATGCAGGCACCTAAAGCCATACTTGATAAAAAATATAATATTGCCGTAGCCGGTACCGGATATGTAGGGCTGTCTATTGCTGTTCTTCTTTCTCAGCACAATCATGTTACAGCTGTTGATATTGTCCCTGAGAAGGTCGACCTTATCAATCAGCACAAATCACCGATCCAGGATGAATATATCGAAAAATATCTGGCTGAAAAGGATCTTGATCTTACCGCCACTCTCGAC